>QJZQ01000075.1 GCA_003246675.1 Nitrospirota bacterium | reverse complement strand
ATTACAAGGTTGCCATCTTCATAAGTGTATGCAGATTTGCACTGTGGGCATGGGGGAAGAGTGTCGCTCATTTATCATTCTCGGAGTGTAATTTTAATAAAGGGAGCCGATCCCCAAAAAAACAGGTGCATTGCTTAGCTTTGTTCCGACTCGGATAGCATGGTGTATGTCGTCAAACGAGTCGGGACCAAATTATTGATTGTGTTTCGCGTTGCCTGATATTGCCTGCTCTGTCTCAAGTTTAGAAGTAGCTGTTCCGTCGCTCACCCCCGCCGGTGCAGGCCGCATTCCTTGTGCTCTGGGTTTTCCCACCACCAGCGCCCGGCGCGGATGTCTTCGCCCGGTTCGACGGGCCGGGTGCAGGGGGCGCAGCCGATGCTCGGGTAGTTCTTCGCGTGCAGCGGGTTCACGGGAACCTTGTGGTCTTCGATATAATCTTTCACCTGCTGTTCGCTCCAGTCCGCGATGGGGTTGATCTTCACCATCGGCGGGTGGTCGGCGTCTTCGGCCACTTTGGGCACGTCGGTTCGTGTCACGCTCTGCTCGCGGCGCAGCCCCGTCACCCAGGCATCCAGCGGGGCGAGGGCGCGGTTGAGGGGTTCCACTTTGCGGATGCGGCAGCACTCCTTGCGGTTGTCGATGCTTTCGCGGAACGAGTAGAGACCTTTTTGCCGGAGTAAAGTTTCGACGGCCTGCCGGTCGGGAAAGTACGCGACGATTTCAAGGCCGTATTTCGTGCGCACGCGTTCCATGGTCTGGTAGGTTTCCTCGTGCAGGCGTCCGGTGTCCAGGGTGAACAGGGTGAGGCCGCCGCCTTGTTTGGCGAGCATGTCGATGAGGACCATGTCCTCCATGCCGAAGCTCGAGGCAAGCCCGGCGCGCGGGCCGTAGGTGGCGATGGTCCATTTCAGGATTTCCTCGGCGGTCTGGGTTTCAAAAGTCTCCTGCTCGCTGGCCATAATTTCGGCTCCCTGTATTCGTTGGTGGTTTTTTCGCGTGGGGCGATGCTCTTTTATCGCGGCGTCCCGGCCCCGGCGGGGGTCGGGAGAATGCGCTTGACACCCTCCGGACCCTGAATTATAAAAAGTCCTGTGGTTCCAGTCTTTTACTTTTTCATGCCGTGATAAAGAAATCAAGGGAATTGCCCGGTTCCCGGAATGTTGTCGAGCCGGCCGCCTGGGCCGGTGGCGCGCTTTTGGGTTGTAAATAAATACAACGGCTGGATTGGTCTGACACTGTGGTTCTGGTGTTTCCCTTTTTCCCCGCCCGGTGGGGCGGGGGCGGCCTGGGGCCTGCAAGCGTTTGAATCCTTTCCTTCCTCGCAGGCCCGCGCAGGCGAGGTGGGAGGCGGGTTTCCGCAGCTGCTGCCGGTAGCAGGGTCATGGAATCGCTTATTTTCCGTTTAACCCGCTGGATGCTGGACAGGAAACGCGAATTCTGCTTTCCTTACTTTCATCCGGTGATTATTTGACTTAGACGCCACTTCCCCGGTTTCTGGAGGGTATATAATATGAAGCAAGTTAAATCCTCGTTGCGTCTCAAAGCCGGGCTCCTCTTTCTCGGTCTCCTTGTTTTCTGTTCCCCGGCGCACGCTGGGCCCACGAGTTCGAACCTTTTGGTTGATCTGGAAGACGCCCTGGTGTCTCTCGCCGAAAGTGTTCAGCCCGCCGTGGTGAACCTCTCGCCTTATGTTCCCCCTTCGCCCTCGGTGGGCCGTATGGATAAACCCACCGGCCGCGCGACCAACGCCGGTGCGGGTGTGATTTTCGATGCCGCCGGGGGTTATATCGTGACCAACAGCCACGTGGTGCGCAACGCCGACCGCGTCACCGTGACGCTGTTCGGCGGTGATGAGTTGGTCGGCCGGGTGCTCGGGGCCGATGAAGATACGGACCTGGCCGTGGTGCAGGTGGAGTCGGACCATCCGTTGAACTCGGTGCGCTTCGGCGACTCCAGCCGCCTCCGTGTCGGCCAGCTGGTGGTGGCCGTTGGCAACCCTTACGGCCTGCACGATACGATGACTTTCGGTATCATCAGCGGGCTCAACCGCGAGAACGTCAACCTCTCCCGCTATGAAGACTTTATTCAGACCGACGCCTCCATCAACCCCGGCAACAGCGGCGGGCCTTTGCTGAACATCCGCGGCGAGGTGATCGGCATCAACACCGCGATCATCAATTATGCGCAAAGCATCGGTTTCGCGATTCCCGCCAATATGGTGAAGCGGGTCACGAGCGACCTCATCGAGCATGGCGAGGTGGCGCGGGGCTGGCTTGGCGTGGGCATCGAGCCGGTGACGCCGGAAGTCGCCGCCAAGGCCAAGGCGGTTGCCGGCTCCGGGGTTTTTGTGAACGCCGTGTTCGAGGGCGACCCGGCTCACCGGGCGGGGCTGAAGCCGGGCGACATCATCCTGCGCATTGGCGGCGCGCCGGTGGATTCGCCAAGCAAGATGATCCGCCTGATCGGCGTGATCTCCCCCGGGCAGAGCGTCAATCTCGATATTCTGCGCGACGGCAAGACCCAGGTGGTTTCGGTGCTGCTGGAGAAGCAGAAAAAAATCCGGGAGGCGCTGGTCCGGAAGCCATCGCCCCTGCTGGACCTGCCGCCGCTGGGCATCGAAATCGAGGAAGTGCCGGCCGGTGCGCAGGAGGGGGGCCCAAGTGTCGTTATTTCAAATGTTTTTGCGGACAGTTCGGCGGCGGCCAGCGGCCTGCAGGCGGGAGACAGGATTCTTGCGTTGAACGGAGAAAACGTCGATAGCCGCATGAGTTATCTCCGCCTTCTGGACGGCGTTTCCACCGGGGAAGAGGTTTTCCTGCTGATTCAAAGAAACGAGGATAAAATCCATTTGGCTCTTGTACGGGAAAATTGAATTATGGTAGAGTTTGCGGTCCGCCGTTAGGGAGGCGGCGGGCCCCATTTTAAATGCCTTTCCTTCATCGGCCGCAGTCTGGCCGCTGAATGAGGGGTTATCCGTTGGTAAAAAAGGGAGGAAACATAATGTTTCATCATGTCAAAAAGGGGTGGAGTTACGGGCGCGGGATGGCCGTACTTCTGTTGTCTCTGGGGCTAGCCGCCCCGGCGGGTGCAGAGGGCGATGCCAGCCACGAGCACCACGCGAAAGCCGGCGCAGACCGCCCGGCCTGGCTGGACAAGCTTGAGACCCAGATAGATTATGAGGAAATGATGGGCGGCATGGAAGGCCGCAAGGAACGGATGGACAAGACCTACATGGACCTGATGGACCGCCTCAAGGGGAAAATCAAGGAACATGCGTCTCCCGCGTCATCCGGCGGCGGCTTTCACGATTCCTGGGCAGGCCATCAGCTCGGCCAGAGCTACCTGCTTGGGCCTTCGGAAGCCGGTGTGCAGGTGTTCAAGGGCGCTCATTGCCCGAGCAACGTCCCGACCAAGTCGTACGACATCAGCGCCATCAATGTCGAGGTCGCCCTCAACCAGTGGGGCGACTACTATCCCGGTTACATGTATGCCCTGACCGAGGACATCGAGAAGGTCCGCGCGGAAGAGGAAAGGAACGCCGCCGCGCGTGAGGACGAGCTCGACCCCGGCGCGGTCTCCAACGGTTTGCAGGGCGACGCCATTCAGCCGCTCACCATCCGCGCCAACCAGGGCGACTGTGTGCGCGTGAAAGTGCGCAACGCCGTGGAGGACGAGGACGTTGGATTTCAGATCAACGGTTCCGCGATGATCATCAGCTCCTCTGGGCAGCCGGCCACCGCCGCCACCCCGGGTGCGATCATCAAGTCCGGCGAGACGCAGGACTTCGAGTGGTACATCCCCATCGACGAGCAGGAAGGCGCGCATACAATTCAGAGCCACGCCGGGCGCGACCCGTCGTCCCTGGGTCTGATCGGCGCTTTCATCGTTGAGCCGAAGGGTTCTTACTACCTCGATCCGTGGACCGGTGGAGAACTCAAGAATGGCTGGATGGCGATGATCGCCAACGACGAGGCGAAGGACTTCCGCGAATTCGCGTTGTTCTACCACGAAGTGGGCGACGAGTCGTTCCGCCCGCTCAACCGCCATGGCGAGATGATTCCGCAGCGCGACCCGCAGACCGACGCCTACCGGCCTTCGGCGCGGGCGATGAACTATCGCAGCGAGCCTTTCGGCATCAACAACCTCGCGGTGCAGGAAAAGAAGTTCCACTTCGAGGATGAGTCTCTTGCTTACAGCTCTTACACCTTCGGCGACGCGCCCACGACCATTCCCCGGTCTTACCTGGGCGACCCGGCCAAGTTCCGCCTGATTCACGGCGGTGGCGAGGTGTTCCATTCTCACCATCCGCATGGCGGCACCATCCGCTGGACGCGGTCTCCGAAGCGGGAGCCCGGCATCCAGAACATGATCACCGCCGCCTGGGACGGCCCGGTGAAGTACCCCGTGGTTCGCACCACCACCGACCGCGTGGACGTTGAAGTTATCGGACCCTCGGAAGCTCTCGACCTTGAGACCGAGTGTGGTTCCGGCCTCTGTCAGCGCCTCGCCGGTGACTTCCTGTTCCACTGCCACGTTGCGCATCACTACGTTGCCGGCATGTGGGGCTACTGGCGTGTGTACAACACGCTGCAGACGGGCAACTACCCGTTTGAGAGCACCGACATCATGCGCCCGCTGAAGGAACTGCCCGACCGTGCAGGCCGCATCCCCAAAGGTGTTTCTTCCGACCAGCTCATCGGCAAGACGATGGACTGGTACGGCAAGAAGTTCACCATCACCGATAAGGGCAACAGCCAGTGGGATAAGGAAAGCCCGGTGGTGAACATCAAGGACTGGGTCAAGTACATGCTGCCGCCTCAGGGCAAGCCCGGTCATGAAGACGATCAGATCAAACAGGTCAAAGCCTACGACGGTTCGGTGTGGGACTATGGCTGGAAGGGCAACCGGGCGCTCTCCGAACGCGAGACCGTGACCGAGTGGCCCAAGTTCAAGACGCCGCATCCCGGCAAGAGGCATTCCATCCAGTTCTCGCCGATCTCCGGCAAGCTGGCGTGGCCTCACATGACGCCTCACTTTGGCAAGCGGGTGCCTTTCGCCCGTAACCATGGTGGCGCGCCGTGGCTGGAACCGTTCCATATGCTCACCGATGAGAAGGTCATCACCAAGACCGAATCGGGCAGCGCCCGTTCTGGCGCTGATATGGAGAACACCGGTGGCGCCAAGCCCGGCGAGCATGGCCGCTGGAGCCTGTGCCCGGAAGGTGCGGGACGCAAGCAGTACAACCTGCATTTCATCAACACCCCGATCGAGCTGTCCGGGGCTGTTGGCAACACCCCGCCGGTCATCGACAAGTACGGTCTCATCTACGTGATCGACGAGGACATGGCCGAGGTGAAGGCCGATCCGAAGAAAGCGATCCCCCTGGTCATCCGCGCCAACGTGTATGACTGTGTGGACGTGCTTCTCTCCAGCGAATGGAACGACGACGACTTCACGAACTTCCAGATGTCGAAAATCAACATCCATCCGCATTTCTTCCAGTTCGACAATCAGGCGTCGGACGGGGTTATTTCCGGGTTCTCGTACGATCAGTCGATGAGATCCTACAAGCAGTTCACCAAGAAGATGAAAGACGGTCACCACGTCGGCATGCCTGTTCCGATGAACGCCAAAGTTCTGAAGGACACCAAACCGGGTGACAGCACCGTCGAGATCCAGATGGCGGAGCACGCCACGGCTTTCCATGCCGGCGCTGATATCATCGTCGGTATCGAAGTGCCCAACGGCAAGGACGCGCGCTGGATCAAGTCCATCAGCCCGGACCCGACCAAGGGCCCGGCGAAGGATGGCAAGTACACCATCACCTTCACCGAAGGCATGACTCACGCCCATAAGGCGCAGGAGATCGTGACGACCGAGTACGTCCGCTACCGCTGGTGGGTGGATGTCGACATGGGTCTGGTGTTCTGGCACGATCATGCGTTCGGCGCCACGACCTGGCCGCACGGCGGAATCGGGTCGACCATCGTTGAGCCGTGGGGATCGACCTATCATGATCCCAAGACCGGCGAAGTGATTCGCAGCGGCCCCGTGGCCGACATTCACGGCACCGAGCCTTTCGCTTATGGCAGGAACGGCAGCTTCCGTGAAATGGTGGCGCAGGTGCATGACACGGTTCCGCACACCGCGCAGCTGGTGAGCAAGGGCAACCCGCCCGGACTGTCGCGTGAGAACGCGATTGCCGCGGGTCAGTCCATTTCTTTCCAGA
>QJZQ01000148.1 GCA_003246675.1 Nitrospirota bacterium | reverse complement strand
AGGGCAAACTGCGCCGTGATCAGGGCGCCGCTCTTTTCCCCGGCCTCGACCACCACCGTCCCCAGCGACAGGCCGCTGATGATGCGGTTGCGCGCGGGGAAATTATTCCTGTCCGGCCTCGCGGTGATGGGGAATTCCGAGATCACCGTGCCCCGCTCCTCGATGGCCACGCGCAACCGGTGGTTTTCCGGCGGATAGGTGTGGCCGAGGCCGCAACCAAACACCGCCAGCGTGTCACCGCCGGCTTTCAGGGCCGCGCGGTGCGCCAGAGTATCGACCCCGCGCGCAAGTCCGCTGACAATACATATTCCGCGGGCCGCCAGGCGGCCGGCCAGCGATTCGCTGACCACCTTGCCATAGTCCGTCACCTGCCGGGTGCCGACCACCGCCAAAGGTATCATGTCTCTGCGCAAATCCTTTCCCTTGGCGTAGATAACCGGCGGGGGATCGTAGATTACCTTAAGCAGGCAGGGATATTCAGGGTCGTTCAGGGTGATCAGCCGCGCCCGGTATTTTTCGATCAGGCGAAGCTCCCTCTCGGCGTTCCGATCCACTTCGAAACGCGCGATCTCGCCGGCAACTTTCTCGCCGATGCCCTCCACCCGCATCAACTCCGCTGGCGAGCGCCTGAAAACCTCCTCAGGCGAGTCGAAGGCCCGCACCAGCCGGTGGAAAAGCGTTTTTCCCACCCCCACCACCATGTTGAGGGCCAGCCAATGTTTTTGCGAGTCCATGCGTCACGCATCCCGGGAAGCGAAAGGGCTCATGCGGGCAAGCCTCCCCCCGTCGGTTTTCAGCCGCAGACGGCTTGCCTGTTGAGTTCAAGCACCGCCCGGTTGAGGTTGTAGGCGGTTTCATAATAGCCCCGGAGCACCCGGGTATAAATGATCAGGGCCTCGAAAAGATCCCCCGAGCTGCCGATGCCAAAGTCGTAGTTCGCCACCTCGGTCACAAGCAGCGCCCGGGTGATCTTTCGGCTTTTATTCGCCATTTCCATTTGACTCCGCGCAAGATCCAGGTCCATGAAGGCCCCGCTGAGTTCAAGACGTTTGGCCGAAGACATGGAGGCGGTACATGCTTTCCGGGCCGGATTGTCATTGGGGCCGTTCAGGCTGGCGAGGTAACTTTCCAGATTCTGGTGAGCGAAGTCCACCGGCTCAATTCCCGGCTCGGCAAGAGGGGTTTCGGCGGTCACCGTCCACCCCAGCAGATGCCCCAGAGAAAGCTTGGCAAAATGAATTTCTTTATTGAGCACCAGGACATCGTTCTCCGCCCCGGATAGACCGAGCTTCAGCTTGGTGATGTTCCCTTGCGAAATGTCCTCATCGCCGCGTTCGAATTTTTCCTCGGATTTTGTGACGGCCTTGAGGAAGTGGTCCCTCACCTCTTCGGCAATTTTCAACTGATCGCTTTTGTACTGGATCTGGTAATACAGGTCCCGCGCCTTGAACAACGCCTCGCCGGGTTCGAGGTTCAAACGGGCGGCGTGCTTCTGGGCGAACTTAGCGGTTTCCGCAAACGTTGGGAACGGCTTACCCGGGCCGCCTGCGTGAAGCGTCCCCGCCACCGGCCCCAGGTTCACGCCCAGGATCAGCAGAAAAAAAATGCCTGTTCTGAAGAAAAGAAACGGAGGTCGCATTTAAAAAGTAAACCCGTGAAAAAATTGTGGAAAAACTGTAGAAACCGCGTGGGATTGGCGGCTGGGGGAAGCAATAAAAAAAGGGGTACTGAACCCTTCAGGAAAAGGAAACCTTGATGGCAACCAAGAAGTCACTTTTTTGAAGTCAAGACCCGTTGCCGGGTTCGGTTCAGCACCCCTAAGGGATGATGTGAATTTATCATATTAGACGCTCCCATGTCAATGCAATTTCTCCCCTGAAACACCACCAAACGCCCCGCAAAAAACAGAATAACTCCTTTATTTATTTACAGTTATGCAATTGATCCAGCGCCGGGAAAGGCGCGGCCCCAGCCCCTTTTTGCGCCGTAAAAGCCGTTTTTGCCGCCGGAGGGGACAAGCTCAGGCGGTTTACCGGAATACAAAGAATAACTTATTGATTTATTTGGTATTATCACCATCATAACACCGAAAAAGGTACCGGGATGAAGGTCAGGATGAAAATCGCGATGGAAGCGCCTCCCAGCATCCGGTGCCGGCCCTCAAGTTCGATGTAGGGGTTCCAGATCGGCGCCGGCCGCAAGCCCCCCACCAGTGTAATCATCAGTGCCCAAAACCACCATCCGTGCCAGAAATAACCGAGAGGAAACAGCAGCAAGTAAAATACCCTGGCGAGCAGGTTGTACTTTTCCGGAAACAGCGCATACATGATGTGGCCGCCGTCGAGCTGACCGATGGGCAGCAGGTTGAGCGCGGTGACGAACATGCCGATCCAGCCCGCGAAGGCCACCGGATGCAAAGCGATATTGAGCCCCTCGGCGGAAGGGCTGACCCCCAGCACCATCTCGGCCATCAGTTCAAGAATCAGCGAGCCGCCGAACGAGATTCCGCCCACCGCCTCCCCCGGCGTCACCTCCGACAGGCCAAGCCCCACGCACAAGACGGGAACGGCGACGACGAACCCGGTGACCGGGCCCGCGGCGCCGATTTCCATGAGCACACGGCGGTCGGGAATCTGCTGTTGAATGCGGATGAAAGCACCGAAGGTGCCGGCGATGAAGATCGGCGGGGCGGGAATGAAGTACGGCAGCGTGGCCCGGACACGGTTTTTTCGGCTGGCGAAGTAATGACCGAACTCGTGCGAACCGAGGATGAGGAGCAGGCTGATGGAAAACATCCAGCCACCGGCCAGGTAGGTGGTGAACACCGTCGCCGTCAGCAACCCGCAGAAAATAACCCAATCCCGCCTGCCCGGCTGCGCCAGCACCACGTCGCCCACGCCTCAGGACGCCGGTTTCGGATACAGGGGGCGGTGAGTGAAGGGCCGGGCCCGGTCTCCCGAATAATCGGCCACCGTGTGGCCTCGTCCAGAGAGCTTGTATTTATAAATCACCAGGCCCTCCAGCCCCACCGGCCCGCGGGCGTGCGTCTTGTTCGTGCTGATGCCAATTTCGGCCCCCAGCCCGTAACGGAAGCCATCGGCGAACCGGGTCGAAGCGTTCCACAGCACCGACGCCGAATCCACCTCGTTCTGAAAGCGTTCGGCGCGCGCCTCGTCCTCGGTGAGAATCACATCGGTATGACCGGAGCCATGGGTGTTGATGAAATCGATGGCCTCGCCCAGGTCCGTCACCACGCGCAACGCCAGCTTGAGGTCGTTGTACTCGGTGTCCCACTCTTCCTCGCTGGCCTTCGCAACCCCCGTGGCGAGGCTGCAGGTCTTCAAACAACCGACCAGCTCAACCCCCTGGGCGTGAAACTCCCGCACCAGCCTGGGCAGCGCCAGGGGAGCGATGTCCTGATGGATGAGCAGGGTTTCCATGGCATTGCAGGCCGCCGGGTATTGCATCTTCGAGTCGAGTACCACCTTGATGGCCCGCTCAAGATCCGCCTCCGCATCGATGTAGCCATGACAGATGCCCTCGGAATGACCGAGAACCGGGATGCGGGTGTTGTCCTGAATATATTTCACGAAGGCGTTGCTCCCCCTGGGCACCACCAGGTTGATGTTTTCTTCCTCCTTCAGCATTTCGGCGACTTCGGCGCGGGTTTCGATCATCTGCACCGCCGCGGCCGGAACTCCGGCAACCGAGGCCAGCGCCCGGCTCAGGACATCCACCAGAATTTTATTGCTGTGCTGCGCTTCGCTGCCGCCCTTCAGAATGACGGCGTTGCCGGACTTCAGGCACAACGACGCAATTTGCGGAACAGCATCGGGACGGGATTCGAAAATGGCGCCGATAACTCCGATGGGGCAGCTCACCTGAGTGAGGATGAGCCCCTCGTCGAGTTCCGTCTGCCGGAGCATGCGGCCCACCGGGTCGGGCAACCGGCCGACGCTGCGCACCCCCTCGGCCATGCCGCGCACCTTGTTCTCGTTCAAGGCGAGCCGCGCCACCAGCGGCCCGGCAAGGTTATCCCGCCGGGCGGCCGCCATATCCCGCGCGTTGGCTTCGAGAATGGCCGCCGTATTGGCGTCGAGGGCGTCGGCCATGGCGGTGAGCGTTTGGTTTTTGACCGCCTCGGGCAGGCGGGCGAGCGTCAGGGCGGCCTGCCGGGCTTGTCTGGCAATTTCAGATACGTGCATGCGGTTCTCTTGAAATGAAGTCTACGGTTATTGGCTGCGGCATTTTAGCAAATAATCCCGCCCAACCCTGAAAAACAGAAAAATATTTTCTTTCCGGGAGTAAGGCGGGCTTTCTTCAAGGAAAATCCTGAATCATGATGCGGACCTCGAGGCCATCCTGCAACCAGCCGAAGTTGCCGTGACCGGCCACGGTGGTGATGATGCCCCGGGTGTCGATGCGGCGAATGCGATGGTTGTCCCGATCGGTAAAAAAGAGATTTCCCTCCCGGTCGAACACCATACGATGGGGGCTCTTGATGCGGGCGCGGTCGGCAGGGCCACCGTCGCCACTGAACCCCGCCTCCCCCGTTCCCGCCACGGTGGTGATGGTTCCCGCAGCGTCGATGCGGCGAATCCGCGACGTTCCCGCCTCGGCGATGTATAAATCACCCCCGGGCGAGAGGGCCAGCCCGCCCGGCGAACGAATCCCCGCTTCAATCGCCGGACCGCCATCGCCGCTGTCGGCAAATTCACCGTTGCCGCCCACCGTGGTGATATTCCCCTGCGGGTCGATTTTACGCACCTTGCTCGAGCCCGAGTCGGAGAAATAGATAGCGCCTTCCCGGTCGATGACAATGCCGTTGATGTGCACCTCCTCGCCGAAAGATGAAAACGCCTTTTCGCCCGCCACCTCGCGGATGATGCCATCCGCCCCCACCCGGCGAATATTGCGGTTGATGAGATCGGTGATGTACACGTTGCCCGCCCCGTCCACGGCGATATCGCTGATGGCGTAGAACGAGGCCGCAAGCGCCGGCCCGCCATCCCCCTCCCTGCCCTGCAGGCCATTCCCCGCAAAACGGCTGATGACCCCCTGCCGGTCGATGCGCCGCACCACCCAGCCGGAGCCCTGGCGCGAGACGAAATACAGATTGTCGCTGCCATCGATGGCCATCTCCGACGGCATGTAGAGCGTGGCGTCGATGGCGCGACCGCCGTCGCCCTCGTTGCCCTGCGTCGAGGTTCCGGCGTAGGTGCCAACGAGGCCATCGGGAGAAAGTTCGCGAATGCGGTTGTGAACCTTTTCAGCGAACAGCAGGTGGCCCCGGCTGTCGATGACAATGCCCGAGGGCGCGCCCAGGGTGGCTCCACGCCCCGGACCGCCATCGCCCTTGAACAGCGACCGGCCGTTACCGGCGACGGTTAGCACCCGGCCGCCGTCGAGCCTCACACCGCGCACGCGGAAATGGTTGCGGTCCACCACCAGCAGTTCCTCCCCGTCCGGCCGGGTGGCCAGCGCAAAAGGAAGGTGCAGATGGGTCTCCACGGCAATCTCGTTATCTCCATTGTATTCCGTCTCTCCCGTCCCCATGAAGGTGGTGATCACCCCCTGGCCATCCACCCGGCGCACCCGGTTGTTATTCCGGTCGGCAATGTAGAGGTTGCCCGCCCGGTCCACCGCCACTCCCGTGGGGTAGGCCAGGCTCGCCTGGCTGGCCGGTCCGTAGTCGCCGGAAAAAGAGTGCGTGCCGTCGCCCGCGAAGGTGGTGATGGTGCCATGCGGGTCCACCCGGCGCACCCGGTTGTTGCCCCGGTCGGCGATGTAAAGGTTGCCTGCCGCGTCCAGAGCGATGCCGAAGGGGTATTTCAGGTGAGCATCGATGGCGGGGCCGAAATCGCCGCTGAAATCGGGCAGCCCCTTGCCCGCCACAGTGCTTATGACACCCCCGGCATCCACTTTGCGCACCCGGTTGTTGGAGCGATCGGCGATATAAAGGTTCCCTTGCGCATCCACCGTCAGGCCGGAAGGCAGGTTGAGGCTTGCTTCCGTGGCGGGGCCCCCGTCGCCGCTAAAGCCCGCCACGCCGTCCCCGGCAAAGGTGGTGATGACCCCTTCCGGGTCCACCCGGCGAACGCGGTGATTATTGCGGTCGGCAATGTAGAGGTTGCCCGCCAAGTCCACCGCCAGCCCGGCGGGAAAATTGAGCGCCGCATCGATGGCCGGGCCGCCGTCGCCGCCATAGTCCGCGAAGCCATTGCCGGCAACGGTGGTAATACGGCCATCCGGAGTGACCTTGCGAATACGGTTCTTCGAACG
>QJZQ01000004.1 GCA_003246675.1 Nitrospirota bacterium | reverse complement strand
TTTCATCCAGGCGGGGAGCTATCATTTCATCATCGTGCGACTCATTCAACCACCGCTACCCGACAGTAGGTTTTTCATGGCCTTCGATCTGGAACCGGTGTGCAGAAAAATCTATCGCGCGACTCATTCAACCATCGCTACCCAACAGGAGATTTTTCATGGCCCTTAATCTTGAACCGGTTTACCGGGAAATCTTTGGAAGATTGAAGACCCGCAAGAAATTCGTCATCCATAGCGTTGAGAACAACCAACTGATCGTCGATCAGGACGAGGAAATCTGCGGACAAAAAGAACCCCGCAGGTTCGAATTCAAAAGCCCGCGGGAATTCGAGGAGTTCGTGCGCAAGGAAAACCAGTTCGAAATCGATATCGAACGCCAGCTGACCGGCAACCAAATGCCTTACCGCTGAAATTCTTTAATGCTCCCTGAAAACCCGAGTACGAAACACGTCGACCGGCGGGCCGATGCTGCGAACCGGCAAAAATATTTCGCGGGGCCAATAAGTCGCAGCGGCAAACTACCCGTCAAGCGGGCAGTCCGCCCGATGCCATAAAATGGCAAAAAGATTTTTTATCTGAGGTGTTGGGGAAAGGCCGGAGGATAAGACGCGTGCAGGGCGCGGGCAAACGGTTTTAAGGTTTCACTTCCCAGCCGCCGTCCTCGCGCTGGATTTTATCGCCCTTTATGGCGTTGTCCCGGTTCAGGCTGGCGAATATTTTTTTCACCCGGGGCAGGTCGTCTTCTTTAAAGCTCGGGCTGGTAGCGATAGCGCGCTCGAGGAGGGTGAGCCGGTCCTCATTTTCCTCCGCGATGAGCGTGGTGGCGAACTTCCTGAACACCTCGTCCTGACGGGTTCGGTCGTCTTCGAAAAAAATCAAGAGCCCCTCGTTTCCCTCGCCGGCGATGCCCGCCTGCTTGAAGCTCTGAATGTCATCGCGGTTGAACTCCTGGCGCTGCATGGCGCGGATGGCCTTCATCTTTCCCGGCGGCACCGCCTGAACGCTCTTGAGCTTACCTTCCTCATCCACCGACCTCACCGAGGCGAGCAAAAGCATCTCGTTGCCAAGCTCCTCGTAACTGCCGAGAATCTGGTTTTCGAGGGCGGTCTTCTGGTCGACCACGGTCACATTCACGTCCACCAGCTTGCCGCAGGCGGCGAGAAAAAACAGGCCGAACCCCGCTATCAGGACGTGGAACATCGTCCATCGTTTGCAGGCGCTCATAATGTCACCTTCCGGAAAGGTTCGAAACACTCCAGGCAATTTTAATCCGCAAACTTTTTAAGGACAAGCGCCGAATTTTTTGACCCGAAGGAAATGCAGTTGCTGATGGCGACCCGCACCGCCGTTTCCCGGCCCGTGTTGGCGAGGTAATCCATGTCGCATTCCGGATCGGGGTTTTCCATGTTGATGGTGGGCGGAAGGAACCCTCTCTTGAGCGACAGCGCCGCCACCGAACAGCCGAGCGCCCCCGAAGCCCCCTGGGGGTGACCGACCATCGACTTGGTCGAACTGGCGGGGATACGCATCGCGTGGCTGTTGAATGCCTGTTTCACCGCCAGGGTTTCGATCCGGTCGTTCAGGGGAGTGGAGGTGCCATGAAAATTGATGTACCCCACCTCTTCCCGGCCGGTCTTCGCATCCTTCATGGCCAGGTTGATCGCCCGGGTCGATTGCCGGCCGTCGGGCATGATCGCCACCCGGTGATAGGCGTCGCAGGTGCTGCCGTATCCGGTGATTTCGGCGTAAATTTCCGCACCGCGGCGCTTGGCGTGTTCCAGTTCCTCGAGCACCATCATCCAGGCCCCTTCGGCCAGGACAAAACCCTCGCGGTCGATATTGAACGGCCTCGAAGCGCGAGCCGGGCTGTCGTTGTAGTTGACGGGGTTGACGCGCATCCTCTCGAAACCCGCCATCATCGCCGGTGTGACGCAGGCTTCCACCCCGCCGCTCAGAAACCAGTTTTCCTGGCCGCCGCGGATGGTGTGGAATGCGTAGCCGATGGCGTCGGTGGAGCTGGTGCAGCCGTTGGAGATCACGTGGCTGCGCCCCTGCAAACCAAAATAGATGGAAATCTCGCTGGAGAGCATGCCCACCAGCGAATTGGAGATGGCGTAAGGGCTGACCTTGTTCTTGCGTCCGGAAAAATAAATCTCGAATTGCTTTTCCGAAAAATCAAACCCCGAGCCGCCGGTGCCCACGATGACACCGAGGTTCTCGAAATCCTCCTCGCTGAACGCCTTAAGGTCGATGCCCGCATCGCCGAGCGCCTCGGTGGATGCGGCGATGGCGAGGGGAACGGCGCGCGGCAGCTTTTTTAAATCCGCCGCGGGATAATAGATTCCCGGATCGAAGCCCTTGACCTCGCCGGCGATCTGGCAGGAAAGCCCGGAGGGGTCGAAACCCGCAATGCGGCCAATGCCGCTGACCCCTCCGCAAGTGTTCTTCCAGAAATTTTCCCTGCCAATGCCGTTTGGGCTGAGCGCCCCAAGCCCGGTAATGACAACGCGACGTGAACTCATCAGGAGGTTATCGTAATAGGTTATCCTCGAATGAGTTATGTTAACATAGGGCGCGAACGGGGAGCAATGCCCGGCAGGGCGATTCACCCGGGCCACCGGCCACGGGCGCTCACGAAAATGAGGCCGGGCGGTTTGGGCCGCTATTTGCCGGCCGGCGGGCGGAAGAAACCTCCCGCGACTTCAACCCCCCATCGACCTTATCCCCATGACCAGACTCATCACTCAAACCGGACAAATGCTTGTCTCGGGTTTTCCGGGAACCCGGCTCAACGCGGAAACCGAAGACCTGATCGTCAACCGCCAGATCGGCGGATTCATCCTTTTTGAACGCAATTTCGAGAGCCCCGCGCAACTTCGCGCGCTCATCCACGACATGCAGACGCTCGCCCGTTCCACCCCCCTCGGGCTGCCTCTGTTCATATCCGTCGATCAGGAGGGCGGCCGCGTCTCGCGGCTCGGGCCGCCTTTCACCCGGTTTCCCGACCCCTGCTGCCTGGGATATGCGGCCTCGGGCGATTTGGCGCGGCGCTTCGGCCTGGCGCTCGGCCGGGAAATGGCCGCGGTGGGCATCAATATGGACTATGCACCGGTGCTCGATATCGACACCAACCCGGCAAACCCCATCATCGGCAAACGGGCTTTTGCCCGCCGCGCGGACGAGGTTGCCCAACTCGGCGTTGAATTCATGCGTGGCTTCGATGAGGCGGGGGTGCTGGCGGTGGGCAAGCATTTTCCCGGCCACGGCGACACCTCACAGGATTCCCACCTTGCGCTTCCCCGCGTGGACCGGGAGGCGGATACTCTTGAACGGGAAGAACTCGTGCCCTTCGCCCGCGCCATCGCAAACGGCCTCAAGGTCGTAATGACCGCCCACGTCATTTACGACGCCTGGGACAAGGAGTTTCCCGCCACCTTTTCACGGCCCATTCTGCAAGGTATTCTGAGACAGCGGCTGGGGTTCGACGGCCTGGTGATTTCCGACGACCTGGAGATGAAAGCGGTGGAGGACCACTACCCGTTCGAAACTTACCCCGCGCTGGGGTGCGAAGCGGGGGTGGATCTGTTTCTTATTTGCCACGACCTGGACAAAGTCCGGCGGCTTCAGGATCAACTCATTCGCGATGTCGAAAGCGGCCGCGTGGCAAAGACACAGATAGAAACTTCCGTCCGCAGGATCAGGACGGTCAAGGAGGCGATCCCCCCGGCCCCAGGTGGCCTGGCGGACCTTGAGGCGCTCGCCCTTTCGCACCGGGAGCTGGTGCGCGAAATGGAATCCCACCTGCCGGCTTGAGTCTGGCGCCGTCAGGCGGCTCGCTCGCGCCCTCCGAGGCGGGCATGAACGGCAAGCGAACATGGAACACCGCGCCCTGGCCCGGCCGGCCGCTCGCCTCGATGGACCCGCCGTGGCGCTCGACGATTTTGCGGCACAAGGCGAGCCCCATGCCGGTGCCCGTCAACCGTTCGGAGTCGGCAACGCGCTGGAAGGGCTGGAAGATACGGTCGCCATATTTTTCATCAAAGCCGATGCCTTCGTCCCGCACTTCGATCTCGCAGACCGAGCCGTTGCTGGCGTTCACCTTGAACAGGACGGTGACCCGGGGCTCTTCACCCTCTCGATGAAATTGCAGGCTGTTCTGTAAAAGGTTTTTCAGCAGCAGGTAAATCAGCGGCCTCGATCCGCGCACGCGGAAACGCCCCGGCTCGCCCCCTTCCCAACTCACCGACAGCCGGCCCCCACACTCCCGGATTTGTGGCTCCAGGCTTTCCCGGACGTCGGCAAGAACCGCCTCAAGAGGCACGGCCTCATTCAACGCCCGCGTGGTGCTCACGCTTGAGAACAACGATAGGCCCTCGAACACCTGGCGCATGCGCACCGCCGACTGAATCATGCGGTCGATGTAGTTTCTTCCCTGCTCGTCGAGAGGGTTCTCGCAGCTCTGCAAGCGGTCCCCAAGAAGGCTGATCTTCCTCAAGGGCTCCTGCAGATCGTGCGACACCATGCGGGCGATGTCCTCCAGATCCTGCTGGCTTTTCCTGAGCGCATCCTGCCCTTCCTGCCACTGGCGGATTCGCGCCAGCAGGCGATGGCGCAGGGGCTCATCGGAAGCGGGGTGTTCGATCAAGCGGGCGTTCTCCTTAATTGGCGGCGAGCCTTCCGGCCCGGTTTGTCCACCGGGTGCATACCGCATCAGACGCGGAACTTGCCCACCAGGGCTTCGAGCTTGACCGCCATCTCCGAGAGATGGATCGCGGCCTGGTTCATGTTGGTTGCCCCTTCGGTGGTGCTGTGGGCCGCCTGCGCCACGCCTTCGACATTCTTGGCGATCTCGCCGCTGCCCCGCGCCGCGTCGGCAATGTTGCGGCCGATCTCTCCGGTGGTGGCGGTCTGCTCTTCGACGGCGCTTGCGATGGTGCCCTGAAAATCATTGATGCGGTTAATGATATTGGTTATTTCGCCTATGGCCGAGACGGCGTTTTCAGTATCCAGCTGAATGGCCTGGATTTTCTGGCTGATGTCGTCGGTGGCGCGCGCGGTTTGGTTAGCCAGTTCCTTGACTTCGTTGGCCACCACCGCAAACCCCTTGCCCGCATCGCCCGCCCGCGCCGCTTCGATGGTGGCATTGAGCGCCAGGAGGTTGGTCTGTTCGGCGATGGAAGTGATCACCTTGATGACCTGGCCTATCTCCGCCGAGCTCTCGCCCAGCTTGCCCACGGTGCGGTTGGTTTGCTCGGCCACATTCACCGCCGATGAACCGACGCTCGCTGCTTCATTGGCGTTTTCCGCGATTTCCTTGATGCTGGCGCTCATCTGCTCCACCGCCGCCGCCACCGTCTGGACGTTACTCGAAACCTCGTTTGCGGCCGTTGAGACGACGCCGCCCTGCACCGAGGTTTCCTCTGCGTTGGCGCCCATCTGCTGGCTGATCTCCTTGAGGCTGTCGGAGGACGTGGTCAATTCCCCGGCGGTATTGCCGATTTCTCCCAGGCTCCGCCGGAGGTCCGCAAAAAATTTCCTGAGCCCCTCGGCCATCTGGCCGATGGCATCGTCTCCCCGAACTGTAATTTCCCGCGACAGGTCGCCCTCGGCGGCGGCATTGACCACCTCCAGCATGGCGTCCACCTTGAAGCGCAGTTCCTCGGCCTGTTTTTGTTCCCGTTCCCGCGCCAGAGCGCTCTCCCTTTCCATGGCGATGCGCTTGGTGATCACCTCCCAGGTGACCATGGGGCCGATGTATTTGTTGTTGTTATCGTAGATTGCGCTCGCCTTCAGTGAAATCGTTTCATCCCCCAGTTCGAACTGGGTTTCATGCGGCAGGTTCGCCGGGTCGGAAAGAAGGCGGCGCTGGCGGTGCGGTTCTTTATGGAAGATATCGATGGACTTGCCCAGCACATCATCGGCGCGGCAGGTCAGCAGGCCTTCTATTTTCTTCAGGGTGGTGATACTCGCCGGGTTCATATACTGGATGGTAAAGTTCTTGGAATCGGCAAACATCACGTTGATCGGCGCGTTTTCCACCATCGACATCACTCGCGCCATGCCGGCGTCCGCTTTCTTTTTTTCTTCGGCCTGGGCGCGCATATGCCTCAAGTTGTCCTCGAACTCTCCCTCCAGACCAAAATTTTCCGAGGGCGGGATCTCGCCTTTGAGCAGGCCTTCGGTGTTTTTAAGAAAACGCCTCACCCCCGCCGCCAGCCCATTGAAAGAACCGGCAAGACGTCCCAGCTCATCCCTTGAGCGCACCGGCAAATCTTCCAGGCCGCGCAGATTGCCGCGGGAAAATTCGTCCAACCCTCCGGCCAGCTGGGTGATCGGGCCTGTGATGGCCCGCGCGCTCAAGTATCCGAACACAAGAATCAGGAGGGCAAATACTGCCATGATGGTGGCAATCCGGTTTTCGATACCGATGATCGATGCGTTGACCGTGGTGTCCGGCATGCGGGTGAGCACCGACCAGCTCATTCCCGGAAACCCCAGCGCGCCGCGCAGGTGCGCGTAGCCCGCGGCCTGTTCGATTTTCTTACGCGCGTGGCGGGCGTATTCAAAGCCGGATTCCTTTTCCACCACCGCCTTTTTCGCCGCCCCGACGCCTTTTTCCACCAGGTTCAGGTTCATCAACACGTTTAAATCGTGATGCACGCTTTTTTCATCGCCAACGCCATACGCCGGATCGTAATCGACGATCACCTGGCCCTTTTCGTTCAGCAGGGTCAGTTCCGCCCCATCCAGGCCCTTGCTTTTCAGCGACTGGTAGGCCGCCAGGATAATATCCTCGACCAGGGAGAATCGGGCGTGGTTGTACCATACGGCGATCACTTTTCCGCCCGCGTCGCGCACCGGGGCGGCAAAACCGAGAGAGAGCCCTTCGTCACCGGGGTAGGCTTTTTTCACATCCTCATCGACGTGCAAAGGCACAATCACCGTACCGGTGACCTCGCCCGCCCCCCCCACGTTGCCCGCCTGGCTGGTGTAAAAGCGCTCGTCGATCACATCCTTGAACCAGGTCGCACCGCGATAGTTTTTCCCGTACAAATGTTCCGTGGCGATGGGTTGCCCTTGCTCATTCCGGGAATTCACCGCGATGACCCGGCCATCCAGGTCCACCAGCACCGTCAGGTAATAGATGTCGTAGGTGTCCACGTATTGATTCATCACCTCGACCAGGGAGCCGCTTTTCTTGTACCAGCCGCCCTGATCCTGCACGGCCTGGTTGAGGCCGAACGCCTGCACGTCCCCGTAACGCTCGAACAGGCTACGGTCGATCCTGTCGGCGATGCCTTCGGATACGGTTTGCAGGTTGCTCGCGTTCAGGCCTCTGATTTCCTCAAACGAAACCCGGCTGACCCCGAAGACCACCAGCAACGGCAAGAGCCCCACGAGTAAAAACAGAAGGGTCTGCTTCCAGCGGAAACCCAGGTTGCGCCAGCCGAAACGCCCGCCCGGCGGGGCCTGGCTTTCTTCATGTAAAGGAAGCGATGTTAACCCTCCAACGCTGCCGTGGGCTTTCCCTACCCCGCGCGACACCCGGACGGGGCGCACCAGCGAGGGTTCCATAACCGCGGTTTCCCGCGAAGAGTCCGTTTGATAGTGTTCGTCGGGGGTCATAGGTTCCTTTCCTGTCATGATTATCTGGGAGGGTATGAGTTAAGGTAATTCTATATTTTTCGGAGCAAACGAAATGTGGCACGGGCCACCTGGGGTGAAACAACTCACAAATCCCCCGCCGCGCGGCCGGAGATTCGATCATCGTTCCCGGGCAAATTGGCCATGGCCTCTTCAGCCCGGTCATCCCTCTATCGGTGATTTTTATAAATTATTAATATCAATCCTGTTATAGAATTTTCGGTACACGCGTTTTTTTTTGAATAGCTGAAAAATGGCGGCCCGAAATTGACGGCAATGCACTCAAGGAAGCCGTAAGCCGACTTGGGAGAAAAGAGGGGCGGAAGAACCTTTAATTGTGGGCAAAGTACGGGTGGGCGAAAGAAGGAAACCCTATACAAGTAAAAGGGCTGGGGGTATTTTAGGGGATTGACTTATCGACAAACAGGAATTAAAGTGTAAATGATCTGCTAAGCGGAATAGTTTTGATTAGAGAGAATTTTTTTCGTTATTATTTTATTAGCATTAGGCTAACCTATATAGTTCCCCAAATCTTACTATATTTTCGGAACTCGGAAAATGCAAGAAAAATCATCAAGTATAACGAATTTTTTGGGAGACCGGTTGAGGCGCTGGAGAAAATCCATCCCCATGAAGTCCTTCGAGCTCGCCAAATTAATCCATATTTCTCAAGGGTCTTTATCGGATATCGAAAACAACAAGTCCCTGCCCTCGGCCGACACCCTTGCCAAGCTTTATCAGAAAACGGATATAAATATCGTTTGGCTTCTCGTGGGCGTGGGACCCACGACACGAACCAACCACTCCGGGGAAGCGGCCGGCGAGGCTCTGGTTTGCGAGGAAATGGCCGAATACGGGCAGGACGCCAAGCTCAAGGAACTTCTCGAGCGGCTCACCCGCATTTACTATCGCGGTGATCCCGTCAAACGCGCCCATATCCTCGGCTTTCTCATCGGCGCCGACCCCGCCAACAACCTCGAATAGCCCGCCCGCAGGTTCCCCGCATTAAAAACACCACCCCCTGAACAAACCCGCTGCATTAAGGGCGCGTCCGTTCAATCCCGACTGTGAATTTAGCCCGAAAAGTTTCCCCGGCGGGAATTTCCACCGCGCGGCGAAATAACAGGCAGGACCCCTGATAGGTGCGCTCGAACCCGCCTTCCGACTGGGAAATCGTCTCGACGGGGTAGCGCCAGAGAGAAGCCCCCGGCCCGGTGGCCAGGGTCAGTTCAAAGCCCTGCCAGTCATCCCGGAGCCCCAGGGTGCCAACGTTTTCGATGACGCCTTCGCTGCCCATGCGGCCGTCCTCCAGGGGCTTTCCGTCCAGCGTGTAATACCGGTCGGGCGCATCCCCCGCAAGCAGCGTGAAGTTGAGTTCCACCGCCCAGCAGAGGGTCAGAGGCTCGTCCTCCTTGTGGCTTAAAAGATAATGAACCTCGAAGCCGGCGCCGTCCCGTGTAAACAGGTAACTTTTTTCGATATGCAGCGCCCGGGCACGGCCCGCCTGAACGACCTGGCCCTCCCGGCGCATGTTCACCCGCAGGGATTTTCCGCCCGCCTGCGGAATGACGGGCTCCAGAGAGAAAACACCTTCCGCGAAATCCCCCTGTTCTTCAAACTCGCCGCGGCGGAAAGCCGCCAGGTCCGTCTCCGGGGCGAGAAAATGATCCAGGAAGGAATGCCTGGGAAACCGATCGTAAAACAGATGCTGTTCCAGTTCAGGTTCCTTGGACGTGACGCGGTCATGAATCGATTGCGGGCTCCCACCCTCCTGTTCATCCGCATGGGCGCTTTCCCTGAGAGCCGTGTGGTAAATCTCCTCGCGGCGGCCCAGCACGTTGCTCAGGTTGAAGCAGGCCGGCCGGTCGTCCAGCTCCAGCAGGCTGCCGCCGCTCACCGGGGCGAGAATCGCGAGGATTTTCGGGGAGCGGACGATCACTTCGTCGAAGCCGTCGAGGTTGAAGTCGCGCGTTTCCGCATCCAGCGTCTGCCCGGCCAGGGCGTCGATGAGATTTTCGGCGGCCAGGAGGTGGCGGTAGAGCGCGTGCCGCAGGTAATTGAGATACAGCCCGCCGAACAGCCCGTGCCAAAAGGCGCAGTTGCACTGGCCGCGGTACAGCTCCCGCTGGGCGCCGCTTGATTCCTGCGCATCCCGCGGCAGCTGTCTCAATTTTTCGCTGACCAGCAGCATCCGCTTGTGCAGGTGGTTGCTCTCGTCGTATTTGGTGAAAAAATTATCCCACACGCCGCCGCGCAGAAAAGTTTTGCAGCGCTCTTCGGGGATGCCCGTGGCCGCGAGCTCCTCCTTCAGGCGCTTGAAGCGGAGGCCCGCCGGCGTCGGCAGCGACCATTCCATCATCTCTTCATAAGACGCCATCGGCAGGTAGATGCGGCCCGTCGGCCCGCGCCGGTCGAGGTATTCGGAGAAGGTGACCGTCTCCACCCAGTCGGCGTTGTCGGTGAGCGCCTGAAAAAACTTTTCCAGCCACTTTTCTTCATACACCCAATGATGCGTTTCGGGCCAGCCGCCAAATTTTTCACCGTCGTCGGCGTAGGTCACCGCGTCGAACCCCCACTCGTCCCGCGCTGCCCTGAGCGCCGCCAGAGTCTCTTCGGGCATCTTGAAGGGAATGCCGTAGCGCATCGCCTTGCTGATGGGGAAGACGGACAAGGGGTGGCCGTGCTTCTCGGTGATGAAATAGC
This sequence comes from Nitrospirota bacterium, assembly GCA_003246675.1. GTDB lineage: Bacteria > Nitrospinota > Nitrospinia > Nitrospinales > VA-1 > SZUA-259. Next base: position 12,259 of record QJZQ01000004.1, on the reverse strand, counting down.
CGTTGAGCTGGTTTTCCTCCAGCCCGGCGTAATAGAAATGCGTGTCGTCGAGGACCGTGTAGCGTATCCCCGCCCGGTTCAGGATGCGCGGCAGCTCCGGCGTCCAGATGCGCTCGGCCAGCCACAGGCCCTGCGCCTCGTAGCCCAGCTCGTCGGCGAGGAACCGGTTCATCATGCGGATCTGGCCGATGGCGTCCTCCTCGGGAAGGGCCGCGAGGATCGGCTCGTAGAACCCGCCGCTCATGATCTCCAGGCTGCCGGCGGCCGCGCGGCGGGCAATGCGCCGCAGAAACGCGGGTTCGTTCAACTTCAGCCACTCAAGGAGCGGGCCGGAAAAATGAACCGTGGTCTTAAGGTCCGGAAAGTGTTCCAGAACGTCGAAGTAGGGGCGGTAACTTTTGGCGAAAAGCTCGGCGAACACATGCTCGAAGTTCCCCACCGGCTGGTGGTTGTGCACGCCAAAAAGGAAATGTATTTTTCCCATAGAGTTTTCAGGCGGCGGGCCGCCAGGGGGATGGAGGTTTCAGTTCACCCCGTGCGGGGTGACGCCAAGCGCTTCCTCGGGGGGCGGCGTTTGCGGTTCCAGCATTCTCATGGTGTACAGGGTGTGGTAGAGCTTTTCGTTTTTTATCAGCTCCTGGTGCTTGCCCATTTCCACCACGCGGCCTTTATCGAGAACGATGATCTTATCGGCGTTGTGCACGGTGCTCAGCCGGTGCGCAATGATGATGGTGGTGCGGTTGGCCATCAAACGCTCCAGCGCTTCCTGAATGAGAGATTCCGAGCGATTATCGAGCGACGAGGTGGCCTCGTCGAGCACCAGTATGCGGGGGTTCTTGAGCAGGGCGCGGGCGATGGCGATGCGCTGCCGCTCCCCTCCTGAAAGCTTGATGCCTTTCTCTCCCACAAGGGTATCGTAACCCTTTTCCATGCGCATGATGAATTCGTGCGCGTTGGCGTTCTTCGCCGCGTCGATGAGCTCGTCGTCGCTGGCGTCGAGCTTGCCGTACAGGATGTTCTCCCGAACCGACCCGCCGAACAGGAGGGTTTCCTGGGGCACCAGCGCCACCTGGCCAAGATAGGTTTCAAGATCGAGCGTGCGCAGGTCGTGGCCGTCCACCTTCACCACGCCTCCGGTCGGGTCGAAAAAGCGATTGAGCAATTTAATGAGGGTCGATTTACCCGCGCCACTCGGGCCCACCAGCGCAGCCGTCTCGCCCGCCTTGATTTCAAAGTCGATATTTTTCAACACCGGGGACTCGTCCTGGTAGCCAAAGGAAACGTCCCCGAACTGAATGTGCCCCTCGATGCGCTCGAGCCGCACAGGGTTCTCCGGGCTCACGATGGCGGGCTTGGAATCGAGGATCTCGTAAACCCGGCGCACCGCCCCCAGGGCTTCTTGCACCTGGGTGTACAGGCGCACGAAGGTGCCGATGGGCCCCGCCATGATGAGGCCGTAAAGAAAAAACGCCGCCAGCTCGCCCGGCGTGGTGGTGCCCTGCATCACCTGAATGCCTCCGTACCAGATCAGCACGGCGGAGACCAGGAAGGTGAGACAAAGCACGAACGGCCCGAACGAAGAGGAGATTTTCAGTTTGCGGACCGAATCGTCGAACGCGGTTTCGATCTCCGCCGAAAAGCGCTTCCGTTCATAGGGCTCGCGCGTGTAGGACTTGACGATCTTGATCGAGGAAACCACTTCCTCCAGCACCACCACCGCGCGCGCGAGCTGGTCCTGAACCTGCTCGGAGAGCGTGCGCAGGCGTTTGCCGAACAACCTCGCGAAGAGCATCAGCGGCGGCAAAACGAGCAGGATGAGGCCGGTTAGCTTCCAGTTGAGATAAAAAATAATGGCCAGCGCGCCAAGCAGGGTGATGGTCTGCCGGAGCACCGCCACCGGGATGGACACCAGCGCGTTCTGGATCACCGAAATGTCGTTGCTCATGCGGGAGAGAATTTCCCCCACGCGGCGGTTCTGAAAAAACCCGAGGGAGAGCGACTGGATATGGGAAAAAAATTCGATGCGGAAATCCGCCGTCATGCGGTGGCCGACAAACCCGAGGATGTAGTTGTGCGTTACCGCCAGCACCGCCTGGAACAGGATGATGACCACCACATCGCGCGTCAGGCTGTTGAGCACCGCGTTATCCTTGAGCACCACCACCGCATTGATGATATTGCGGACGAGCAGGGGCAGAACCAGGTTGATCGCCGAGGTGAGCGTCAGGCAGATGAAGGCGAAGATGATGCTCTTCCGGTAGGGCCTGGCGTACTTGAGTATTTTCGCGAAATCCTTCATGAAGCTTATTTTATGTGTTGGCGGGGCTATCCCCGGCCGTGAAATCGCACGGCCAAGCGCACCCCGCGCAAGCTGAACGCCTGCCGCGTCAGGCCCCGAACCCCTGCTAATTCAAGGAATTTAAAGCCGTTATCATACTCCCGTCCGGCTTGAAGTTCAAACAATATCCTCACCTGAAAGCCTGGGGCCAAAAAATATCTATTTTTACCTAAAGTTTTCTTAAACGCTGCCGCTAAGAAAATGCAGGGTGTGCCTTATTTCAGTCCAAAATATCAACCCGCTATTTTTAAAGGAGGCGCTGGAACCCAACCCAACTCATCACGGCCCCCGCTGTCCGGGGCCATAACCCATCAACCGTGTTTATTGAAGAAAGCGATTAGCTTCAATAGACCTCAGCGATGAGGCTGACAATCATGGACCTTAGCCCCGTCTCACCCTTGCCCCTGGCAAGGGAGAGGGCGCCTTTTGCCGCCGTGGGCCCGCTCGTGCCCGCGTACCTCACCGGCCCGCTCACCAACAATCCCGATTTTAAAGTCACGATTCGAGGCCCGTCCTGGTTCGCCACGCCCAGGCCCTGGTACCAGCGGCCCCCGGTGGGCGACATCGAATCGCCTTTCAGGATGGATGTGAAACCTGCCGAACCCGTGGCCGATGAAGGTGCCGTGCACCCCGGTCCGGCGGCGGCCGACCCCCCGCGCCCACACAAACACAAAGCATCGCCGATTGCGAAAACCTTGCCCACGCAACGCGAGATAAAAAGTATCCTGGATATTTTCTAGGAGGCGAAGAACGCTCGAACAGGCGTCAGGCCCTTATCCGGCCCTGCGCCGGGATGCCGAAGCCCTTATTTCAGGGCGCGCATGAAGCGGTCTCTGATCTCTTCGGGGCTGTGAGTGACCCGGCCGGTGGCGGGGTCGAAACCCGGTTCGACCTTGACGAGCAGAAAGCTCGGGCCCGGCTCGGCGAGCATGCGCTGGAACGCAGCCGCCAGCTCTTCCTCATTTGCCACCCGCTCGGTGTGGCGGTAGCCGACGCTCCGGGCCACCTCGTCGAGAGGGATTTCGCCGGAAAGCGAACGCTGGCTGCCGGTGGATTCGTAGACCTGGTTGTCGAACACCACGTGCACCAGGTTCTTCGGCTGCGCGGCGGCAATCATCGCCAGGGTGCCCATCGCCATCAGCACGTTGCCGTCGCCATCGAACACCACCACCTGCCTGTCCGGCCGGCCAAGCGCGACGCCAAGACCAATGGAAGAGGCGAGGCCCATCGAGCCGATCATGTAAAAATTGGCCTCGCGGTCCTGAACCTGGAACGACTCGCGGCAAATGTAGCCGTTGGCGTGCACCACGGGGCGGTCGCCGAGCAGCGGCACAATCACCCTGAAGGCCTCAGTGCCTTTCATCGAACTGTCCTTTCTTCACCAGCAACGTGAACGGCAGCCCCTCGCCGATGACCGTGCGGGCGCGGGCCAGAACCTCCTCGCAGTTCTCATCGCTGAGCACGGCGTATTCCATGTCCGCGGTTTTCAGGAGGTCTTCATTGATCTCGCCCATGATGATGTGCTCCGGCGCGTCCTTTCCCAGATGGCCGCGCCAGCTCATGATGACCAGAACCGGAATTTTATAGATCAGGTTGAGTGAGGTGAAGGCGTTCAGGCTGTAGCCCAGGCCGGAGTTCTGCATGAGGAGGACGGGCAGGCGGCCGGCCATGTAAGCGCCCGCGCACAGGCCCACCGCGGCGTCCTCGCGGACGGCGGGAAGGTAGTCCGGCCTGCTTTCAAGGCAGGAGATCAGGCCCGAGAGCAGGGAGCAGGGCACGCCGGTAAAAAAGGAAAAACCTTCCTCTTTCAGGCGCTCGATGAATCGCTCGGAAGATAGCATTCGCTCTTGCCGCTATCACCAGTTGGTGATGGCGCGCTCTCCTCCGTATTTTGTTTGCAGGTCGTGCAGCAGGCGGACGTATTCCACGATGCCCTCGCGGCCCTTGAATTCCACGCCGAGATCCAGAGCGGCCTGGTTGGACATGGGGACGCCCTTTTCGCCCATCACCCCTTCGACCTCGCCGAAGGAGTCGATGGTGTCGGCGATGATTTTGCCAAGCTCCATGTTGTGGATATGACCGTCGATCAGGTGGTAGGTTTTTCCCGACGCTTCCTTGTTGCCCAGCACCTTTTCCACCGCCTGGCAGACCGCGTCCACCGAGACGTATTTGGTGCTGCCCTTGACGTCGACGTTGTAATTGGTGGCCAGGAAATCGACCGTATTGAACCATTCCGACTTATCGATCTGCGGACGGACGCCGTAAATGGTGACCGGCCGAAGGATGGTGACATCGAACGCGCGCGTTTTCTGGTAGGCGGAGCAGAACGCCTCGATCGAGGTCTTGATCGCGCCGTACAGGTTGCCGGGGCGCACGGGATGATTTTCATCCAGCGGATGTTCGTCGTCCACTCCGGGGAGCACCTCGCCGAAAACCGCGCAGGCGCTCATGAAGATCAACTGACCCACCTTGGCCTTCTTCGCCTCCTCCAGCAAGTCGAAGGAGCCGTTGACGTTCGCGTCCACCAGCTCGCGGGCGCTGTCCACCGGGCCGGGAAAATGCGCGAGGTGGATCACCACGTCCCGCCCCTCGACGAGTTTCCGGAGCGATTCCTTGTCTTCCAGGCCACCGATGATGTAGTCCACGTCCTCGTATGGCTTCAGATGTTCGACGACGCTTTCCTCGCGGATGAGGGCGCGCACGTCGTGCTTCTCCCCCTCGCCTTCGGTCAGCCGCTTGATCAGATGGGATCCCACCAGCCCGGTGATCCCGGTGAGGGCAATTTTCATTTCAATTCCTCCAGACTCCCCAGAGAGTCAGATGTTTTGTTAACGCCAAAGCCCCGGCCCGCGCCTGGCAAGCCCCGAAAAACCGCGCACAACAAAAGCACCGCCCAAAGGCGCCGGGGCATGGCGGGGGCTGTCACAGAATTTATCATTATGAAAAGAGACGGTTTTGAAGTCAACCGGTTTTTCCCCGGCCCGGGCAGGGCCAGGCCGCCGCGCCGCTGTCGCGGCGGTCGCCAGGATCAGGGGTTTTCGATCGCCGCCTGGGCCGCCGCCAGAATGGCGGTGGGAACGCGGAAAGGGGAGCAGCTCACGTAATGCAGACCGAGCTGGTGAAAAAAGCCGATCGAGGCGGGGTCGCCGCCGTGCTCGCCGCAAACGCCAAGATGCAGATCCGGCCGGACGGAGCGGCCCTTCTCCACCGCCAGGCGCACCAACTGCCCGAGGCCGTCCTGGTCCAGGCTGACGAACGGATCCTCCTTGAGCAGGCCCAGGTCCAGATAATGCGGCAGGAAGCTGCCCGCGTCGTCGCGGCTCAGGCCGAAACCGGTTTGCGTGAGGTCGTTGGTGCCGAAGGAAAAGAAGTCCGCCTCGCGGGCGATTTCGTCGGCGGTGATGGCCGCCCGGGGCAGCTCGATCATGGTGCCGATCTTGTAGGGCAGCTCCACTCCCATCTTCTGCTTCACCTGCTCGGCCACCTCCACAATATGATCGCGAACAAAGCAGAATTCCGCCACATGGCCGACCAGAGGAATCATGATCTCGGGCAGGGGGTTTTTGCCCTTTTTGGCCAATTTGCAGGCGGCCTCCATGATCGCCTGCACCTGCATGCGGTAGATCTCAGGAAAGGTGATGCCGAGGCGGCAGCCGCGATGGCCGAGCATCGGGTTGGCTTCCTTCATCGTTTCGATTTTTTTCGCCAGGGCCGCCGGGCTCACCTTCATCTGGCGGGCCAGGTTTTTGACCTCGGCCGCGGAGTTGGGCAGAAACTCGTGCAACGGCGGGTCGAGCAGGCGAATCGTCACCGGCAGCCCGTTCATGACTTTGAAGATCTCGGTAAAATCCCCGCGCTGAATGGGCAGCAGTTTCTTCAGCGCCTCGTTGCGGGTTTCCTCCTTGCTGGCCACGATCATCTTTCGCACCAGGAAAATTCTTTCCTCGTCGAAGAACATGTGCTCGGTGCGGCACAGGCCGATGCCCTGCGCGCCAAAATCGCGCGCCACCAGGGCGTCGTGCGGGGTATCGGCATTGGCGCGGATCTCCAGCCGCCGCACCTCCCCCGCCCAGCTCATCAACCGGGTGAACGAACTGGTCAACCTCGGCCGAATGAGGGGCACCGCGCCCTGGATGACCTTGCCGGTGGAGCCATCGAGGGTGATGCTGTCGAATTCCTTGATCTCGACGCCGCCCAGCTTGCACTTTCTTTTCTTGAGGTCGACCTCCAGCGCACCGCAGCCGGACACGCAGGGCTTGCCCATGGCGCGCGCCACCACCGCGGCGTGCGAGGTCATGCCGCCCTTGGCGGTGAGGATGCCTTGCGACACGTTCATGCCGTGGATGTCCTCGGGCGACGTCTCAACGCGCACCAGGATCACCCGTTCCTTCTTGTCCGCCATGCTCTGCGCGTGTTCCGGCGTGAACACCACCTTGCCCGTCGCGGCGCCCGGCGAAGCCCCGAGGCCCTTGGCCAGCACCTTGACCTTGGCGCTCGGGTCGATCATGGGATGGAAGATCTGATCGAGCTGGCCGGCGGGAACCCGCATCACCGCTTCCTGCTTGCTGATGAGGCCTTCGCTCACCATGTCGAGGGCCACCTTGATGGCGGCGGGAGCCGTGCGCTTGCCCGAACGGGTCTGCAACAGGAATAGTTGACCGTTTTCCACGGTGAACTCGAGGTCCTGCATATCGCGGTAATGGCTTTCCAGTTTTTTATAAACCCGGGTGAGCGTCTCGTACACCTCGGGCATATCCTGCTCCAGCTTATGGATGGGATTGGGCGTGCGGATGCCGGCGACCACGTCCTCGCCCTGGGCGTTCACCATGTATTCGCCGTAGAACTTTTTTTCGCCCGTGGCGGGGTTGCGCGTAAACGCCACGCCCGTCGCCGAGGTCTGCCCCATGTTGCCGAACACCATGGCCTGCACCGTGACGGCCGTCCCCCAGTCTCCGGGAATATTGTTCATGCGGCGGTACGCGCGGGCGCGGTCGGTATTCCAGGATTTGAACACCGCCTCGATGGACATTCTGAGCTGATCCACCGGGTCATCAGGAAATTCTTTATGGATGGCCTTGCGGACGATGGTCTTGAATTGGCCGATGATCGCTTTGAGATCCTTCGCCGTGATCGCCGTGTCGTCCTGAATTTTGCGCTGGGTCTTCTTTTTATGGATCACTTCCTCGAATTTATCGCCCGGAATCCCGAGGACCACGTTGCCGAACATGGCGATGAAGCGCCGGTAGCAATCGTAAGCGAACCATTCGTCCTCGGTCTTTTCAGCAAGCCCCTCAACGGTCTCCTGATTGAGGCCGAGGTTGAGGACGGTGTCCATCATCCCCGGCATGGACACGCGGGCGCCGGAGCGCACCGACACGAGAAGGGGGTTTGACCGGTTTCCCAGCTGCTTTCCAAGATGCGCTTCGAGGTTTTTCAAATGCTCCTCCACCTCCTCCCACATGCCCAGGGGGAACTGGTGGCTGGAGTTGAAAAAGCGCACGCACGCCTCGGTGGTGACGGTGAAGCCGGGAGGCACATTAATGCCTAAAGAGGCCATTTCGGCAAGGTTGGCCCCCTTGCCGCCCAGGAGATTGCGCATGTCGGACCGGCCCTCGTTGCGCTCTCCTCCAAATGAATAAACGTATTTTCTCTTGATCTCTGGTTCGTTTTTCTCGGTTGGCATAAGTGGGGAATTCGGGGAAATATTGTGGGTTACAGCCTTACTGAAAGCAGGGCTAGATTATCCGAAGACCCGGCACTTTTCAATATTTTTCGAGGATCTGAAAAGAAGAGAGGGAGGGGGCGCCCAGGCTCATTTGCCCTTTTCCACGACGATGCGGGAAAAGTCGGCGATGGGGGAGAACAGCCGGGAAATGCGGTACAGAAGGTGCAGCCGGTTTTTCCTCAGGGCATTGTCTTCCACCATGACCATGACCTGGTCGAAGAAATCATCGACCGCTTTCTTGATTTCCACGATCTTCTCGAGGGCCTGGGGGAATTCCTTGCGCTCGATATGCGCCTCGACCAGCGGGCAGAGCCGCAGATACTCCTCGTGCAGGGCGACCTCCGCCTTTTCCTTGAGCAACGCCGGGTCCACCTCGCCTTCGGCTTCGGCGTTCAGGATGCTGACCACCCGCCGGAAAGCGACGGCCAGGGCCTCGAAATAAGGCTGCTTTTTCAGCTCGGACAGGGCCGCGACCTTTTTCACCCCGTCCCCGGGGTAGTCGAGGCCCGTGGCCAGCACGGCGTCCACGGCGTCGTAGGGGAACCCTTCGCCGCTCAGGTAGGTTTTGAAGCGCTGGGAAAACAGATCGAGAGTATTTTTTTTGACCTCTTCAGCCGGCTGTTTCAGCTTGCCGTCCAGGAGGCCGATGCCAAAATCGACCAGCTCGCCGAGCGGCACCCGCCAGCCCCGGGCAAGCAGGATCTGCAGGATTCCCAGCGCGTGCCGGCGCAGGCCGTAGGGGTCCTCCGAACCGGAGGGCAAAAGCCCCACCCCGATGCAGCCGAGAATGGTGTCGAGCTTGTCAGCCAGGGCGACCGCCGCTCCGGCGGCGTTAACAGGCGGGGCGTCGCCGGCGAACGCCGGCCGGTAATGCTCCTTGATGGCGAGGGCAACCTCGGGGTCCTCGCCCGAGGCGAGCGCGTAATAGCTCCCCATGACGCCCTGCAGCTCCGGAAATTCGTAGACCATCTGCGTGACGAGGTCGGCCTTCGAGAGGCGCGCCGCCCTCACCGCCCGCTCGCTCTCCTCCGGGCAGACGCGCGCGGTGACCTCACCGGCGATGCGCGCGAAGCGTTCCATCTTCTCGAACGAGGTGCCCAGGTCCTTTTGCCAGACCACGTCCTTCAGCTTATCGACGTAATCTTCGAGTTTCTTTTTCTTGTCTTCCCTGAAAAAGAAGCGCGCGTCCTCCAGCCGGGCGCGCAGCACACGCTCGTTGCCCGCCTGAATCTCCCCGCCCTGGGCCTTCATGTTGCTGATGGTGATGAAATGAGGAAGCAGTGAACCGCTCTCGCCCCAAACGGGAAAATAGCGCTGGTGCTGCTTCATGGTGATGACCAGCAGTTCCTTCGGAAGCTCGAGGAACCCGGCATCGAAATTCCCCCTGATCGCCACGGGGTATTCGAGCAGGTAATTGACCTCGGCCAGCAGGCGCGCGTCGTTTTCCGATGTGCCGCCCGCCTCAGCCGCCAGCGCCTGCACCTGGCTTTCGATCGATTGACGCCGGGCCTCGGGGTCCACCATCACGCAATGCGCCTCGCATTCCCTGAGATAGCTCTCAAGCCCGGCCACTTCGAAAGCCCCGGGGGCCAGAAAACGATGACCGCGCGAGGTGGTGCCGCTTGGAATGCCGCCCAGCTCGAATTTCAGCAGCTGGCCGTCGAACACCGCGACGATCCAGTGCAGGGGCCGGGCGAAGGCCAGACTCTTATCGCTCCAGCGCATTTTCTTGGGAAAAGGGATATCGGCGATGAAACCGGGAAGCATCTCGCTCAACAGCTCCGCCGTGGGCTGCCCCTTCATCTCCACGCGGGCAGCGACGACTTCGCCCTTGGGCGTGGTTTCTCGGGTCAGCGCGGAAACATCCAGCCCCTTGCCGCGGGCAAACCCCATGGCCGCCGGAGTGGGCCGGCCTTCGGCATCGTAGGCCACGCGCACGTTCGGGCCCAGGTGCGTCTCCACCGCATCCGGCTGGCGGGCCGCCACATCGGTGAAGGCGACAGCCAGCCGCCTCGGCGTTCCCAGCACCTTTCCCGGGCCCGCCGCAATGCGGTTCTTCGCGAAATACGCCGAAAGCCCCCGCTCCAGGTGGGCGAGCGCGGGCTCGATGAAGCGCGAGGGAATCTCCTCGGTGCCGATTTCCAGAAACAGTTCAGGCATGAATCGTTACGGTGCCTCGCTTATGTGAATGAAGCCGCGCGGTCCTTAGGTGCATGTTCATCCCCCGGTCTTGAGGAGAGGATAGTCCATGGCTTCGCGCTGGCGGACATATTCCCCGGCGCAGGCGCGGGCCAGTTTTCTCACCCGGGCGATGAAGCCCGTGCGCTCCGTCACGCTGATGGCCCCTCGCGCGTCCAGCAGGTTGAACGCGTGCGAGCATTTCAGCGTGTAATCGTAGGCGGGCAGCACCAGGCCGTGTTCCAGGGTGGCCGCCGCTTCGGCCTCGTACATATCGAACCAGGTGAACAGGCGCGCCTTGTCCGACACTTCAAAATTGTAGGTGGAAAATTGCTTTTCGGTTTCCAGGTGAACGTCGCCGTAGCGCAGCGAATCGTTCCACTGGAGGTCGTAGACGTTGTCGATGTTCTGCAGGTACATGGAGATCCTCTCCAGCCCGTAGGTCAGCTCCACCGTGATGGGGGAAAGGTCGATCCCCCCCACCTGCTGAAAATAGGTGAACTGAGTGATCTCCATGCCGTCGAGCCAGACCTCCCAGCCCAGGCCCCAGGCGCCCAGCGTGGGCGATTCCCAGTCGTCCTCGACAAAGCGGATGTCGTGCTTCATCGGGTCGATGCCCAGCGCGGTGAGGCTGTCCAGATAGAGTTCCTGGACGTTTTCGGGCGAGGGCTTGAGGATCACCTGAAACTGGTAATAGTGCTGCAGGCGGTTGGGGTTTTCCCCGTAGCGCCCGTCGGTGGGCCGCCGCGACGGTTCGACGTAGGCGGCGCGGTAGGGTTCCGGCCCGAGAACGCGGAAAAACGTGCTCGGGTTGAACGTGCCCGCGCCCACCTCGATGTCGTAGGGCTGGTGAGCGGCGCAGCCTCGCGTCGCCCAATACCGCTCCAAACTGAAGATGACGTCCTGAAAGTTCATATGGGCATGGTGTGTATCAGAGATGCCTAGGGCAAGTCAACCCCTGGTTTATTCGTTCCCGTCCGGCTCCGGGCGCCGGGGCGGGGAGGGGGGTGCCGCGGCAGCCCCGGAATTCGCTTTTTTGGTTTCGTTTTTCTTCAAGTCCGAGAACTCTCGGCGGACTTTTTCGACGTTCTCGCGGTAGCCCATCGCGTCGCCGTAGTCAAAAAAGTTCCTGTAGCGGTTGTGCACCGTTTTAAGCTTTCGCGCATGCTTGATCGGGCACCAATACTGCTCGGTGCGGGCGGCCACCTCCTGCACGTAGGCGATCAGGCCGTTAAAATAAGCGCAATAGGCGCAGTTGATTTTCTCGATACCGTTCAGATAGCCGAGATAATGCCGGTCCATGATGATGTAATCCCCCCGGCGCACCCGGGGAATCCCGTAGACCGGGAAACAGACGGCCTGGTAAAAGCCGATCATCGCATCGAGCAGCAAGGCCGGGAAGATCAGGCTCCAGATCAGCGGCGCGGTCAGAATCGTCGGCAGGGAGGCTTCCCGCAGGTATTGCCGGATTTTCTTGACCAGCAGGCGGTGCTGCGCTTTAACATCCTTCTCGAAACGAACCCTTTTCTTTTTAATCTCGTAATAGAACTGCCGCTGCTTGATCTCCATTTCATGGAGCAGCTCGCGCTCCAGAACCTTTATTTTTCCCAGCAGAATTTCCAGCTTGTCTTCCATGGCTTCACCTGGGCCGGGCGGCGTTCAAAAACGGAGGAGAGATTGCCCGGACACCCCCCCGCTTTTTGCCCCTTCAGAAAGAGGCCGGTCCTTCCTTTCCGTGGGATTCCATTGATAAGATAGCACTTTTCAGCCGGCTTTCGGCAAATCATTTGCCGGGGTTTCTGGTAGACTGTCTTCCATAAAAACCTGAGCGGGAAGGACGGTTCGGGAATGGCCGATGCGCGTGATTTTCAAAACTGTCATGCGGGGGATGGATCGATGCGCGGGAATTACAAAACTGTCGTGCGGGGGGATAGGTCGATGCGCGGCAATTACAAAACTGTCGTGCGGGGGATGATCGACGCACGTTGTTTATAAAACAGTTGCGCCTGGTGAGGTGG
>QJZQ01000131.1 GCA_003246675.1 Nitrospirota bacterium | reverse complement strand
CTGGCGGACATCACGCACCGTGCGCTGGAAATTCTTGCGAGCGTGAACCTCATCGCGGCGGAGGATACGCGCCGCACTCGCAACCTGCTCAACCATTACGGTATAACGACGTCGGTCTCAAGCTACAACAGCTTCAACAAACTCAAAAAGGGCGGGCAATTTCTCGGCCTGCTTGGTGAAGGCAAAGACATTGCTCTGGTATCCGACGCGGGCACGCCGGGCGTCTCGGACCCCTTGTATCATCTCGTCACCGCGGCGGTGGCGGAGGGCATCCGCATTTCGCCGATTCCAGGACCCTCGGCGGCGCTGGCGGCGCTCACCGTGTCTGGCCTGCCGATGGACCGTTTCGTTTTCGAAGGTTTTTTGCCACGAAAAAAGGGCCGCAGGAAATTGTTCCTTGAACTGGCCAGCGAGCGACGCACCGTCGTTCTTTTCGAGTCGCCGCATCGCATCGCAAAAACACTCAGGGAACTGCACGAAGTCCTCGGCGACCGGCCGGCGGCGCTCACCCGCGAGATGACCAAAATCCACGAAGAAGTCCTCCGCGGCACCCTCGGAGAACTGGCCGGGCAGGCGGCCGAAAGAACCTTCAAGGGCGAGATCACCCTGGTTGTCGGCGGCATTCCGAAAAAATCCCAACCCACTGATATTTAATCGTTTATTTATGCGGGGCGGGCCGAGGGCCGAAGCCGTGCCCTTATAGCGGAACCCGGGCGAGTAGGAAAGGCTTGCAAAAACCTGCAAATCAGGTAAAAAACGGCTGCAAGAGCCGGTTTTTCTGCTATTCTCAGGATATCCACGGAACTTAATACTCAGGAAGCGGGCCGCAGCGCGTAGGTTAAGGGGAGGGTCTTTCCCATTCCGGGCGGCGCTGGGCGAAAGGTGTCGATTGTTCGATTTTTTCACAGATGACGAGCGGGCACAGCCGGTGCTCCACGTGCTCACCGACCAGGAGTACGAATTCATTGCCGGCAAGGACCCCGCGGGCACCTACGACCGCGACACGCGTGAAAGCATCTACTGGATTCTGGAGAAACTCGAGGAAGCTGGTAGAAAATGCTCGCGTTACGAGAAAAAAGTTTACAACAGGTTCATTTCCGCCAGTTTCGGCATCCTGCTCGGGGAAAACGCCCGCGTCACGGGAAACATCCAGCATTCCGGCGGAATGACGGTGAGAGGCCATTTCGACGGCGAGATCCGAGTGGCAGATACGCTCACGGTGGAAAAAACCGGCGTGGTCATCGCCAACATTATGGCGGAAACGGTGGTCTGCAAGGGGGAGATCCAGGGCGAGGTGCAGGCGCGCCGGTTCATCCAGATCACCCAGGACGGCCGTGTTCAGGGCGGCATCCACGCCCCAAGCGTCAGGATCGACCAGGGGGGAATTCTCGATGGCCAGTGCCAGGTCAAGGCGCGGCCCAGAGTGACGCAGCGAGAGAAGGGCTGGCAGAGAAATAGATTCCGCCGCACAGGTTGATCCCCGCCGAATTATTTCTTTGAATTAAAATGGTTTATAAGTAAAATGAAGGCGTTTTGACGGCGGCGTCCGGACCGCCCCCAGGGCATTGGGCCCCGGCTTTACCTGAAAATCCAGCCCCCCACCCGCCGGACAATAAAAGCCTAGGAATCACCCGAGCGAAATGAAAAAACCCTGGAGCGGCCGATTCAAACAATCCACCGATCGACTGATGGAAGCGTTTTCCGCCTCCATCGCGTACGACCGGAAGCTTTATGCGTACGACATCGAAGGCAGCATCGCGCATGCGCAAATGCTCGCCCATTCGGGCGTTATTCGGCCCGGTGAGGCGAAAAAAATTGTCTCCGGGTTACGTAAAATATTGAAGGAATTCGAAAGCGGGTGCTTCGAGTGCAAGGAATCGCTGGAAGACATCCACATGAACATCGAGAGCCGCCTGGCCGAGCTGATCGGCCCGGTGGCGGGCAAGCTGCACACCGCGAGAAGCCGTAACGATCAGGTGTGTCTCGACATCCGCCTGTACCTCCGCGCCGAAGTGGGAGAGATTCGCGAATCCCTCCTGGAGCTGGAGAAAACCCTGCTCGCGCTCGCCGCGGACCACATCGATTTCATCCTGCCGGGCTACACGCACCTGCAGAGGGCGCAGCCGGTGTCACTGGCGCACCATCTGCTCGCACACCTGGAAATGCTGGAGCGCGACCGAGAGCGCCTGGCCGATGCCCTGAAGCGCATCGACGTGATGCCGCTCGGCTCCGCGGCGCTTGCGGGAACCAATTTCCCCATCGACCGCGCCTACACCCAGAAGCTGCTCGGCTTCGCGAAAATTTCGAACAACAGCATCGACGCCGTCAGCGACCGTGATTTCCTCATCGAATTCAGCGCCGCCGCGGCGATGATTATGATGCACCTCAGCCGCTTTGCGGAGGAGGTGGTGCTCTGGTCGTCGAGCGAGTTCAATTTCATTGAACTGTCCGACGCGTTTTCCACCGGCAGCAGCATCATGCCGCAAAAGAAGAACCCGGACCCCGCTGAGCTGGTGCGCGGAAAAACCGGCCGTGTGTACGGCAACCTGATGGCGCTGCTCACCGTGATGAAGTCGCTGCCGCTCGCCTACAATCGAGACCTGCAGGAAGACAAGGAGCCGCTTTTCGACACCGTGGACACGGTCAAGATGTGCCTCGCGGTGTTCACCGGCATGCTGCAAACGGCCAGGTTCAAGCCCCTGCCGCTTGAGAAGCTTCGCGAGAGCGGGTTTCTCACCGCCACAGACATGGCCGACTACCTGGTCGAGAAGGGCCTGCCGTTCCGCGAGGCCCACGAGGTGACGGGGCAAACGGTGGCTTACTGCCTGGAAAAACAGAAGCATCTGGAAGAGATCACCCTTGACGAGCTCAGGAAAATTTCCGCCCGCTTCGAGAAGGATATTTTCGATCGTATCGCGCTGGAGAAATCCGTGGACCGCAAGGACGTCCACGGGGGCACGTCCAGAAAAAGAATCCGCCAGCAGATCACAAGGCTCAGGCGCGAATTGAAGTCATAATCAGGGTTGCCCCGGTGGTTGATCGGGGGGAACCGGCGGCATGGGAGAAAGCATGTCTATAAAGCACCTCGTGGCAGGGATCGTGCTGGTCCTGCTGGCGGCGGGCTGTGGGCACAAGGCCCCGCCCAAACCGCCGGACACGGCGCGGGCCCCGGCGCTCTTCGCCGTCCGGTGACGAAAGCGCCGCTCATTACTCTTTATCAACCCCGATGCCCGGGAGAGAACATTGATGAATAAAGAAAGAATCGCCATCTACCTGAACGAGCACCCCGAGTTTTTCAACGACTTCCCCGAGTTGCTGAAGAAGATCAAAGCGCTCGATGAAAGCGAAATGCCTTTTCAGCCCACAGGAACGCTCAGCCTGACCGACCGCATCCTGAAACGCGTGAAGGACGACCAGGACAACCTGAAAAACAAGCTGGAGTGGCTGGTGGAAATATCCCAGGCCAATGAAAAAATCCAGGATCATATCTTCAACATCGAGCGTCTGATTCTCATCAGCACGAACCTCAATCAATTGGTCGATCAGCTGCGCGAGGAAATCCGCAACCGCTTCGCACTGCCGCATGTTTGCGTGTGCCTGGTGGACGGCGCCGATCATTTCATCGAGAACAAGCTCAAGGACCGCTACGGCGAAAGAGGCAGCGGAGCCCTTAAGTTCACCGACCAGAAAACCGCAGGGGCCTGGTTTCCCGACGGTCTTAAGCCGGTGATCCGCCGGGAAGTGAAGGGCGATTCGGCCGTGCTCGACTCCCCTGAAGACAAGGAGCACGTGCGCTCGGAAATCCTCGTTCCCATCCTGGTGCGCGGCGCCCTGGCGGGGGCCCTGGCTCTCGGCAGCCGGGAGGTCAACCACTTCCATGAAGGCCAGCGGACGGAATACCTCGAGCAGATGGCCGAGAAGCTGGCCATCGCGGTGGACAACATCCTGCTCATGGACCGGTTGCGCAAGCAATCCATCATCGACAAGCAGACGGGTCTGTACAACGCCGGCTACCTGGAACCCGCCCTGTACCGCGAGTTCGACTTTGCCCGCAGGAAAAAAAGCCACCTTTCCTGTCTTAAATTGCGCGTTGACTATTTAACGGATCTCATCGATACTTATGGAGAATCCGCCGGGGAACAAACCATAAAATCCATAGGCAAGGTGCTCTCGTCCAACTGCCGGGATTGCGATATCCTGGTCCGTACCGACATCGGCGAGATATTGATCCTGCTGCCGGAAATCGACCACAACAGCGCCCTGCTTGTGGGCCAGCGTGTGAGAAAGGCGATGCTCGCCCTGCGGTTCGACGCATGGAAGGGCTTCGAGGTTCCGGCGATCAGCATCGGCGCCGCGACCTATCCGGGAAAATCCATCGCGACCTATCAGGACCTGTTGCACCAGGCGACCCGAAGTCTCAACAGGGAAATGGAACTCGCCAGAAAAAGGGCGGTATAAACGTACATGATTCGTCCAGCAAAATTAGAAGAAGCAGAAGCGATCCAGAACCTGCTGTTGCGCTACACCGAAAACGGCCAGGTGCTTTACCGCCCCTTGGCCGAGATCGAGGCCAACATCGGCGACTTTCTCGTCGCGGTCATCGACGAAAAAATCGTCGGCACGTGCAGCCTGAAAACCGCCTGGACCGGTTTGGCGGAGATCCGCTCCCTGTGCATCGACCCCGGCTATTACCGCCAGGGCATCGGCACCGCCCTGGTGCGGGAATGCGTGGAGCGCGGCCTGGCCCTGGGCCGGGAAACCGCCTTCGTGCTGACGTACGCCGTCCGCCTGTTTGAAAAGCTCGGCTTCACGGTGGTCGAAAAAAGCACCCTGCCCATGAAAATATGGAACGATTGCAAGGGCTGCATTCACCAGGAACGCTGCGATGAAACCGCCATGGTGCTGCCCCTCATCCCCCTGCAAAAGAACGACCCGGCCACCCTCGCCGAAACCGGCTGAGGCGCCTGGCCAGGCCGCGGATTGAACACGGGACCGGTGTAAACAGCCCGGTCCGGAGAAATTTTCCGTCCGCCCCGCGTGTGGCGCAGGTCGTGATTCCGCTGCCCGCTCAAGCCTCACTCCCCGATGCGGGACGGGCTCGCCGCCTGCCCGCGCCCCCCGATGAATTATCCCCGCACCGCCGAAATTTGTTATAATGAGCCGGATTTTTCGGGCCGCTGAAACACAGCCTTGCACTAGCCCGCCGCCAAATTCCAGAGGATAAAAATTTCAATGAGTTTGATCGACAAGGACCGTCTGAGTTACCTGACCCGGGTCGAGCAGTTTTTCCTCGCCCTCACCGACTCCGGCCTCGCCCTCTCCGCGAATGATTACCACCTCATCAGCCAGTGGGAGGACCGGGGGGTGCCGGTGCAGCGGGTGTGCCGTGGCATCGAAAAAGCTTTCGTTGAATTTCAGCGGCAAAGCCGGCGGCCCGGCGGGAAAGTCTCTATCGGCCAGTTGAAGGAAAGCGTGGAAAGCGAAATCGACCGGAGCGATAGAATATGACGCCGGCAAAAGCCCCAACCTGCGCCCGATGCCAGGGAAAATCCTTCGTGCTCTCAAATGAGGACGGCCGTGTTCAGGGCGCTCTCTGCGAGTGCTTCCACTGCGAGCGCTGCGGCGGCGAGGGGCGCGTCTTCGTTGAAAAGGAAAACGGCATTGCCTATCTCAACGATTGTGACTGTGCCGTCCTGCAAAGGCGCTTGCGGATGCTCGGCGAAGCGGGGATTCCGGGCAAGTTCGCCTCCTCCAGCCTTGAAAGTTTCCAGGCCATCGACAAGACGCAGAAAACCGCCAAGGCCCGCGCCGTCGACTTCATCGATGACTTCAGGAACAGCAAGGGCAAACCGCCGCGCGGGCTGGTGTTCATGGGCCCGCCGGGTCTGGGCAAAACCCACCTCGCCGTTGCTATTCTGAAAACCCTGATTCTGGAAGAAGGCATCGACGGCAAATTCGTCGATTTCTTTCAGCTCCTGTCCGACATCCGCCACGCCTATTCGGAGGACCGGTCGGAGCAGGCCGTCATCCGCCCCTACATCCGCGCGCGCTTGCTTGTGATCGACGAACTGGCCAAGGGCCGCAACAACGAGTGGGAGCTCACAGTGCTCGACCAGTTCATCTCCAGCCGCTACAACGCCGCCGATAAGGTGACGCTGTTTACCACCAACTTCCTGAACCGCGCCCAAAAGAAAAGGGACAAGCCGGGCTCCGGGCGGCTGCTGGATACCCAGGCCGCCTCCGATGCCTACAAAAGCGAAGCCCTGGAAGAGCGCATCGGTGGCCGCATCTATTCCCGCATGGAGGAGATGTCCCTGTTTCTCCCCATGGACGGGGACGACTTCCGCCACAACGTCAAACTGGCTCACAGCCGGGCGAAATCCTGAGCACCCCT
>QJZQ01000043.1 GCA_003246675.1 Nitrospirota bacterium | reverse complement strand
ACGTTTCTCGATACGCCGAGAATATCGTAGTAATCGCGTTGGCTCATGAGTGTAGACTTTCTTCGTCGTTCGGGTTTTCAGGGCCGAAGGGGACCCATGCGTTTCTGGTGCGTGACAAACTTCATTGCTTGAGTTTGGCGACCTTGACCTTGGCCGCTTTGATGAGTTTCCCCTTGTAGGTGTAGCCGGGTTCCAGCTCTTCTATAATGTCGTTGTCCTGGGCGGCATCGGCGGTTTCGATGGTCATGTAGACTTCATCGATCTTCGGGTCAAATTTCCGTCCGGCGGTCGGGATTTCCTCGACACCATTTTCGCCGAGTTCCTGGGTGTATTGCCGGATCACCATTTCAATGCCCTTCTTGAGGCTCTCGAAATCGCTGGATGCGGTTGCCGCCTGGCCGGCGCGTTTCAGGTTGTCGAGAATGGGGACGAGACGGGCGAACAGGTTGGCCTTGAAGAGGTCCAGCCGGTTCTCGTTCTCCCGCGTGAGCCTGGCGCGCAGTTCGTCGGTGGCGCTGGAGTTTTCTTTATAGGCGGCAATGTATTCGCGCAGCCTCTTGTCCTTCTCCTCCGCTTCCCGTTTTAATTTTTCCACGTAGGTAGGCAGGCGCTCTTCCGCCGCCTGGGCCGCCTCGTCCGCCTCTTCGGATTCTTCCGAGAGGATCGAGTGGCGGCGGTCCACCACGGTGATTTTGGGCTTTTCTTCGTTTTTTGATTTTGCGTCGTGTTCTTCTGTCATGGTTTTTCAGGGGTAAAGCGGCGGGCAACTCCCGGGTTCATTGAAGGTGACACCCGGGGGAATGCTGGGAATTTCTGCGCGAAGGCGCAAAAATTTTACTTTCCCTGCTGCGCGTAACGCCCCCCGCCCGTTGATGGGGCTGGGGGGCGGAACCGAAGCGGGACCTCGCCGCAATGGGGTTATTTTTTTCCGATGTCCTCGAACTCGGCGTCGACCACGTCATCGTCGGATTTATCCTTCTTGTCGCCGCCGCCTTCTCCGCCCTCACCGCCTTCGGGAGGCTGCTGCGCCTGGGAGTAAAGGGTCTGAGCCAGAGTGTGAGCCACCTGGTTGAGCTTTTCGATTTGCTCTTTCATCACGTCCACCTCGCCTTCAAGATGCTTTTTGGCTTCGGTGACGGCTTCCTCGGCGGCTTTGGTGTCTTCCTCCTTGAACTTGTCCTTGTTGTCGCGGAGAGTTTTCTCGGTGCTGTAGATGACCGAATCGAGCTGGTTTTTTACGTCGATTTTCTCCCGGCGGGCCTTGTCGGCCTCGGCGTTCGCCTCGGCATCCTTGACCATTTTCTCGATATCGGCGTCTGAAAGGCCGGTGGAATCGGTGATGGTGATCTTCTGCTCCTTGCCGGTGCCCTTGTCCTTGGCGGAAACGTTGATGATGCCATTGGCGTCGATATCGAAGGTGACTTCGATCTGCGGCATGCCGCGCGGCGCGGCGGGAATGCCGTCGAGATGAAATTTACCGAGAGAGCGGTTGTCTCGCGACATTTCCCGTTCCCCCTGGAGTACGTTGATCTCCACGCTCGGCTGATTGTCCGATGCGGTGGAGAAAGTCTCGCTCTTGCGGGTCGGGATGGTGGTGTTGCGTTCGATGAGCTTCGTGGTCACACCGCCCAGGGTTTCGATGCCGAGTGACAGGGGGGTGACGTCCAGCAGCAGGATGTCTTTCACGTCACCGGACAGCACGCCAGCCTGTACCGCGGCGCCGAGGGCGACAACTTCATCGGGGTTGACACCGCGATGCGGCTCTCGGCCGAACAGCTCCTTCACCAGCGCCTGTACCCGGGGCACCCGGGTGGAGCCGCCCACGAGGATCGCTTCGTGGATCTGGCTGGACTTGAGCCCGGCGTCGGCCATGGCTTTCTTGCAGGGTTCCTTGGAACGATCGACCAGGTCTTCCACCATGGTTTCGAACTTGGAGCGTGTCAGTTTGCAGTTCAGGTGCTTGGGGCCGGTGGCATCGGCGGTGATGAACGGCAGGCTGATCTCGGTTTCACTGGTGGACGAGAGCTCCATCTTCGCCTTTTCCGCCGCTTCCTTCAGGCGCTGCAGGGCCATATTATCCCGCGACAGGTCGATGCCCTGGTCTTTCTTGAACTCGGTCACCAGCCAGTCGATAACGCGCTGGTCGAGGTTGTCGCCGCCCAGGTGCGTGTCGCCATTGGTGGCTTTCACCTCCACCACGTTGTCCCCCACTTCGAGGATGGAAATATCGAACGTGCCGCCGCCGAAGTCGTACACGGCGATGGTGTGGTCTTTCTGTTTGTCCAGGCCATAGGCCAGCGCCGAGGCGGTGGGTTCGTTGATAATGCGCTTGACGTCCAACCCGGCGATTTTGCCCGCGTCCTTGGTGGCCTGTCGCTGGGTGTCGTTGAAGTACGCCGGAACGGTGATAACCGCTTCGGTCACGGTTTCGCCAAGGTAGGCCTCGGCCGATTTTTTGAGCTTTTGCAGAATCATCGCAGAGATCTCGGGCGGCGTGTACTGCTTGCCCCCGGCCTCGATGCGCACATCGTTTTTGGTGCCCTTGACCACCTTGTAGGGAACCATTTTCATTTCTTCCGAGACTTCATCGAAATTTCGGCCCATGAAGCGCTTGACCGAAAAGATGGTGTTCTCCGGGTTGGCGATGGCCTGCCGCTTGGCTGCCTGCCCCACGTGGATATCTCCCTCCTTGGTGAACGCCACGACGGACGGAGTGGTTCGGCCGCCTTCCTCATTCAGGATGACTTTCGGCTCGTTGCCTTCCATGACGGCGACCACGGAGTTGGTGGTCCCCAGGTCGATTCCTATGATTTTTCCCATGGGTGCAGATCCTTTCTATTATTATTGCAAACGTTCGAAAATGTTCGGTTGTGAGTGTTTTTTGAACCTTCCCTTAAAAATAAGGGTTCGCGACTTAAATAAGATTCCATTTGCGCGATGTCAAGTTTTCACCTGTTTTTGTCGCCAACTATAAGGAGACCGGTCCCGAGACGCCTGAGGTGGAAAGGGTGCCAATTTATCAATAGGTTAAAAAGCTGTTTGGGAAGGTTGGTTTGCCCCTCCCGGGCCTGCTTGAAGGAAACCAGACTCCAATGAACGATAAAAGTCGTGAGCAGAGGGAATTTACCCGCGTGCAGGTGCCCCTTAAGGGGGATATTCATTTTGGAGACGTCGCGAAAAAGGGGCTTGCCATCAGGAACCTGTCGCTCAAGGGATTATTCCTGGTGGGCGGGCCTGGCTTTCCCAAGGGCGCTGAGTGCGACCTTGTCATTCGCCTAGAAGGGGCGAGCCCGGCCGTTGAGGTGCGTGTCAGAGGCCGGGTGGCGCGTTCCACGGCTGCGGGCATGGGTATCGAATTTCTGCGGGTCGGGCTGGATGGGTTCGAGCACTTGAAAAATCTGGTGCGCTATAACAGTGAGCAGGTGGAGCAAGTGGAGGAGGAGTTCGATTCACATCAGGGGCTGAAAAAGAAAAAGGAACCCTGATTCGCTGGGCTTGAGCATTGGCCTGCCGGGCTTACATTTAGCGGCAGGCCAATGCCCTTATATTCAGACGGATGCCGGCTCGCGGGATGGATGCGCTTGTCCTTCGCGCAGCCGGTAACAGCCCGATTGCTTGATGTCCATCCGCTGGAAGGCGTCGTCGAGGTTCAGGGTCGTTTCCGCCGCGCCGAGGAACAGGTAGCCGTCGGGCTTCAGTATCTGGCGGATTTTCCCCAGGATTATTTTTTTCATCGGCGGGTCGAAATAGATCAGCACATTGCGCATGAAAACAATGTCCATGCGGGGCAGATGAGGCCAATGGCTTGCAAGGTTGATCTGCTTGAAATCCACCCATTTGCGGATGTTGTCCTTGATCTGCCACTTGGTTGCCCGATGATCGAAATATTTGACCAGAAGCGGCGCGGGCAGGCCCCGGTTGACTTCCAATTGACTGTAAATTCCCTCCCGGCAGCGCGCCAGCATTTTCTCTGAAATATCGCTGGCCACATAGTGCACTTTCCAGGTTGTGAGTTGCGGGAAGTTCTCAAGAAGCATCATGGCTACGCTGTAGGGTTCCTGTCCGCGGGAACTCGCTCCGCACCACAGGTTGAGCTGGCGCGTTGATTCCCGTTTTTTGAGGAGATCGGGAATCACAACATTTTTCATGGCTTCGAAAGGGTGCAAGTCACGAAAGAAGGAGGTTTCGTTGGTGGTCATCGCATCGACCACTTTGTTTTTCAGGTCGCCGTTGGGTTCGCGAACCATTTTTTGCACGAGTTCGCGGATGGAAGGGCAGTGGGTTTCCTGGAGCAGACTTCGCATGCGGGATTCGACAAGGTACTCCTTGCCTGGCTCCAGCACGATGGCGGACCGCTCTACGACCAGCTTGCTGATATAATCGAAATCACCTGGTGAAATGGTCATGAACGCTCCTGCGCAGATTGAAGGAGTGAAAGTTCCTGCCGAAAGGCAGTCTTCAGCGGGCTGGGGGAGGGAACCCGGCTGATAATTTCCCGCGCGATATGCTCCAGTGGCAAAACCTGATCCGCCAGGCCGGCATGCATCACCGCTCCTGGCATTCCCCACACCACGCTTGTAGCTTCATCCTGAACAAGCACCTTTCCCCCCGCTTTAACCAGCGCCTGCGAGCCTAAAAGGCCGTCCTGGCCCATTCCCGTCATAACAACGGCCAGGGCGTGACGGTTATAAATTTCCGTCACCGAACGAAACAGCACGTCCACTGACGGGCGGCAGGAGTTTTCCGGCGGGCCCTGGTGGATATGAATGTGGCTGTGGCTCCTGGATCCGGCCACCACCATGTGGCGGTTGCCGGGAGCGATATACGCCCGTCCCGGTTCCAGAGCCATACCCTCTTCCGCTTCGACCACCTGCACCTTGGCCCTGTTGTTCAGACGCAGGGCCAGGGGCGCGGTGAAGCCCTCGGGCATATGCTGGACAATCAGGATGGGGACCGAAAAATCTGCGGAAAAAGACGGTAGAAGATTGGCCAGGGCCTGGGGGCCACCGGTGGATACGCCGATGACCACGAGCTCTATGTCGGGAATGGCGGCTTTGGGGGAAGCGGTCTTCCGGGGTGGGGAGACGGGCCGTTCATCGCTGACAATGTTCTTCGGTTCCCTGGAAGCCGTTTGCTTCGACACGGGCAATGGGGGGGGAGGCGCTTCGCTCTGGCCACGGCTGAAAAATAATTTGAGCTTTTTCTGGAGATCGACATACAGCAGCCGGCCCTGATCGCTATCGTTCAGGAAATCGTGTGGAATCACGATGTAATCCGCGGCTCCTACCGAAAGGGTTTGCAGGATCAGAGCGGGGCTGTGGTTTTCTTCTGCGGAAAGCAGGAAAACGGGCACGCCGGGGCTGGCATTGCGGATTTGCAACAGCATCTTAATGACATTCTCCCCGGCCGATTGCAGATCGAAGAATAGAAGCTGTGGATGAACCTCGTGAATTTTCCGGACCGCGTCGCGGCCCGCCGTTGCGTACCCCAGCGGGTCGATCCCGGGAATCTCACGAAAAATACCCAGCAGGAACTGACGGGTTCCGGGATGATTGGAAATAATGAGTGTCTTGGCTTTTCGCATCGGTCAGGCAGCGGTAAGGCCCAGAAGGGCTATTTTCTTTTCGATCACATCGCGGTTGAAGGGCTTCATCACGTATTCATTGGCCCCGGCCTCGAGCGCGAGGATGATGTTGGACGTGTCGTTTTCCGTGGTCACCATCATGATGCGCATATCGGTATGTTTGTCCTCTCCCCGCACCGAGCGGACGAATTCGAGGCCGTTCATGACCGGCATATTCCAGTCCACCAGGGCCAGCCTGCAATCGGAATTTGCAGCAAGAACCTCCAGCGCTTCTTGTCCGTGGCCGGCTTCGACCACCTCCCAACCGCATTCATGCAGGATGCGTGACAAAAGCTGCCGGATGGTTCGTGAGTCGTCGATAATGAGCGCTTTCATGGCGTTCTCCCTGGAGTTGATATTTGCACTGGCAGGCCGGTGCGGTTATCAGGATGCGAAAAAGGTTAAAAACTAGCCCGTCACGGTTTACCGTGGAAGGGTTATGTTTTCCTTTTCTGGGGGAAGCGAATTTTGCAACCCCTTGAATTTAAATATTATCGGCTAAAAGGTGGATTATCTTAACCCCGGCAGGCATTGAATTGGCTCAGACGCTAAAAAACAGCCCTGGGGGGGAGGATTTCTTGGGGTGTGGTGGGGGAGGGGGAGAGGGCAAAAAAAAACTCCAGGGGGTTGCCCTGGAGTTTTTCGTACCGGCCCTCGGGCCGGATGCTGCTATCTCTTATTCTGCGTTTTCGTCCAGGCCTTGCTCCAGCTCGCCCATGAAAAGGCTGACTTTTTCCTTGGTGGGGGCTTTGTTCTTCTCTTTCATGGCGCGG
>QJZQ01000221.1 GCA_003246675.1 Nitrospirota bacterium | reverse complement strand
GCACCGATGCCGAAGGCCTGCCGGTGGGCCTGCAGCTCATGGGCCGGCATTTCGACGAGGAGACGCTTCTCGCCGTGGGCCACCGTTTCCAGGAAAACACCCGCTTTCACCTCGCCACGCCCGCCCTGGCGGGAGAATAAACCCGCTTTACAGCGACGCGCTCTCGGCGAGCAGCCGACCGGCCAGTTCATTGGCGAACCGTTCCAGGTATTCGGGAGCGGCTGCGGACAGGTGCGGCTGAATGAGCACATTATCCATGCCCCACAGCGGCGAGGCTTCGGGAAGGGGTTCGGTCTCGAACACGTCCAGGTAGGCGCCGGCGATATCCCCGGCCTGGAGCGCGTCCACCACATCGCACTCGCGGCAGGCGTTGCCGCGGCCGACGTTGTAGAGAAAGCTCGTCCGCGGCAGCATCTTCAGATGCTCGCGGGTCAGCAGCCCCGCGGTTTCCGGACCGCCGGGCAACGTCAGGATCAGGTGATCGGTTTGCGGCAGCGCCTCGCGCAGGCCCTCCAGGTAGACGATCCGGTCCTCCGCCGTGAAATAAGCCGGCGCGCCCGCCTCCCGCCGCCTCACCCCGGTGATTTTGCAGCCAAACGCCTTCAGACGCTCGCCGATGACCTGGCCGATTTTTCCGAAACCCAGAATCGTCACCCGTGCGCCTTCGAGCGAACGGATCTGGCTGGAGATCTTCACCCGCGCCCACTTCTTCTGCCGCTGCATCCGCAGCGAAAGCCCGAACGCCTTGGCGAAATAGAACACGGCCCCGGCCACGCTCTCGGCGATCATCGGCCCATGGAACCCGCCGAACCAGACCGCTAGGCCAGGGGCCTCCTCGGGTTCGATCCAGTCCCGGCCTGCCGCGGGGGTGGCGATGAGCCGGAGGTTCGGCGCTTGCTTAAGCCAGTCGCTCTTGAAAAACCAGACCGCGACGGCCTCGGCCCAAGGCAGCCTGTCCAGAAATTCCCCGGAGCGGGTAACGCAGACCACCTCCACCCCCGGCAGCCGGCGCTCGAGAAGCTCGCGGTGCTGCGGCTTGAACACCCAGGCATCGACATGCGGGTGGGTCATGTAAACAAGCAACTTTTGGATCATGCTTTTCCCCCTGAAAGTGCGCGGAAGGTCGTGCGCGCAATTGTTCACAATTGTTGACGACTGTTAATTATTCCATAAATCCTCGGAAAAGCGGCGCTTAACGCAAAAATGATTAATACCTTGAAATATATGCGATTAGCGATTTTATTTGGTTTTGGCCCGGTTCTTGCTTTCTATCTACCTCATCAACCTTAATCATCTTTTTGTTGGGGGAATGACCCGATGACGCGATCCGATTTGACCACCAAGCTGTCTCTCAGAATGAAGGTTTCCAAAAAGGAGGCCGACAAGTACCTGACCGCCTTCCTCGATGCCATTATGGAATCCCTTGAAAGCGAGGAGCGAGTCGTGATGCAGGGCTTCGGCTCCTTTCGCCTGAATGAACATAAAGCACGCATGGCCAAAAAGCCGATCACCGGCGAAGCCATTTATCTGCCCGTGCGCAAGAAACCGGTGTTCCACGCCGGCAAGGAACTGCGCGAGATCATCAACGGCCAGACCAAGCTGAACCGCCGCGGCAAAAGCATGCCCGCCAGGGTCAAGGAACCGCGCGGCACGTTTGACAACGTCCACGGCATCCATCAGGTGGGGTTGCCCGAATAACTCCTCTCCGGGAGCAAACCACCCTTTCGGGGCCGCCAGTCCCCGAGGGGGTGGTTTTTTTTCAGCCCCATCGCCTTTTCCCGCCCTGGGCATTTCCTGTTCCAAAGCCCTGCCGGTTTTGTTATCATATTTTCCTTAGTGAATATGACCTTCCGGCTCTTCAAGGCCGCCATCGATAGGATAACCTCATGAAAGTTTCCCTCGCAAGCGCGCTCGGCACCTGCTTCGGCGTGCAGGACGCCATCAACCTGGCCATGGCCCCGGAATTCCGGCACGACATGACCATCGTCGGCCAGCTCGTGCACAACCCGCAGATCAACGAATCCCTGAAAAAAAACGGCGTTTCGCTGGTGAAGGGCGTCGAAGAGCTCGACAACATCAAAACCAAAAAAGTGATGATCACCGCGCACGGCGCCGCCGATAAAACCAAGGACCGGCTGCGCGAGGCGGGGTTCATCGTGTACGACGCCAGCTGCCCGCTGGTGATGCGCGTTCACAAGACCATCAAGTCGATGGTCGAAAAAAATTATTTTCCGGTGGTGATCGGGCAGGAAGACCATGTCGAGGTCAAGGGCATCGTCGGCGACCTTGAGGATTACCTCGTCATCAACAACGAGGACGACCTGGAAAAAATCCGCCAGCGCGGCAAGACCAAGCTCGGCATCGTCAGCCAGACCACCCAGCAGGTCGACCGGGTCGAGGGCATCGTCGATAAAATCCGCGCCATGGACTGCGTCGAGGAAGTGGCCTTTGTCAACACGATCTGCCAGCCCACGCGCGACCGCCAGGTGGCGGTGTGGGAACTCGCCAACCAGGTGGACCTGATGATCGTCGTCGGCGGCTACAATTCCTCCAACACCAAGAAACTGGTGCAGGTGTGCGAAGTGAAGAACATCGAGGCGCACCATATCGAAAGCTCCTCGCAGCTCAACCCCCAGTGGTTTGCCAACAAGAAGCACGTCGGCATCACCGCCGGCACCAGCACGCCGGAAAACGTCATCAACGAGGTGCACACCGAAATCCTGAGAATCGCCGCGAATATAGACAGGATGGAAGGCCAGCCCACCCCGCTGTAATCCCCTTTCCGCTTTTCCAGGGAAACCCGCCCGGCCCCTACCGGAACGCGCGGTTTTTATGCTAAGATAACCCCTTCCTGTCCGGGAGAAAGAGGCCGATGCAGGGCCGGGGCTGGCCCGCGGACGCCGGAACAAGCGAACCCGCTCACTTGGAAAATTGATGAACGACTGGACCTATTGCCTCGAAACGCTGCCGAAAGTGAGCCGGACGTTTGCGCTCAACATCGCCGTCCTCAGGGGCGAAATGCACCGGAGCGTTCTCGTCGCTTATCTTTTCTGCCGCGCCATCGACACCGTCGAGGACGCCGCCCTCCTGGACCCGCAGGAAAAAATCCGCCTGCTGCACGAATTCGCCCGGCTGATCGAACAACCCGCACCGCGCGGTGAAGCTCTCGACACCTGGGTGAACAGCTCCGCCGTGGTCGACGGCACCCCGCCGGACCTCGACCTTCTGGCCAATACCCGCCGCGTGTTCGCGGTGTTCGACTCGCTCGGGAAAAACTACCGGGAGCAGATCGTCCCGTCGGTGGCGCGCATGGCCCGGGGCATGGCCTATTTCCAGAAGCGCTTTAATTTCGGCGAGATGACCCCCCTGGAAAACGAAAACGAGCTGGAGGAATACTGCTATTTTGTCGCCGGAGCCGTGGGTGAAATGCTCTGCAACCTGTTCCTCACCGCACTCCCCGGCATCAGCGAAAGCGCCAGAGACACCATGCGGCAAACCGCCGTCTCCTTCGGCCTCGGCCTGCAGATGACCAACATCTCGAAGGACGTGGCCGCCGATCGCGAGCGCGGCTGGTCCTACATCCCGAAAAGCTTTCTCGCCGAGCAGGGCCTGACGCTGGAGGAATTCCACTCGCAGAAATCCATGGAGAAAAACCTGCGCGCCGTGGAGCGGCTGCTTTGCAAGACGCGCGGGCACCTGGACGACGCCCTCAAGTTCACCCTCGCCATCCCGCGCCAGCACATCCGCCTGCGTCTCTTCTGCATCTGGCCCTTGTGGATGGCCATGAAAACCGTGGCGGTGCTGCACAGAAACGAATCTCTGCTCAATTCCCGCGCCAACGTGAAGATCTCGCGATCGACGGTGAAAAGAATCCTGTGGACCACGCCCTGGCTGGCCGCATCGAACACCCTGCTTAAGTACTCGTTCCGCAAGATCCTGCCGCGCGAGCAATTGGAAACACCCGCCCGTTTCGATGTGGACGCGCTTTACCAGAGGCTCAAAAACATCCCTCTTGATGCGCCCGGCAACGAACGGATGCCCCAGAGCGCGCAATGACTTCTCGTTTTATAGACAATCAGGACGGGTCGATCACCGATTCCGCCACCGGGCTCACCTGGTCCCGGGAGGACTCCTGGCAGAGCGATGCCAAATGGGTGACCTGGGACGAGGCGGTGGAACACGCCCAGCACTTATCCACCATCCGCTTCTGCCGCCATGCGGACTGGCGCCTGCCCACATTGGAGGAAGCCCAGAGCCTGTACGACACCGCCCAGACCAACCAGGACAAATACGGAGCCACCCTGCACCTGGACCCCGTTTTTCCCGCGGGCGCCTTGCCGACGGTCTGGGTGAAAGACGATACTCCCGGCAACGATGGAACCGTGTTCGATTTTCGTAACGGCGAAGCCCGCCCTCTGTACAAAAGCAAGAGCGGGAGGATGGCCGTTCGTCCGGTCCGCCTGTAACGGGGCGGGCCCCAAAAAGGCTGTAATTTATAGAAATCCACAGGCCCGGGATTTCATCTAATCCAAAACGCCCCCGTCACTTTATTTTAAAGGAGCCGTCTTGAAAACCAGCCACCTGACCACCCTCGCGGGAATTCTGTGGGTCGCGATCGGCACGTTCCTGATCGTCCGCGGCGTCGCCATGTACCGCCTGGCCGTACTGGAACAGCACGCCACGCAAACCGCCCTGGTGTTTTCCGTGGTCGTCGGCGTGTGCCTGGGTTCGGCCAAGGGCCTGTTCGTGCTTTCAAGAACGGCTCAAAAGAACAAAACGCGCATTGAAAACCTGCCGCATCCCATTCATGCGCACCATATATTCTCGAAACCGTTTTACGGCCTGATCGCGGGGATGATGCTGCTCGGCTTTCTGCTCAGGACGTGGAACGAATACCTGGGCGGCTACATCGTCGTCGCCGCGATTTATTGCGGCATCGGCATGGCGCTCCTTCTCGGCAGCCGGGTGTACTGGCTGAACCGCGGCGAAGCCCCCGGCCAGGAAACCCCCTGAAACCCTAAATCACTCGCGAACGAATCATGAAAAATTTCTTTCTGACCTTGCACATGATCTCCATGTGCCTGGTGGTGGGCACCCTGTTCCTGCAATCCCTCTCCGTGGTGTTCCGCCTGCGGCTCAAGGAAGCCGGCGAAATCCAGGGGCTCAGGAAAACCCAGGCACGAATACACAAATTCATCTACTACCCCATCCTGGGCGTCACCCTGCTCTCGGGCATCTACCTGGCGTCGGCCACGGGCGTGTTCGAGAAAATGGACTGGATCAAAGTGAAAATAGGCCTGCTCGTGGTGCTCATCGCCCTCGGCGTGCAGAACGGCCGGCAGATCGAGCGCGACCAGTTGCCAAAAAAATACGCCATGATGGTGCATATCGCCATCTTCCTGGTGGGCGCGGCGATGATCTACCTCGCCACCGTCAAACCCTTCTAGGCGAATCATGGATATCCTGTTCACCCTGGTGGCCAGCGTTCTCCTGATCATCGGCTTTTTCGTCATCTGCCGCACAAGCGACGACGACGAGGAAGAAGAAGAGGAGGACGAGGAGAATTCCTCCTGACCCGGCGAGCCAAGCAACAGGCCTTCGCCCGGCTGGCCGGCGAGGCGGCGGGTTGCACCACCTGCCCCGCCCTTGCCCACGAGAACGCCGTGCTGGGCGACGCCTGCGGCAGTCTCGACAGCCCGGTCGTCTTCGTGGCGGAGGCCCCCGGGCGCTTTGGCGCCGGGCGCACCGGCGTCCCTTTTTCCGGCGATCGCTCGGGGGAAAACTTCGAGACCCTGCTTGCCCATGCGGGCCTCCGGCGCGAAGAGGTGTTCATCACCAACGCGGTGCTGTGCACACCCCTCAAAGACGGCTTGAACCGCCGCCCGCAGGCCGCCGAAATCCGTAACTGTTCGCCCTTCCTCGGCCGGGTTCTCGCCCTCATCCAGCCACGGCTCGTGGTCACCCTGGGCGCCGTGGGCCTTCAGGCCATCAACCGTCTCGCGGGAACACGGTTCACCCTGCCCGGGAAAACCGCCCGCGTCGAGCAAACGGAGGATTTCCTGCTGCTCCCGCTCTACCATCCGAGCCCGCGGGTGACGAACTGGCGCCGACCGCTGGCCCAGCAGAAACAGGATTTCTCCATCATCACCGATTGCCTCAATACCCTGAAACCCAAGCGGGCTTGACAACCTCCCCCGGCGATTTTATTGATTAAAGAGTTCAAAGAAAGGAGTTTTCCCATGTTCAATCGCCGGTTCAATCCATACGATAGTCTCCTTGAAGGCCAGCGGACTTTCAGCAAGATCCTGCTGCTGCTCGGTGCCGTTCTCATGGCGCTCGCCGCGCTGATATTCATGTTTCCCGAGCTCATCGCGTTCCTCTTCGCGGGCTTCATTCTGTTCGCCGGAGTCTCGATTCTGCTGGCAGGCGCCCGGGCTTACCGGTCGAAACAGTGGACTGCTGAATCGCCCCTGCCCTACGCCAGCTTTGAAGAGAGACGGACACCCCAGTACCGCCGCACCTTCACTTATAT
>QJZQ01000228.1 GCA_003246675.1 Nitrospirota bacterium | reverse complement strand
CAGATCTTCTTTTCCCGAATCACCGCATCGATATCCCGCTGAAACTGGCGCATCTCCGGCGACTGGGTCACCTTCCTCAGGCGCACGCGGGAGCCGGCTTCATCGATCACGTCGATGGCCTTGTCGGGCAGGAACCGGTCGCTGATATAGCGATCGGAATATCGTACCGCGGTGACGATGGCCTCGTCGGTGATCTTGGCCTTGTGATGCAGTTCGTAGGGAACCTTGAGCCCCTTGATGATTTCGACGGTTTCCTCGGCCGTCGGCGGGTTGACCACGATGGGCTGAAACCGCCGCTCCAGGGCGCCGTTCTTTTCGATGTATTTGCGGTATTCCTCGAGGGTGGTGGCGCCGATGCATTGAACCTCGCCACGGGAAAGCGCGGGCTTGAGCATGTTGGACGCGTCAACCGATCCCTCGGCCGCGCCGGCACCCACCAGGGTGTGCAGCTCGTCGATGAACAGGATGACGCTGTCGTTCTGCACGATCTCCTTCATGATCCCCTTGAGCCGGGCCTCGAACTGGCCCCGGTATTTGGTTCCCGCGATCAGGGAGCCCAGGTCCAGCGACACCACGCGTTTGTCGTAAAGCGTGTCGGGAACCTCTCGCTCGATGATCATTTGCGCCAGCCCCTCGACGATCGCCGTCTTGCCGACGCCGGGTTCGCCAATGAGCACGGGGTTGTTTTTCGTCCGCCGGCTGAGGATCTGGATCACGCGTTCGATTTCCTTGCTGCGGCCAATGATGGGGTCGAGCTTGCCATCGATGGCCATTTTCGTCAGGTCCCGGCTGAATTCGTCCAGAGTGGGGGTTTTACCCACATCCCGCGAGGCCTCTGTCGGTTCCTTGAACATTTCGACAATCTTCTCCTTCACGTCATCGAAAAACATGCCGAAGCTGTTGAGCACCCGGCAGGCCACGCCCTCTTTCTCTTTGAGCAGGCCCAAAAGCAGATGCTCGGTGCCGATGTAATTATGGTTCAGCGACCGGGCCTCTTCGACGGCAAACTCAAGCACCTTCTTTGCACGCGAGGTGAAAGGGATATCGCCAATAATCAGCGAGTTGGTGCTGCGCGGAAGATTTTTCTCCAACTCCTTCTTGAGCTGGGTGAGATCGGTGCCCGACTTCTGGATAATGGCTACGGCGATCCCTCCCCCGTCTTTCACCAATCCCTGCAAAATGTGTTCCGTTCCCAGATATTCGTGTCGGTAAAGCTCCGCTTCCTCCCGTGCAAGAATAATGACTCTGCGCGCTCTTTCCGTGAATCGTTTAAACATGATTCAATTTTCCTCAAGTGAATAGGGCATGGGAATCAGCTTGAATCCGGCATCTTTCCGGCCAGGACAATCAAGGGAAAGCCCGAGTTTCTCTTTATTTTAGTGATCTCTAAACATTGTAGCAAATGAAAGCAATTATACAAGGATTTATTTCACCCCCGGACACCACGCCAAACCTATTGAAATATTAGAGGTTATTGTTTTTTTTCGCCCCTCCGGAAAGGCCCTTTGCAAGCGATGCGCGCCGCCGGAAGCCGGGGAAATTCAGGCGGATTAAAGGGGGTTCGGGAGCCCTGTTTCCTCCTCCCGGAGGCGCGCCAGGGGTTTCCTTACCAGGGGGATCAAACACAAAACGTTTGCGGCCGGGAACCCGGCCCCGGCCAGGGAGTTTTTCCCCGGACCACGGAATCTAAAAATATTTTCACGGGCATCGGTCGCCCCCGGCGGCCGATAAGGCGCGGGGCAGGAACACGTCAAAAGACTGGCGATAACGGCAGCAACCGTCAAATCAAAGGGTTGCGCTTATTGACGGAGCGCTGCCGGCTCAGGTGTAGCCGGCCTCGGAATGGAAGCAGATGACGGCGGCGGTGGTGCTTGGCGGGTCGAACTCGTTGGAGCCGGTGAGGCGGATGCCGAGTTCCTCGGCGCGCAGGACCTCCCAGATGACGCGGTTATTGATGAGCCCGGTGAGGGCGGGGTAGCCGGGGCTGTAACGCTGGCCTCCGGCCCGGTCGTTCTTATGACCCAGCCGGCGGCGCATGAGGCGGTGAATGTATTCGGCCATGTCTTCGGTGGCGCGGTCGCTAAGCCCCTGCAGGAACAGGGCGGACTCGGAATCGCCCAGACGCTTGAATTCCTCTATGGCCGGCCCCACCGCTTCGCCGGAGGTGGTGATTTGCAGACCCACTGCGTCCATCCGGCCGGACTCTCTGGAGAAAAAGTATTGCGCGACAGAGAAAACGTCTTTCTGGCCTTTGCCAACGCAGACGTTGAAGTGGATGCGCCCCAACTCACGCCCCTGGTCCTCCGGATCGTAGACGATCAAATCGTCGCCTTCGGACTGGGCGGGGAAAAGACCGAAACGGGCCCGGGGCCGGATCCAGCCGTTCTCCTCGGCCTTCTTCAGCCATTCCTTTTTCAAGGCCTCGAGCGATTGCGGCGTCACGCCCTTTTGTTCCCAGCTCGATTTCTTGCCGTATTTCCAGTTCAGGGAATACAAACTTTTATTGTCGAGGTTGGAAGCCAGCTGGCCGAGTTTGAACTCCACCTTGTGAGCTCCGAAACCGTCTTTCGGCACCTCGTGCTTTTTGAAACTCACCTTTCTTCTCGGCAACGAGGCGAGCAGTTTTTCCTCCTGCTCGCGCGCCCCTTTCGCGCGCTGGTACTCGCGCACGAGGACGTCGCGGTTTTCCCGGATGAAACGGCCGCGCGCCGCGGAGTCGACCAGTGTGTTCATGGTGTTGACGCCATCCATCCCGCTCTCGCAATAAAAGACGTTGTCGAGGATGGACTCGATGTCCGACTGCCCGCACATGGCGACAAAACCCGCGTGCCGGCGGTTGACCGGAGCGCCGCCGATGAGCACGGGGATATTCAGGCCCTCTTCCCTGAGCATGCGCGCCACGGTGATCATGTGGTTCGAGGTCTGCACCAGGAGCGCGCTCATGCCGATGGCGTCGGCGTTTTCATGGCGGGCGGTTTCGATGTAGCGGTCGAGAGCCACCTGGACGCCCAGGTCGACGACGCGGTAGCCGTAATTCTCGAGCAGCGTCTTGGCCAGGTCCTTGCCGATGCTGTGCACGTCCTGATACACCGTTCCCAGCACGATGACGCCCTTGTGGTGCGTCCCCTCGCCCTCGGCCGCGCCGCTTTTCACCCGCATGTGCCATTCGAGGTAGCCCATGACGTTGCGCATCACGTCGGCGCTTTTGAGCAGGTGCGGCAGGCTCACCTCGCCGCGCCCAAAGGCATCGCCCAGTTCGCGCATGGTCTTCATCAGATAGCCGCTGATGAATTTCAGCGGCTCGTGCGTCTTGAGCGCCTCGCGGGCCGAAAGGACGATGCGGTCGCGGTAAGCGTATTCCTGGCCGTCGAGCGAAAGCGTCCCTTCCTCCTTCTGCTTGAACCCGTCGCGGATCTTGCGGCAGATGCTTTCCTCCAGCGTCAGGCCCTCGTAATCGACCTTTTTCTGCACCTCGCCGGTTTTTTTCGTGAGCGCCACCTGCTCGAGTTCCTCGAAGGCGTCCATGTCGCGCTTCAGGATCACGCGGCGGGCGAGGTCCACATCGTGCTGGGGCAGGCTCTCCAGCGGAACGTAGTGGTTGGGGTTGAGGATGGCGCAGTCCAGCCCGGCCCGCCGCGCCTCGTCGAGAAACACGCTGGTGAGCACCTGACGCATGTAGGGCTTCTTGCCCAGGCCGTTGGTCAGGTTGCCGACGCCGATGGTGGTCTTGAGATCGGGATGAATGGCCTTGATGCGCGGCAGGCTGGCCAGGGTCTCGGTGCAGAAATTGAGGTCCTCCCGCGACTCGCTGCCAATGGGATAGGCGTTGACGTCGATGAGAATCTGCTCCGGCTTGACGGCGAATTTTTCTCCGGCCTGGCGGACGATTTCGGCGGCGAGTTCGTATTTCTCGTCGGCGGTCTGCGCCGGGCCCTCGGGGCCGTTGACCAGGGCGATGTACACCGGCGCATGACCGGCGGTGACTTTGAGCACCGCGTCGAGCTTGCTTTCACCGTCCCGGTATTCCTCCAGGCTGATCGAGTTGACGATCGGCCGGCCAGGGTAAACCTTGATCGCGGCGGCCAGGGCCTCCACGGAAAACGAATCGATGCACATCGCGCCCTTGAAGTCGCTGGTGAGAGCCTGGATGACCTCGGGCAGCAGCTTCTCGGTTTCGACGATATTGGAATCCATGCACACGTCGATGAGGTCGATACCGAGGTCGCTCACCTGCTCGCGCACGACTTCTTCGAGAACGTCCATCTTCAGCCCGCGCTCGGTTTCCACCGCTTCGCGCACCTTGAGGCTGCCGCGCACGTTCAAGCGCTCGCCGATGCGCACCAGGCCGCTGGCGCTGTCGAGGGCCACCACTTCCTGCGGGCCGGAGACGAAGACTCCCCCCTTCGGCGTGCGCTTCTTCGGCGTTATCGCCTTCATCCGGCGGCTCAGCATCTCGATATGGGCCGGGGTGGTGCCGCAGCAGCCGCCGACGATGTTGACGCCCCCGCCTCTCGCAAACGCTTCCACGGTATCGGCCATGGCTTCGGGGGTGAGCTTGTAGCAGGTTTTACCGTCTTCGGAAACGGGCTGACCGGCGTTCGGCACCACCGAGACCGGATGGCTGGAGAAACGCCGCATTTTTTCGACGCTTGCGGCCATCTCCTCGGGCCCGACATTGCAGTTGATGCCGAACACATCGATGCCCATTCCGGCGACGGCCACGTAGGCCGCCTCGATATCCGTATTGAAGATCTGCATCTTTGAAAAACCGTCCACCGTCACCTGCACCATCACCGGCAAGGTCCGCCCGGTCTCGGCGAAGGCGCGCCGGGCGCCGAACAACGCCGCCTTGGTCTCCAGAATATCCTGCTGGGTTTCGAACAGGATCACATCGGCCCCGCCTTCCACCAGCCCCGCGACCTGAACGCGATAATTTTCCTCGACCTCCTCGAAGGTGGTGCGCTTAAGGTCCGCCTCGGTGCTCGAAAGCACGTAATTGGACGGACCGATGGACCCGGCGACAAACAGCGGCCGGCCGTCGTAGCCTTCTTCGTTGCGGTAGATTTCGATCGCCTCGCGGGCAATGCGGCTGCCCTCGACGTTCAGATGGCGGGCGATGGCTTCGTGGCTCGCGCGCGCAAGGTCGAGCCCTTCGGGGACGGCTTCCATGCCGGAGGGATCGATGCGGGAAAAGTCGAACTCCTGGAGGCGCAGGGAGCTTGCGCCAAAGGTATTGGTCTCGATGAGGTGCGCGCCCGCGCGCAGGTACTTCAGGTGAATCTCTCGCAGGTCGGCGGGGCGGGAAAAAATCAAGAGATCGGTCAGCATCTTGAATTCGGGCCCGCCAAACGCCGCGTCGCTCAAATTCAAATCCTGCACCATGGTGCCCATGGCGCCATCCAGAACGAGGATGTATTTCTCCAATGCGCTTTTAAAGTCCATAAGTTTTCAAGAACCTTCGTGTTGGCTTGTGGGGTGTTCGCGGGAATGCCGGCGAAACGAGCGGAACCGGTACAGGCCCTCGCTGAAACCGGGTTCAGGCGAGGAAAGAGGCGGGACCCTCCGGGACATTATACATAAAAAAAAATCCCGGCGGAAGGAGCCTGGAGATCAGCCGGCGGCGGGGCCGGGATTTTCCGGCAGGGTCAGGGTGAAGGTCGAACCTTTTTCCGGGGCGCCGCACGCGCTGATTTCGCCGCCGTGACGCCGGACGATCTTCGCGCAGATGGCCAGCCCCATGCCGGTGCCCTCGTGCCCGCGCCGGGCCGCCGCCATGCCCTGCGGCTCGAACAGGGCGGCGTGCGCGTCGATGCCGATGCCGTTGTCGGCCACCTGGATGTCGACAAAGCCTGCGCGGCCGGGACGCGCCTCGATGGACACCTCGGGCGCCACGTCCTCCCGGCGAAATTTGAGGGCGTTTGTGATCAGGTGCTGAAACAACTGGTGCATCTCGGCCCGGTCTGCCAAAAGGGTCGGCAGCGGGCCGACGCGCACGTGACCTTCGTGGCGATCGATGTAAGGCTGCATCAGCGACACCACCTCCTCGACCACTTCGCCCAGGGCGACCGGCTTCAGGGGGCGATCTCCGGCGCCCACGCGGTTGTAGGCCGACCAGTCGTCCATGAATTCCTGCATCCTGTCCGCGGCGCGGTTCATGCGCTCCAGGTAATCGCGCCCGCGGTCATCGAGAACGTCGCCGTATTTTTCTTTCAGGCGGCCGCCGAAGGCGACGATTTTCCTGAGCGCGTCCTGCAACCCTCCGGCAAGGCCCTCGGGCAGGCGCGCCGCCTCGCCGGCCGGGGCCTCCGGTTTCACCGGCTCCATCCGCCGCTTAAGGTCCGGGGCGGGCTCTTCGGCCGCTTCGGCGCCGGGGGCAAACGCAACGATTGCGCCGGCCAGATGCCCTTCTTCCCACAGCGGCAGGCTTCTCACGCGGGTGTTAAAGCGGGTTCCGTCCTTGCAGCGCAAAAGTTCCTGGCCCTCGTGCTGCACGGCTCCGGCGAGGAATTCGCTCGCACCGGGAATGCCAGCAACATCTGCCGCGCCGTCCTCCCCCGGGCCCGCGAACCGGGTCCGCGGTTGGAGCTTCAGTTCCTCGGCCGTATAACCGAGCCGCCGGAGCGCGGCGGCGTTGATGAAGGTGACGTTGCCTTCCGGATCGACGCCATAGATGCCCTCGTCCGCCGCGTCGAGCACGGCCTGGCTCCACAGGCGCTGGGTTTCGAGATCCCGCCGGGCCTGCTCGCGCTCGCTGACGTCGCACTCGATGCCCTGGTAGCTCGCCACCTCCCCCTTCGCGTCGAGCACCGGAATGCCGATGGTCTCGACAAATACCGTTCGCCCCGCCTCGCCCGCCTGTTTTTCGCTCACCAGGCGGGACAGCGGCTCCCCCTTTTCCATAAGGGTGAGAAAGGCGGCCTTCAGGCTCTCTCTCTTCTCGGGCACGAAAAGATCGTAGAAATACTTTTTCCCGGCCACGTCCTCGGCCCGGCGGCCGAGCACCTTTTCCACACCGGAACTGGCATAAGTGTAAAGCCCCTCGCTGTCCATCTCCCAGAACCAGCCGCCGGTGGACTGCGCCAGCCGCTTCAAGTCCTCCTCGCCCCGGTGCATGGCCTCCTCCCAGTGGGCGAGCTCGCGCTCCATCTCGCTCAAGCGGGCCTGGCTGCCCGACAGGGCGCGGGCGGCCTCCTCGCGCTCCCGGTCGAGATTTTTGAGCTGCTCGATGCTTTTGTAAAAGGCCTGCTCCATCTCCGCCTTTTCCCGTTCGGCCTCGTCCTGCCCTTTCTTCATTTCGGCGAGATCGTCCAGGGCCTTTTGCTCCCTGTCCCCGGCCTCCTTGAGGCGCGTTTCAAACTCCGCCAACTGCTGACGAATTTCCTCCGGTTCGGTTTCCCTTCTCATGAACAGGAGGATATTGGCGAACGTGAAAAGAAAGGGTTTGAGCAACTCGCCAAACTCCTCGGGGTAGCCGCCCGGCCGGTTGGCCAGGCCGACGATGCCGAGCACCTGCCCGCCGTGATAGAACGGCAGCCCCATGAACGACCTGAGAAGGGGGTGCCCCATGGGAATGCCTTCGTCGCCCATGGTGTCGGCCACGTGCAGCGGCCGCCCGGTGGCCACCACTTCATCGAGCAGGGCGTCCATGCTGTAGATTTCCACGCCATGGGTCGAGGGCCGATTATACAGGTCGAGAACTTCGCCGCTCGAGGCGCCATTGGCCAGCGCGCTGACGAGGGGCTTGAAACAGGCTTCACCCTCCGGCGTCTTAAGCACTTCGCCGACCACGCCGATCTCGCTGTTGGTGAGTTTGAGCAGGGAATTCAGGACATTCCTGAACAGGGCGGGGTCGTAGGATTTGGCCAGCGATTGCGACTGCACCCGGCAGATGGTACCGATCAGGGTTCTGAGTTCCTCTTTTTTCCGCTGCGCCCGCTTGCTGGTGAGGCAGAGCCCCGCCACCATCCAGATGACGAACAACGAGGTCCCCCTGTCGAGGGCGAGAGTGAGCCACTCCTGTTTCGGCGGCGAAAAATACACGCCAAGGCCGGTCAGCGCGGTGCACAAAACCGTGGCGGCGAGCACAAAAGCCCGGCCCGGCCAGAACAGGCCGAGCAGCACCACGATGCCGTAGGGAACCCCGACCACGATCTCCATGGGCAGCATCAGGTCGAGCGCGAACACGTCGGCGGCCAGGAACAGCCCGCCGAAAACCAGAACGAAATCGATGTCTTTATGGGTCTCCACCAATACGCGTCCTAAGCGGCGCTTCACCGCAGGGATTTACAAAGAATTTCAATAAAATAGCCGGGTTGCAAGGATTTCACGTAATTTAACTGCGAACTTGCACGAATAGAAGCAAGAAATTCGACCCGCGCCGCCGGGCGGACATTAGCCTTCTGTTTTCAATAGGTTGGAATAAAAAAAGATTTTCCGGGGAGCCTTTGGGCAAGCGGCCTGCGAGATGCCGAAGAATACCGGACGCCAAAAGGGCTGAAAACAGGTGTCAATCTATCGAGGCCGGAGCCGGGCAAGCGGGATTCGCGGCAAGCGGTAAGAAGGAAGGGAGGGGGGGCTCAGGCCTGGGATTTCCTGCCCAGGAGGCGCTCGGCCAGGGTGGGCCGGTTCCTGGCGCAACGGAAGCCCAGATCCTTTTGCCGGGCGAACGGGTTTTGCTTTTCGCGGTAGGCGGCGCGGGCCTTGAGGGCCACCACTTTCATGTAGTCCTTTTTCGGGAAATGCCCCACCCCGAGATAGGACAGGCCGCGCACCACGACATATTTTTTCCCGTAGTCCTTGTTATTGCTGTCGTCGCTTTCGGGATAGGGCTGGTAATATTCCCACACCCATTCCCAGGCGTTGCCGATCATGTCCTCCACGCCATAGGGGCTCGCGCCCTTTGGAAAGCTGCCCACGGGTTTGAGGTGGTGACCGGCGGTGATTTTTTTGGAGCCGCTGATGTTGGCCGCCGCCGGGTCGAACCGGTTTCCCCAGGGGTAAACAGAGCCGTACTCGCCGCGCGCGGCCTTTTCCCACTCGGCTTCGCTGGGCAGGCGCTTGCCGGCCCATTCGGCGTAGGCCGAGGCGTCGAAGTAATTGACGCCGGTGACCGGGAAGTCGCCCGTGCCTTCGGGGTACTTTGCGCCGCCCCAATGGCGCGGCGGTTTGTGATCGGTCGCCTGGCAGAAGATATAATACTTGCGGTTGGTCACTTCATACTTATCGATGTAGAAACTTTTGGTGTAGACTCGGTGCTCAGGCCGCTCGTCGGCGAACCAGGGCCGCGTGAGGCCGACGGACAGGGCGTGGTTGCCTTCGTCCTTCGCGTCGGTGCCCATGGTGAACTCTCCGGCGGGGATAGTCACCATCCCCTCGGGCACCGTTTCGAAGGCGCAGCCCGAAAGCAGGAGCCCGGCCAGAAGGCCCGCCCACCCATTCAAGCGCAGTGAAGGAAATTTCCGCATGCTGGATACGCTCTCGTTCACGTCGTCATCGGTCCCGCTCGAACGCATCGACCGCGAGGACCGGTTGACCGATTTTTCATTGTCGAAGACGCCCGAAGCGCTCCGCGCCTCCATCGCCGCCATCGGCCTTCTCAACCCGTTGGTGCTGAGCCCGGCGGGCGGCTCGTTCCGGGTGGCGGCCGGCCACCGGCGTCTTGCCCTGGCCCATGGCATGGGCCTGCGGGAAGTGGCGGCACGGGTCTTTAAGTCGCCTGAGAGCGATGAGACGCTGCTGGCCCTCAACCTCATCGAAAACAGCAGCCACCGGCTCTTCAGCGATGTGGAAAAGGGCTGCATCCTCACGAAATTCAGGCGGGCCGGGGTTTCCGAGGAGGTTCTTATCGAAAAGTATATGCCTTTTCTCGGCCTGGAACGCAGTAAAAAATATTGCCGCGACTTTCTCGCCGTCGATGGGCTTGGGCGGGAGGCTCAGT
This sequence comes from Nitrospirota bacterium, assembly GCA_003246675.1. Classification (GTDB taxonomy): domain Bacteria; phylum Nitrospinota; class Nitrospinia; order Nitrospinales; family VA-1; genus SZUA-259. The sequence continues at coordinate 13,338 of QJZQ01000228.1, read as the reverse complement.
CTCTATTGCACGAGCTGAATATCCCGCTCAGGGTTTTTTCCCTCCTCTACCCCTGGGACGAACAAGCGCGCGCCCGCGCCCTGGAACTTCTTGGAACACTCCGGCCCGGCGTCAACAAGGTGCGCGAGCTTCTCACGCTGGCCGACGAATGCGCCCTCATGCAGTCCACCTCACCGGGCGACCTCCTCGGCCGGGAGGAAGTCCGCTCCCTGCTCAGCGGAGGCGACCTCCCCGTTCAGGAAAAATACGAGGCGATCCATCGCCTGCTCCACGGCTGGCGCTACCCCGCCCTGTCCGCGGTCCAGAAAAGGGTTGCCGGAGCGATCGACCGCCTGAAGCTCGACCCGGCGACACGCGTCCGCTTTCAGGACAGTTTCGAGAGCGACGAGATCCGTGTGGAAATGCGATTCCGCGAGCGGGAAGGCTGGGAGCGGCAGGTGAAGAAGCTGTCCCAGGCTTCGGGCTCTCCCGCGCTCGATGAACTGATCGCGGTTTTCAGGGGCCTCGATAAATAGCCCGATCAGACCCATCTGTCATTGCAGGTGGGCGGAGATTTTAAGCGCCATCTCCCGGGTGATGCCGGGCACCCGCTGCAACGCCTCGGGCGCCGCCTGGCGAATGTTCTCCACGCTGCCGAATTCCTTGAGCAGCAACAGGCGGCGTTTTTTACCGATGCCGGCGATAGCTTCGAGGGGGGACTTGAGCGTTTCCCGGCCGCGCAGCTCGCGGTGAAAGGCGATGGCAAAGCGGTGCGCCTCGTCGCGCACGCGCTGCAAAAGAAAACGCGACGGGGCATTATCGCCAAACAGGACGGCGTGCTTGCGGTGAACCAGCAGCACCTCGTCGGTCTCCGGCCGGTTGCGGTATTTGCCCTTGGCGATGCAGGCGAGGTCCACCCGGCTATCGAGGCCCAGCTCGCATAAAACCCGGTGCGCGGCGCTCAAGTGCCCGCGCCCCCCGTCGATGAGGACCAGGCTCGGAAGCGGGCGCTCCTCGTTGAGCAGCCTCTGGTAGCGGCGGCGCAGCACTTCCTGCATCATGGCGTAGTCGTCGATGCCTTCGACCGCGGCGATCTTGTAGCGGCGGTAATCCGATTTTTCCGCCCGGCCGCCCTTGAACACCACCAGCGACCCCACCGCGAACGCGCCGGAGATATTGGAAATGTCGAAGCCCTCGATCACCTGCGGGAAATTCCTCAGCCCCAGGGCCGCCTGCAATTCCTCCAGCATGCGGGTGCCGACATCCTCCTTGTCCAGCTCGGTGCGCAGGGCAAAGCGGGCGTTCTCCTCGGCCATTTTGACCAGGTCGCGCTTTTTCCCCCGCACGGGAATTTCGAGGTGGACCCGGAGACCTTTTTTTCCGGACAACCACTGGGCGATGAGGTCGAGGTCCTCCACCGTGTGCGGCAGCAGAATTTCGCCGGGGAGCAGGGCTTCATTGGCGTAATACTGCTTGAGAAAGGCCGCCAGGGTTTCGTTGTCCTCCATCCCGCCCTGGCTTTTCATCCTGAAATTTTTATCGCCCACCATCTTTCCGCCGCGCACGAGAAGCACCTGCACCATCGCGTCGCCCTGCTCGGTGGCGTAGCCGATCACGTCCTGATCGGCGAGGGAGGGGGAGATGATCTTCTGCTTGTCCAGCACCGTTTTCACGGCGGCGATCTTGTCGCGGTAGCTTGCGGCCTCCTCGTAGTTGAGCGTACCCGCGGCGTGCTGCATCTTCTCCTTCAGGCTGGCGATCAGCTCGCTGTTGCGGCCCTTGAGAAACAGCGTCACGTCGCGCACCACCCGGCTGTAATCCTCCGGCGTTATGTAACCGGCGCAGGGGGCGAGGCACCGCCCCATCTGGTGGTTCAGGCACGGCCGGCGCAGCGCCTTGCCCTCGAGAGGGTCGCGGCTCTGGCGCAGGGGGAAAATCCGGTAGATCAGCCGCAGGGTCTCGCGCACTTCCTTGACCATGGTGTAAGGGCCGAAATAGGTGGCGCCGTCCTTGCGGATCCGCCGCACCACTTCCAGCCGGGGAAATCGCTCCTGCGTGGTCAGGCGCAGGTAGGGGTAATGCTTGTCGTCCTTCAATAAAACGTTGTACCGGGGCTGGTGTTTTTTAATAAAATTGCTTTCGAGGATGAGGGCCTCGGCCTCGGTGGCGGTGGTGAGGAATTTAATATCCCGGACTTTTTTCAGGAAGACGCGCGTCCTCGGGTGCAGGTGCCGCGAACTCTGGAAATAGGAGCGCACGCGGGACGCCAGGGATTTGGCCTTGCCGATATAAAGAATTTCATCGCCGCTTCCCCGCATGATATAAATTCCGGGAAGCCTGGGAATCGTCTCGATGATTTCGGATAGATGCTTCTGCATAAATAACCTGAAGTGACTCGCGGCGATGCCGCACAACCTTTCTTTAACCCACCCGTCGGCGCAGGAAGGCTCCCGGCCTCTATTATACGGAAACTTTTCCCGGCGCGGCGAGCGGGTTTCTTTTCAGGCGGTGACTGCTATGAATGTCTCTTGCTGGCTGGGCGGTACCTCTCGCGCCCTGGCGCTCCTGGCGCTCCTTTGCCTTGCCGGGTCGCCGGCACCCGCTTTCGCCGCCGGGTCCGCTTCGGATGTCCTGCGCTTTGGGGCCGATGCGGAGGGTGGCGCGCCCTACATCTTCCCCGATCCGGAAAACCCCGAGCGGATGATCGGCTTCGAGGTGGATCTCGCCCACGCGCTTGCCCGGGAACTGGGCCGGGAGGCGCGGCACGTGCAAACCGGCTGGGATGCCTTGCTCCCGTCGCTGATGCGCGGCGATTTCGACATCGCCCTCAATGGTATCGAATGGACCGAAGCGCGCGAGCTTAATGCCGCCCTCTCGGCGCCCTACTACATCTACTCGCAGCAGCTCGTGGTGCGCGCGGACGATGCGTCCATCCAGTCCTTCGCCGATGTTTCGGGCAAGCGCGTGGCGACGCTCAAGGGCACCGCCGCCAACGACCTTCTGGCCGCGACGCCGGGGGTGACGCCGGTGCTGTATGAAGGCCAGGTGGAACCCTACCGCGACCTGGCCCTGGGACGCGTCGACGCGGTGCTGCTCGATACGCCCATCGCCGCCTACTACGCGCGTTCCCAGCCGGGCCTGCGCTACGCCGGCGAGCCCCTCGCCGAAGGAAAGTATGTCATCGCCCTCCGCAAGGGGGACACCGCCCTCCTCGCCCGGGTCAACGCCGCCCTCAAGACCCTCTACGCTTCCGGCGAGCTGGAAAGGATCTATTCGCACTGGGGCCTGTGGAACGAGGCTCAGGCCCGCCTGGGCAGCCCCAGTGTAACGCGCGCGGTCAGCGTTGCGAGCGGGGAAAGCCTCTGGTTTTTCCTGCCGCTGCTCGCCAAGGGCGCGGGGGTCACCCTCGTCCTTTCGCTGCTCGCCATGGCTCTCGCCATTGTCGTGGGCCTCGCTCTCGCGCTGATGAGGCGGCTGGGCGGCGCGGCTCTCAAGCCCCTGGCGGTGGGCTACATCGAGTTCATCCGCGGCACGCCGCTTCTGCTCCAGCTTTATATCATTTACTACGGCCTGCCCGGCCTCGGCATCAATCTGGACGCGTTCACCGCCGCAGTGCTCGGCCTGGGCCTCAATTACGCGGCCTACGAGGCGGAGATCTATCGCGCGGGCCTCGATTCGGTGCCCCAGGGGCAAACCGAGGCGGCGCTTTCGCTGGGGATGACCCCGTGGCTGCTGTACCGGCGCATCCTGATCCCGCAGGCCATCCGCACGGCCCTGCCGCCGATGACCAACGACTTCATCGCCCTGCTCAAGGATTCGTCGCTGGTGTCCATCATCACCATCGTCGAGCTGACGAAAAGTTACAATATGCTCGCGGTCTCTTCCATGCGCTTTCTTGAACTGGGCCTGCTGACGGCGCTGCTTTACCTGATGATGTCGTTCCCGCTGTCCCTGCTCTCCATCCGGCTTGAAAGACGGTTCGCGCGCTCATGATCGGCTGCCTGGGTGTCGAGAAACGCTTCGGCGAAAAAGTCATCCTCGACCGCGTCGGCTTCAGGGTCGCACGCGGCGAGGTGGTGGTCGTCATCGGTCCTTCGGGCAGCGGCAAGAGTTCGCTGCTGAAATGCGTGGGCGGCCTATCGCCCTTCGAGCACGGCCGCATCCAGATCGGCGAGACGGTGATCCACGGCTCGCTCTCGCCGGAGGGGCCGCCGGCGGCGGGAACCCTGCGCGCACTCCGGCTCAAGGTCGGCATGGTGTTTCAGCAGTTCCACCTTTTCCCGCACATGTCCGTCTGGCAGAACGTCATCGAAGCGCCGATGCAGGTCCTCGGGCTTTCGCGCGGTCAGGCCGAGGCGCGGGCGAAGGACGTGCTGCGGAAGGTTTCCATGGACGGTTTCGCCGCGCGCTACCCGGCTTCTCTTTCCGGCGGCGAACAGCAGCGCGTGGCCATCGCCCGTTCTCTCGCCATGCAGCCGGAGTGCCTCCTGTTCGACGAGCCCACCTCGGCGCTCGACCCGGAGACCGTGGGCGATGTCCTCGCGGTGATGAAAGATCTCGCCCGCGAGGGCATGACGATGCTGGTGGTCACACACGAAATGCGGTTCGCCGGCGAAGTCGCCGACCGCATCCTGATGATCGACCGCGGGGCGATCATCGAAACCGGGGAACCCGCAAAGATTTTTAACGCTCCCGATCACGAGCGCACCCGCGCCTTCCTGAAACGCGTCCTCCACCCCTGAGCCGGGGCCGGCGGGCAACCGGGGAAATTGCCATTTGATAACCGCCGGGCCCCGAGCTATACTTTCGCGTTAATGAGTACGCCAACCAACAACAAGCGCGGTTTCTGGGCCACCCGGATGGGGTTCATCCTCGCCGCGTCGGGCTCGGCCATCGGCCTCGGGAACGTCTGGAAGTTTCCCTACGTCACGGGGCAGAACGGCGGCGGGGCGTTTGTGCTCCTGTACCTGGTGTGCATTTTTGCAATCGGCCTGCCCATCATGCTGGCCGAATTCACCCTCGGCCGCCGCACCAACCTGAACCCCGTCGGCGCCTTCGCGGCCATCAAACCCGGTTCGCCCTGGGTGGGCATCGGTTTCATGGGGGTGAGCGCCGGTTTCCTCATTCTTTCCTTTTACGCCGTGGTGGGCGGGTGGACGGTGGCCTACGTGGTCAAGTCGGTCACCCACTCCGTGCTCGATTTCTCCTCGCCGGAACAGGCGGGCCAGTTCTTCGGCCAGTTCATTTCCCACACCTGGGAAGTCCTGATTTATCACGCCATCTTCATGGCGCTGTGCGTCGCCATTGTCATCAAAGGGGTTCATGGCGGCATCGAAAGGGCCTGCGACATCATGATGCCGACCCTTTTCGTGATTTTGCTGGTGCTGATGGCCCGCTCGCTGACGCTTCCCGGCGCCATGGAAGGGGTGAAGTTCTACCTCTATCCCGACTTCAGCAAGATCCAGCCGCAAACCGTTCTGATCGCCCTCGGGCAGGCGTTCTTCTCCCTCAGCCTGGGCATGGGCGCCATGCTCACCTACGGCAGCTACCTGTCGCCGAAGGAAAACCTGACCGCCGCCACGGTTTACGTGGTGCTTTTCGACACGCTCATCGCGCTCCTGATGGGCATGGTGATCTTTCCCGCGGTGTTCTCCATGGGGCTTGCGCCCACCGAGGGGCCGAGCCTGGTGTTCAGCGTTCTGCCGACGGTGTTTTCCAGCATGCCGATGGGCACGCTGGTGTCGATCATTTTCTTCATCCTGCTCACCATCGCGGCGCTCACTTCGGCGATCTCGCTGCTTGAGGTGGTGGTCGCCTATTTTATCGACCAGCGGGGATGGGACCGGAAAAGGGCCGTGCTGACCATGGCCGGTGTGATCTACCTGCTCGGGGTGCCTTCGGCGCTTTCCTTCGGGGTGCTGGGCGATGTCAAGTTCATGGGGATGACGTTCTTCGACACCGTCGACAACATCGCCTCCAATTACCTTCTTCCCCTGGGCGGCATGCTGACGGCGGTGTTCGTGGGCTGGATCTGGGGGACGCGGGCGGCAAAGGAGGAGATCGAAAAACACGAGACCCGTTTTCACTGGGCCGATCAGTGGGCCTTTCTCATTCGCTTCATCGCCCCGGTGGCGGTGGCTGGGGTGTTCCTCGCCCGCTTCTTTTGACCGCCCCTTTTTTCAGGGGCTGTTTTTTTTGCCGGGCGCGTTGCTTTTAAGGATCTTTTCCAGGGTGTTGGTGGTGGAAAGCCCCTTGACGATGGGGATGAGTTCCACCCGCGCACCGTAACCCTCGACGATTTCCCTTCCGACCACTTCATCGATCTTGTAGTCGTCGCCCTTGACGAGGATATCGGGGCGGATCTCGCGGATGAGATTTTCCGGCGTCGCCTCGTCGAAGATGGTGATGTAGTCGATGTACTTGAGCGCCGAGAGGATGTTGGCGCGTTCCTGCTGGCTCTTGATGGGCCGGCTTTCTCCCTTGATCTTCTTCACCGAGGAATCGCTGTTGAGCCCCACGACGAGCAGGTCTCCCAGGGCGCGGGCCTTTTGCAGAAACTCGATATGACCGCCATGGATGATATCGAAGCAGCCGTTGGTGAACACCACGGTTTTGTCGATGCTCTTGGCGAGGCTGACGATTTTCTTGACCTCGTCGAGCTTGAGCACAATGTGCGAGGTGCGCAGCATCTCTTCCCTTAAAAACTCGTTGATCTCTTCCAGGGTGACGACGGCGGTGCCCAGCTTGCCGACAACGATGCCGGCGGCCATGTTGGACAGCCAGGCGGCCTCCTCGAAACTGAAGCCGACGAAAAGGCTCATGCCGAACACGCTGACGACGGTGTCGCCCGCGCCGGTGACGTCGAACACCTCCTTCGCCTCGGTGGCGATGGGCACGGGTTTTTCCTTGTTGCGGTAGAGGGTCATGCCGTCCTTGCCGCGGGTGATGAGGAGAGCCTCGGCCCGGGTGAGGCTGAGGAGGTATTCGGCGGCGCGCTCCAGGTCCTCCTCGTTGCCGATTTTTATGGGCACCGAGCGTTCGACTTCCTTCTGGTTGGGCGTAAGCACGCTGGCGCCCTGATACAGGCTGAAGTCCGAGCTTTTGGGGTCGACGATGACGTGCTTCTTGTACTTGCGGCAGCCCGTCACCAGGGTCTTGATGATTTTGGGTGTCAGGATGCCCTTCTGATAGTCCGAACAGATGGCCCCGTCCACGCCGGGCAACACCTTTTTGATGAATTCGATGATCTTCTTTTCGGTTTTCTCTGTGATGGGGCGGTTGTCTTCCTTGTCGATCCTCAGGATCTGCTGGCTGTGGGCAATGATGCGGATCTTGGAAGTGGTGGGGCGGTGGACGAAACGGAAGATGCCCTCGGTCTCGACCCCCCGGTTCTGGATGAGCCCAAGCAGACGGTCGCCCTTTTCATCCTGACCGATGGCGCCCACCAGCACCACCTCGCAGCCGAGCGCCACCAGGTTATTGGCGACATTGGCGGCGCCCCCCAGGGTGAGGTTTTCCGAACGGCTTTCCAGGATCGGCACGGGGGCTTCGGGAGAGATCCGGGTCACCCCGCCCCAGATGTACTCGTCGAGGATCAGGTCGCCCACGACCAGGACCCGGGGCCGATGTTCGCCGTCAAAGAAATTTTTGAATTTAGTCTTCATTCACACCCCGTTCTCGATAAGTTCACAGAGAATGTGGCCGATGGTGATATGCACTTCCTGAATACGCGCGGTGTCGGCGGAAGGCACGACGAGGGACAGCCCTGCATGCTCGCGGGCCTTACCGCCGCCTTTACCCAGAAGGGCGATGGTGGCCACCTGCATCTCGTTCGCCCGTATGAACGCATTGAGGATATTGGCCGAGTTGCCGCTGGTGCTGATGCCGATGAGCACGTCGCCGGGGCGGGCCAGAGCCTCGACCTGGCGGGAGAAGACGGCATCGAAACCGTAATCGTTGCCAATGGCGGTCAGCGAAGACGTGTCGACCGTGAGTGCGATGGCCGGCAGGGCGGCGCGTTCTTTCTTGAACCGGCCCACCAGTTCCGCGGCGATGTGCTGGCAGTCGGCGGCGCTGCCGCCGTTGCCCATGAGGAGCAGCTTGCCGCCTTTTTTCAGGCTGGCGTCTATCCATTCGGCGGCCTGGAGAATGTCTGCCGCCATGGTTTCGGCCACCTGGTGCCTGAGTTCCGCACTTTCCTTGAGAAACTGTTTGACTCGTTCCATAAGCCTGTGGGTTCGAGGGGCCCGGAGAAGGGGTTCCCGGATCATTGAGGCCGCTTACAGCAGGCCCTCGTCGGAAAAACTGTAATATTCTTCCCCGCCGATGATGATGTGGTCCACCAGCCGGATGCCGATGATCTGCCCGGTTTTGCTGATGCGGTGGGTGATCTCGATATCCTGCTGGCTGGGCGTGGGGTCGCCGCTCGGATGATTATGCACGAGGGCGATCGCCGCCGCCGACTCCTTGATGGCGGGAATCATGACTTCCCGCGGGTGAACGATACTGGAATTCAGGCTGCCCTCGGATACGGTGCTTTCCTTGATGAGGTTCATCTTCGGATCGAGAAGGGCGACTTTGACCACTTCCTTTTTCAGGTGCCTGAGGAAGGGAGAAAACAGCTCGAAGAAATCCCTGCTCGACCGCATCTTTACTTTTTCACCGGCGCTCTGGGAAAACATGCGCTTGCCGATTTCCAGCGCCGCCTTGATCTGTGCCGCTTTGGCGGCGCCGATGCCCCGCACCGCGCACAGTTCGTTCACCGTCGCCTGATCCAGGTGGCGGAAACTGCCGAAGGTGGTCAGAAGGTCCCGGCTTAAGTCCACCGCGTTTTTCCGGGTCTGCCGGTCTCCGGAGCCGATCAGGATGCCGAGCAGGTTCGCGTCGGAGAGTTTATCCTCCCCATACTTGATCAGGCGCTCGCGCGGCCGTTCGTCCTCCGGCCAGTGCTTGATGGATGAATGGTCGCCTGTGGACATGAACCCGCCCGCTTATTGTGATAACAGCTTGGCCCTGAAATAGTCAAGGGTGCTGGCCAGCCCCCGGTCGAGCTCCACCTCCGGCTCCCAGCCCAGTTTCCTTTTGGCGAGGCCGATGTCGGGCTGCCGGATTTTCGGATCGTCCGCGGGAAGTGGGGCGCTGATGATTTTACTCGCGCTGCCGGTGGCTTGCAAAATTTTCTCGGCCATTTCCCGCACCGTCATTTCCCGCGGGTTGCCGATGTTCACGGGTTCGTCGTAGTCGGACATCAGCAGGCGGTAAATGCCTTCCACCAGGTCGCTGACGTAGCAGAAGCTGCGCGTCTGGCTGCCGTCGCCGTAGACGGTGATATCCTTGCCGGTGAGCGCCTGGCTCAGGAAGTTGGGGATCGCGCGGCCGTCGCGAACCCGCATGCGCGGGCCGTAGGTGTTGAAGATTCTCACGATGCGGGTTTCCACCCCATGGTAGCGGTGGTAGGCCATGGTGATGGCTTCGGCGAATCGTTTGGCCTCGTCGTACACGCCGCGCGGGCCGATGGGGTTGACGTTGCCCCAGTAGTCTTCCTTCTGCGGGTGGATCAGAGGATCGCCGTACACTTCCGACGTCGATGCGAGCAGGAACCGGGCGTTTTTTTTCTTGGCCAGCCCCAGGGCGTTGTGCGTCCCCAGCGAGCCGACCTTGAGCGTCTGGATGGGCAGCTCGAGGTAGTCGATGGGGCTGGCGGGGGATGCGAAATGCAGGATGTAGTCCAGCTCGCCTTCGAGGGCGATGAATTCGGTGACGTTGTGGTTCACGAAGCGAAAGCGGTCGCTCTTGATATGCGCGATATTGTCCAGCGACCCGGTGATCAGGTTGTCCATGCAGACCACCTCGTGCCCCTTGGCGAGAAAATAATCGCACAGGTGGGACCCTAAAAAACCCGCTCCTCCGGTAATGAGTGTTCTTGGCATGGTTCCTCTGAATATTATTCGGGTTTTTGTTCCCCGGGTTCGCGTTGCAGGAGATCGCCCGGGACAACTTTGTTCCCCGCGAGAAAACTCCCGGCGGTCATTTTCTTCTTTCCTTCCGGCTTGAGTTCGGTGATGACCAGCCGGCCGGCGCCCGTGCCCACTTCGATACCCCGCTCGGAAACACGGGCGACCTCGCCGGGGCGGTCGCCCGGTTCACCGGGGGCGACTTCCGCGTGGCACAGCATCAGCCTCCGGGAATGGTGAAAGGTGAACGCCCCCGGCCAGGGGAAAAGCCCGCGCACCAGATTGCGGATGTCCGTGGCCTGCCGCGTCCAGTCGATGAGGCCTTCCTCCTTGCGGAGCTTCGGGGCAAGGGTGGCCTGGGCATCGTCCTGGGGGACGGGTTTCAGGGTTCCGGCTTCGACCGCTTCCAGGGTTTCGAGCACCAGTTCCGCGCCGGTTTCGGCGAGGCGGTCGTGCAGGGTCTCGGCGGTGTCGGCCTCGGCGATGGGAACGCGCCGGATGAGCAGGATGTCGCCGGTGTCGAGGCCCGTGTCCATTTTCATGGTGGTGATGCCGGTTTCCTTATCGCCGCTGATGATCGCCCGGTTGATGGGAGCGGCGCCGCGATACCGGGGCAGGATCGACGAATGCAGGTTCATGCAGAACAGGCGCGGCACCGACAGAACCTCGGCGCTCAGGATCTGCCCGAATGCGACCACGATCACCAGGTCGGGCGCGAGACCGGCAAGGATGTCGACAAATTCGGGCGAACGGCATTTTTCCGGCTGCAACACGTCGATCCCGGCTTCGAGGGCGAAACGCTTGACGGGTGAGGCGGCGACTTCGCGGCCCCGGCCTTTGGGCCGGTCGGGCTGGGTCACCACGGCCAGAATCTCGTGCTCGCTTGCAACCAGCTTCTTCAAGGTGGGCAGGGCGAATTCGGGCGTTCCCATGAAGACGATTTTCATTCGTCCGCCTCTTTTTGCAGCTTCTTGAATTTTCTCTTCAGGATGTTGCGCTTGACGCTGCTCAGGTTGTCCCAGAACAGGGTGCCGGCGAGATGTTCCATTTCATGCTGGAAGGCGCGCGCCAGGAACCCCTCGGCCTCGTAACGCACGTCGTTGCCCTTCAGGTCCACCCCCTTGAGCTCCACACGCCGGGCCCGCCTGACCTCGGCAAAAATTTCGGGGATGCTCAAACAACCCTCCTCGGCGATTTCTTCGTCTTCCCTGGCGGTGATGACCGGGTTGATGACGGTCACCAGGTCGCGCTTGCCGGTTTCGATGCCGATGTCGACCACGAACAGGCTTTTCGCCTCGCCGATCTGGTTCGCGGCAAGCCCCGCGCCCCTGGCCTGCAACATGGTTTCGTACATGTCCTCCACCAGGCGGGCGAGGTTTTCATCGATATTGTCGACGGGCTCGCCTTTTTTCCTGAGAACCGGGTCCAGCCAGTTCCTGACTCTTAAAATGGACATGCCAAAGCCTCCCGCCCTCTCTGCAATGGAGAAACCGGATCATTCTAAAGTTAAACGCCTGGGTTGTGAAGTTCTATTTGCCGCCGCCGGCAGGGGCGCTTCGGGCAGACGCGGCGGCCCGTGGTGTCGGCGGCCCGCGCCCGCCTCTTCAGGTGGTGTACTCGGCGTTGATTTTCACGTAGTCGTAAGACAGGTCGCAGGTGTACATTTCGGTGCTATGATCACCGGCCTTGAGGTCGAGCGTGATGACGATGGATTTCCTCTTCATCTCTTTGCGCAGGGCGGTCTGCGAGGCCCCGGCGGCCAGCGTCCCGTTTTCAAACAACAGCGCATCGCCCAGCGAAATGGTCATTTTCTCCGGGCGAATCGGAACCCCCGCGTTGCCCGCGGCGCAAAGAATGCGGCCCCAGTTCGGGTCCTCGCCAAAGAGGGCGGTTTTCACCAGCGAAGAGGTGGCGACGCTACAGGCCACCTTGTGGGCATCGGCCGCGCTGCGCGCACCGACGACGCGCACGGTGACGAATTTGGTGGCGCCTTCGCCGTCCTTCACGATCTGCATGGCCAGTTCCCGGCTCACCGCGGTCAGGGCCTCGACAAAACGGCCGTAGGCGGGCGTGTCTTTTTTAATCGGCGGGTTCCCCGCCTGGCCGCTGGCCAGAACGATCACCGCGTCGTTGGTGCTGGTGTCGCCGTCGACGGTGATGCGGTTGAACGACGCATCCGCCGCCTCCTTCAGGGCCCGCTTGAGCGTCGCCGCATCGATGGCGGCACTGGTTTGAATAAAGCCGAGCATGGTGGCCATGTTGGGGTGGATCATTCCGGACCCCTTGGCGAACCCTCCCACGACAATCTCCCGCCGCCCTTCGGCGTAGGCGAGCACGGCGGTCTTGGGGACGAGATCGGTGGTCATGATGGCCCGCGCCGCCTGATTCCAGCCCTTCGGGGACAATTGTTTTTTGAGCCGGGGCAGGGCTTCCGTCACCCGGTCCACGGGCAGGGGCACGCCGATGACGCCGGTGGAGGCGATGAGAATTTCTTGCGGCGCGATCCCTAATTCCCCGGCCAGGGCGGCGGCGATGCTCTTGCAATGCTCCATGCCCTGGGGGCCGACGCAGGCATTGGCGTTGCCGCTGTTGACCAGAACCGCCCGCATCGCGGAGTTCTTTTTAAGAGCCTTCTGGCACCACAGCACGCTTGGCGAACGGGCGGGGTTTTGCGTGAACACCCCGGCGGCGGCGGCGGGGGCCGCGCAATAAATCAGGGCGAGATCCTTGTGGCCTTTCACCTTGATGCCACAGGCGATTCCCGCCGCCTGAAAACCGGGCACGGCGGGCATGCTGCGGGTGGAGGGTTTAATGGGGCCCTTCGCGGTCATGGAAAAACTCCGGGCGAGCCGAGCGCGGTGGTCTCGTCGACGCCAAGCATAAGATTCATGTTTTGCACCGCCTGCCCCGAGGCGCCCTTCACCAGGTTGTCGATGGCGCTGGTGAGGATAACCCTGCGGGTCCGGGTATCGACGGTGAGGCCGATATCGCAATAATTGGAGCGGGACACAAAATGCGTGTTGGCATAAACTCCGGCGTCCAGAACCCGGACAAAAGGCTCGTCCTTATAAAATTCGCGGTAATGGCCAAGCAGCTCTTCAGCCGTCAGGTCTTTGGTGAGACTCATGTAAACGGTGCTCAGCATACCCCGCGTCATTGGCATGAGGTGCGGCGAAAAGGTGATCTGCACGCTGCGTCCGAGGGCCGCGGAAATTTCCTGCTCGATTTCAGGGGTATGCCGGTGCCGGCCCAGGTTGTACGCCGAAACCGCCTCGTTGCATTCCGGGAAATGGGTGCCCACGGAGAGCTTTCGTCCGGCACCGGAGACGCCCGACTTGCAGTCGGCGATGAGGGTATCCGGGTCCACCCAGCCGGTGCTTAAAAGCGGCAGCACAGCGAGGATGAC
>QJZQ01000132.1 GCA_003246675.1 Nitrospirota bacterium | reverse complement strand
GTCCCCGAAATCATCCGTAAAAACGGCAAATCGGAGGTGTCCTCATGACCGGCCCTGTTAAAGGTTATCTCGCTCTCGTCCTGCACGCGCACCTGCCATACGTGAGACACCCGGAGTACCCGGAATTTCTTGAAGAGGACTGGCTGTTCGAGGCCATCACCGAAACCTATCTGCCGCTCATCAGCGTGTTTGAAGGCTTGCGAAGGGACGAGGTGCCGTTCGAACTCACCCTCACGCTCACCCCGACGCTCCTTTCGATGCTCGCCGACCCGCTTCTGCAGAGCCGCTACCGGCGCTTTCTCGACCGCTCCATCGAGCTTTCCTGCAAAGAGGTGGACCGTACGCGCACCGAACCAGCGTTCCAGGAGCTTGCGCGAATGTACCACTGGCGTCTCACCCAAGCGCGGGAACTGTTCGTCAACCGCTACCAGAACGACCTCATCCGCGCTTTCCTGAGCTTTCAGGACAGCGGACACCTCGAGATCGTCACCTGCGGCGCCACGCATGGCTACCTGCCGCTGATGAACCTCACCCCGGCCGCCGTCCGCGCACAGATCCAGGTGGCGGCACGCACCCACCAGCGCTTCCTGGGCCGCAAGCCCCGGGGCATCTGGCTGCCGGAGTGCGGCTACGTGCCCGGCATCGAGAAATATCTCGAGGAGGCGGGCATCCGTTTTTTCTTCACCGACACGCACGGCGTCCTGAACGCGTCGCCGCGGCCTAAATACGGCGTCTTCGCGCCGGTGTACTGCCCGAACGGCGTCGCCGCCTTCGGCCGGGACGTGGAATCCTCCAAGCAGGTGTGGAGCGCGCGCGAGGGCTACCCCGGCGACTACGACTACCGCGACTACTACCGCGACATCGGCTTCGACCTGGATTACGACTACATCCGCCCCTACATCGCCTCCACCGGCGAACGAAAGCGCACGGGCTTCAAATACTACCGCATCACCGGTCCGGGGGACCACAAGGAGCCTTACAGGCCGGCGGACGCCCTCAACAAGGCCGCCCTGCACGCGGGCCATTTCATGTTCAACCGGGAAAAGCAGGTCGAGCACCTCTCCGGCCGCATGCAGTCCCCGCCCATCGTCGTCGCGCCTTACGATGCGGAGCTGTACGGCCACTGGTGGTTCGAGGGTCCTGAATGGCTCAACTTCCTCATCCGGAAAATCGCCTACGATCAGGACACGCTGCGGCTGACCACGCCGCTGTCCTACCTGAAAATGCACCCCACCAACCAGGTGACGCAGCCCGCCGAATCGAGCTGGGGCTACAAGGGCTACCACGAATACTGGCTGGGCGAGAAGAACGAATGGATCTACCCCCACCTGCACAAGGCGGCCGAACGCATGGTGGCCCTGGCCCGTCGGCACAGAAACGCCGTCGGCCTGCCCGAGCGCGCCTTGAACCAGGCCGCGCGCGAGCTTCTGGCGGCGCAGGCCAGCGACTGGGCGTTCATCATGACTTCCGGCACCATGGTGGAATACGCCGTCAAACGCACCAAGACCCATCTGAGCCGCTTCGACCGGCTGCACCGCGACCTTGAAAGCGGGCAGCTCGATACGGCGTGGCTGACCGAAATCGAGGAACGGAACAACCTGTTCCCGCACATCAACTTCAGGGTTTATGCCGAAGAGGGAGCCGCGTAAAAATCGATTTCTGCCTGTCAATTTTTACAGGATAGGCTATAATTCAGAAAACCTTTTACACTCACGCTTGAACCCCCGAAACATGAAACATCTGGTGATCATCGCAAGCGGCCTGACCGACCGGCCGTGTGCGGAAAGGGACAATCGAACCCCCCTGGAGCTTGCGGATACGCCGGCCCTGGACCGCAGCCTGAAGGAAGGCCGGGCCGGGTCGTTCACGTCCATTCCCGACGATTTCCAGCCCGGCAGCGATGTCTCCTTTTTGTCGCTGCTCGGCTACGACCCGAAGCTCCACCACGCGGGGCCCGCATTTTTCGAGGCGGCCGCCCTCGGCGTCCCGCTGCACGAGGGAGAGATTCCCCTGTGTCTGGATTTCGTCAACCTGCAGTCCAGCCACAACGACATGGTCATGAAGGATTTCACCGCCGGTCACCTGGCCGACACGGACGCCAAGGTCCTCCTGCAAGCGCTTGAGGAACAGGTGGTCGACGCTCCCGTGCGGTTTTACGCGGGTTCGGGCTATCACAACCTGATGGTGGTCAAGAGCGCGCCGCTCATGAACCCGCTGTCGCCGCCCAACGAACTCGTGGGCGAGGGCATCCGTCAGTACATGCCAGCGGGAGAAGAAGGCCGGGAACTGGTTTACATCATGAACCAGTCGCAGATCATCCTGCACAACCACGCCTACAACCGGCAGAGGAAAGCCCGCGGCGAAGACCCGGTGAACAGCATCTGGCTGTGGGGGAACGGCCGGCCCGCGAACCTGCCCTCCTTTAAGGACAAGTTCGGCCTGCGCGGATCGGTGGTCACCGCTTCGGTTCTGCTCAAGGGCATGGCCCGCTCGGCGGGAATGAACGTGGTGGAGGTGGACGGCGCGACGGGTTTCGCCGACACCAATTACGCCGGCAAGGTGAAAGCCGCCCTCGGCGAGCTGGACCACGCCGACGTCGTTTACGTGCATGTGGGCGGCGCCGAAGAGGTCTCGCTCAAAGGCAGCCTCGACGATAAAATCCTCACCATCGAAGACATCGATCGCGAGCTTGTCGGGCCCCTTCTCGAGGGCGCTCGCCAGCGGGGCGATGTCCGGACGCTGGTTGCCGTCAACCACATGGCCTCGGTGGTGCTGATGAAGTACAGCCGTGACCCTGTTCCCTTCCTGGTCGTTCCTGCCGGAGAAACAAGCGGGAACCGTGAAAAATTTGATGAACAGATCCTTCAATCGGGCGAAAACCGCTTCCAGGACGGCCCTGCCCTGATGGAGGCTTTTTTTAACAACCAAATTCAATGACCGGACTGATTGTACAGAAATACGGCGGCACGTCCGTCGGCACTATCGAACGCATCCAGAACGTGGCCCGCCGCATCGCCGAGGTGCAAAAGACGGGAAAAGAAGTAATGGTGGTCGTCTCCGCCATGGCGGGCGAAACCGACAAGCTGCTCCGGATGGCGCGGGAAATCTCGGACCGCCCCGAACGGCGCGAGATCGACCTGCTGCTGTCCTCCGGCGAACGCATCTCCGCCGCCCTGCTCACCATTGCGCTCAACGCCCTGGGCTGCCCGGCGGTCTCCATGACCGGACGGCAGATCGGGCTGGTCACCGACAACTCCCACACCCGCGCCCGCATCAAGCACATCAATGCCACGCGGGCGAAACAGCTTATCGAGGAAGGCCACGTCGTCGTGGTCGCGGGGTTTCAGGGCATCAGCGAAAAGGGGGACGTGACCACACTGGGTCGGGGCGGGTCCGACACGTCGGCGGTGGCAGTGGCGGTCGCGATGGGCGCCGAGCTCTGCGAAATCTACACCGATGTGGACGGCGTCTACACGACCGACCCCAACATGGTCGCCGATGCGCGCAAGCTGGATGTGGTGTATTATGAAGAAATGCTTGAAATGGCCAGCCTGGGGGCGAAAGTATTGCAAATTCGCTGCGTTGAAGTGGCCAAGAAATATAAAATGCCCCTGGTCGTTCGGTCCTCATACAACAACGAGGAGGGCACTTTGATCTGCGAAGAAAACCCAAGCATGGAACGTCCCCTGGTTTCGGGAATCATGTACCAGAAAAATCAGTCGAAAGTCACCCTTCGCGGCGTGCCCGACGAGCCGGGGATTGCCGCCGGAATTTTCGACGCGCTGGCCGAGGCGGCCATCTCGGTGGACATGATCATCCAGAACGTCAGCGCCGAGGGACACGCCGACATCTCCTTCACCCTCGACACCGATCACCTTCAGGAGGCGTTGGAGGTGATGAAGAAAACAGCGCACCAGTTCAAACCCGAAAACCTGATTTCGGATTCCAACATCTCGAAGATCTCCATCGTCGGAGAGGGCATGCGCAGCCATTCGGGCATCGCCGCCAGGATGTTCCGCACGCTGTCCGACGAAAACATCAATATCCTGATGATCAGCACTTCCGAGATCCGCGTTTCGTGCATCATCGACAGCAAATACACCGAGCTTGCGGTTCGCGCCCTGCACGACGCCTTCGACATGAAGACGGCGCCTGCCGAAGCGAACGGCCCGGCGCAGAAGAAGAGCCCATGAGAATGGAATCCATCCGCCTCTACGACACCACGCTCAGGGACGGCTCCCAGTCGGAGGACATCACCTTCACCGTGGAGGACAAGATCCGCATCGCCCACAAGCTCGACGAGCTCGGCATGCACTACATCGAAGGCGGCTGGCCGGGGTCCAACCCCCGCGACATCGAATTTTTCGAACGCGTGGGGCGCGTCACGTTCCGCCAGGCTAAAATCACCGCGTTCGGCAGCACCCGCTATCCCGGCAAAAAGGTGGAGGACGATCCCAACATCCAGCACCTGCTCCGGGCGAACACGGCCGCGGTGACCATCTTCGGAAAAACCTGGGATCTGCACGTGCGCGAGGCCCTCTCCACCGACCAGGATGAAAACCTGCGCATGATCGCGGACAGCCTGAGCCATCTCAAGAAGCACTGCGCGGAGGTGATGTTCGACGCCGAACATTTTTTCGACGGCTACAAGAGCAACCCCGGCTACGCCGTGAAAGTCATCAAGGAGGCCGAGGCCGCCGGCGCCGACTGGGTGGTTTTGTGCGACACCAACGGCGGCTCGCTGCCTTCGGAGATCACTCGCATCATCGACGCAATCAAGGGAGAGGTTCGGGTGCCGCTCGGCATCCACACCCACAATGATTCCGAGCTCGCCGTCGCCAACGCCCTGGCCGCGGTGCAGGCGGGCGTCCGGCAGGTTCAGGGAACTGTCAACGGCATCGGCGAACGCTGCGGCAACGCCAACCTCATCTCCATCATCCCCAACCTGAAACTGAAGATGGACCTCGGTTGCATTTCCGACGAGCAGATGAAGCGCCTCAAAGAAGTGTCCTCGTTCGTCGACGAACTGGCCAACCGGGCGCACTGGAACCACCAGCCCTACGTGGGGCAAAGCGCCTTCGCCCACAAGGGGGGCGTGCACGTGAGCGCCATTCAGAAAAACCGGCAAACCTACGAGCACATCGAGCCGGAAATCGTCGGCAACCGGCGGCGCATCCTCGTGTCCGACCTTTCGGGGAAAAGCAACATCATCTACAAAGCGAAGGAATACGGCATCGATATCGACAGCAGCGACCCGAAGATCCGCAAGATCCTCGACACGCTGAAGCACTCGGAAAACCTCGGCTACCAGTACGAGGGCGCGGAGGGCTCCTTTGAACTTTTGATGCGCGACGCGCTCGGCGAAAAAGAAGTCTTTTTCGAGTTTCTCGGGTTTCGAGTCATCATCGAAAAACGGCAGGGCGACAGCGAGCCGATTTCAGAGGCCACCGTTAAAATCAGCGTCAACGGGGTGCAGGAAGTCACCGCCGCCGAGGGCTCCGGCCCGGTCAATGCGTTGGACAAGGCCATCAAGAAAGCCCTCACCAAATTTTATCCCGAATTGGAAGACGTCCACCTGTTCGACTACAAGGTGCGCATTCTCGACGAGAAAAAAGGCACCCGGGCCAACACCCGCGTCCTCATCGAATCGGGCGACAATCAGCAAAAATGGGGCACTGTGGGCGTGTCGGAAAATATCATCGAAGCGAGCTGGCAGGCGCTGACCGACAGCATCGAATACAAGTTGAACGCCTTTGGGAAAAAGAAGGACGCCTCCTGACCCAGACCCCGCCCAGGCGGGGCTTCATCCCCACGGGGATATTTTTTCCTCACCCTCCTCGCCACCCCGGCTTTTCCGGCATTTTATCTCCCCCCTCCGCCGGGGCGTATGCTATAAAAGGCTTGATCCAATTTTGCACGGACTCACAGGGGCGCTGAAGAATCAGGCAGCACCTC
The DNA here is from genome assembly GCA_003246675.1 of Nitrospirota bacterium. GTDB lineage: Bacteria > Nitrospinota > Nitrospinia > Nitrospinales > VA-1 > SZUA-259. The sequence continues at coordinate 18,034 of QJZQ01000132.1, read as the reverse complement.
ACGCCCCCAGGACTCGGACACCCCATGAACCAGGAACCCTCCCGCCCCCACAGGCCGCAAGACTACCGCGTGCTGTTGATCGACGCCGAGGCAAACCGGGCGGCACGGGTGAAGGCGTTGCTCGATGAGGCGGAAGAGATCTTTTCGCTTGAGACCTCCCCGGACCTTTCGCACGGCCTCGATCGCCTGACGCGGCGTCCATTCGATATCGTCCTCCTGGCCCTTTCAGGCTCTCCCATGCCCGCGGAGCTCAGCCGGCTCCAGGAGGCTTTCCCCGATGTTGGCGTGGTGATTCTCGGAGAGACCCGGGATAAGGATCAAGCCGCCCTGGCGTTTCGTCTGGGCGCGCAGGATTATATCGATGCGGGTTCGCTTACGGGCGATTCACTGAGCTGGGCCATCACTTCCGCCATGGCTCGAATGCACGGAATAATGGCCACTCCAATGCCACGAAACGCGCCTTCCGCATCGGCTCTCGAAGAGCGGCTTTGGAAAGAAGTCACCCACCGCAGGCGTGTCGAAGCCATGACCCGCGGCCAGAACCGCGTTCTCGAGGCTTTGGCCAAGGGGCGACCTCTTAGGCAAATTCTCGATACGCTGATCCTCACCATTGAATACCAGCTAAACCGGGTACGCGGTTCCATCCTGCTCGTCGATGCCGCGAAGAGAACTCTCCGTTTAGGCTCCGCCCCCAGTTTCGATAAATCCTTCACTAATATCATCGACGGAGAGCCTATCCAATCCAATTCGGGGGGGTGCGGCCGGGCGGCTTTCCTGAACGAATCGGTGATTGTAGACGATATCGACGCAACCCCACAACTGGCGGCCTTCCGGCCCGTGGCGGCGGCGCAGGGGTTCCGCGCCTTCTGGTCCAACCCGATCCGCTCTTCCGCGGGCAAGGTGCTCGGGACGCTTTGTCTGTATTTCCCCGAACCCCGCCGGCCTTCCGAGGCAGAAATACAGTTGATCGAATCCATCGCTCATCTCACCGGAATCGCCATCGAGTCCCAGCGCTCGGAACAGGCCTTGCGGGAAAGCGAGGAACGCTTCCGGAAAATTTTCGAGGCCGGCCCGCTGGGCATGGCGGTGCTCGATACCGAGGGATGTTTCGTGAGCGCCAACGCCGCGCTGTGCACGATGACCGGTTACAACGAGGAGGAATTACGCGGCAGGGCCTGCCTCGACCTGACACACCAGGACGACCGCGCCAACTCAGAGAGGCTGACCGTGGACCTGATGGACGGGAAAATGCCTTTCTTCAAGCTGGAAAAGCGCTACATCCACAAAAGCGGCCGGGTTTTCTGGATCAATATGACGCTCACCGTTATACGGCAGCAGAATGGCGCCGCGCTTTACATCATCGCGATGTATGAGAACATCGACGAGCGCAAGCAAGCGAACAGGGAACTGGAAAGCTACCGCGACCACCTGGAGGAACTGGTCACCAAGCGCACCGCTGAATTGCAGGCGATCCACAACCGGGTGATTCACGTGGAAAAATTATCCGCTATCGGCAAACTGGCGGCCACCATCGCGCACGAATTCAATAACCCGATTTACGGCATCCGGAATGTACTCGAGAAGGTTCAGGGGCTGACCACGATAGATCAAAAACACAAGGGCTTTGTGAACCTGGCGATCAAGGAGTGTCAGCGAGTCGCCGGACTCATCAGCAAGCTGCAGGAATTCAACCGCCCTTCCTCGGGCATTGTTCTCACCATGGACATCCACGAAGCGCTGGACGAAATGTGCATGCTCATCCATCGAAAACTCAAGGAACGCCGCATCCGCCTCGAGAAGGTTTACTCCCCCTCGATGCCAACGATCAACGCGGTGCCCGACCAGATTCGCCAGGTTTTTCTCAACCTGCTGCAAAATGCCGAAGAAGCAATTCCGAATGGCGGGGGGGCGATCACCCTCACCACCGAACACGATGCCCATTCCGTCCGCATCGCAATCCGCGACTCCGGCCAGGGAATCGTCCCGGACAATGTCCAAAGTATTTTCGACCCTTTTTTCACCACCAAACCCGCGGTCAAGGGAACCGGCCTGGGGCTTTCGACGAGTTACGGCATCGTTAAAATCCACCAGGGAGATATCGAGGTGAAAAGCCAGCCCGGCAAGGGTTCGGTGTTCACCGTCGTCCTGCCCATCAGCGCGCCGCTGGAAAAAATATCCGCCGCGTCCTTTCTCTCCCCCTCCCAGCCGGTAAAACGCTAGAGATCGTCCTGAACTAAAGCGAGGTCCTGAGCAGATTATCCAGGTTCCTGCTGTAGAACGCCCTCACCTTGTCCGTCGTCTGCTTATAGTCATCCTGCAGTTTTGCGGCGAGCGCCTCCTGGCTGGCCTCGCGATAGCCAAGCAACCGGGCAAGGGCGGCAAGGTCCTCCGTGTCTTTCGGCAGATGGTTGCCGAACCGTTGCGCGAGAAGCCTGAGTGCGCATTCCAGGTTACGCAGAAATAGATAATTGTTTCTGAGTTCGTCCGCGGCATCGGGAGACAGGATGCCAAAGTCGGAAAGCAGGCCAAGCACTTTCAGGGTGGAGGTGCTTTTGAGGCGGGGGTGCTTGTAGCCGTGCATGAGCTGAAGAATCTGCAAGGTGAATTCGATGTCCACCAGCCCGCCATAGCCCAGTTTAACATTTTTACCCTTGGTCTCCTCCTTGGATAGTTCCTTCTCCATGCGCTCCCTGAGGCGGGAGATTTCGATCAACGATCCGTAGTCCAGCTTTTTCCGGTAGGTGAAGGCTTGCGACACCGCAAGAAAGCGCGCGCCAAGATCCGGCTTCCCGGCGACGAAGCGGGCGCGCGTCATGGCCTGCTGCTCCCAGATCCTGGCGCGGTCCCTGAAATAGGTTTCATAGGTTTTCACCGAATGCACCAGAACGCCGCGGCTGCCTTCCGGGCGAAGGTCGGTATCGATCTTGTAGCCGATGCCTGCCGGAGTCATCTCCGAAGCGAGCTGATAGATGAGCTGCGACAGGCCGATGTAATGCGCCAACACTTCTTCCTCGGGCAGGGAGAGGCTTTCCTCGCCGGGCTCTTCGTAGACGTAGACAATGTCCAGATCGGACCCGAAGTTGATTTCCGACGCGCCGAGTTTTCCAAGGCCTAAGATAGCGAAATCGTTTGGAAGCGGCGTTTCCGAATTTTTATTGAGCTCATCGCAGGCGATGTCGAGGGCCACCTGGAGAAAAACACCGGCCAGGTGGGACAAGTCGGCCAGGGTGCCGACCAGGTCCGCCTCTTTGATGAGGTAGCGAACTCCGATACGCAGTTCCTCTCCCTGCTTGGCCCGGCGCAGATAGATCTTTTTCGCCTCCAGGGTCTTTGCCGAAGCCAGACCGCGCCTGAATTCTTCGTCGATTTTCTCGGGCGGTTTGAAGCGATAGATCGATTCCATATCGATCAGCACGTCCACCAGGCCCGGTTGCCTGATGAGGGTATCGGAGAGAAAATCGCTGCTGCCGAACAGAATGAGAAGCAGTTCAAGAAATTTGACGTTGCTGGCCAGCAGGCCCAGGTACGAATCCCGCGCGCCGCTTTTTTCAAGGAACTTGACCAGGTTCTCCACCGCCTGGTTGGGGTCGGGAAGCTCGGTGCAACGGTCCAGAAGCCGGGGCAGAATGTTGTAGAAATCCTTGGTGCTTTTTTCGGTCGGATGGGAAAACTGCGGCCCGTCGCGCAACATCTCAAGAAAACGGAAGGCCCGTTTGGCATCACGAAAGGGAATGCCCTCCAGATGTTCGGGCGTCAGCGTCTTCACGCTGGATTGCGCCTGCTCCCATTGCCTCGACGTGGTTTCGGCGGCGGCCTTTTTCTGCTCGTCGACAAACAGACCGGCAAACATGGCTCCCACAAACTGCCGGTGTACGTCGAAGGCTTCCATCAGCCCGGCAACGAGTTTTTCGGGTGTGTCGGCGGAGATTTTCATTTTGCGTGCGAGGACGGGAAGCTGGCTTGGGTCTTTCGGCAGGTGGTGCGTCTGCAGGCCGAAGGAAATCTGGACACGGTTCTCCAGGTTGCGCAGGAAAATATAGGCTTCCTTCAGCCGGGCCGCGTCCTCGGCCGCCAAAAACCCCAGCTCTCGCAGCTTGCGAATGGCCCTCAGGGTGTTGGACACCCTGAGGCTTTTGTCCCGCCCGCCGAACAGCAGCTGAAACCCCTGGACAATGAATTCCACCTCGCGAATTCCGCCAAAGCCCAGCTTGATGTCTTCATTGGCCGCTTTCTTTCCCTTCAGGCTGAGGTTGATCTTGGTCTTCATGGCTTTGATTTCCTCGACCGCCGAAAAATCGAGGCTGCGCCGGTAGATGAAGGGCTCGACCATGTTGAAGAATTCTTCGCCCAGCGCCTGGCTGCCCGCCGACACCCGTGCCTTGATCAGCGCCTGGCGCTCCCAGGTCCTGCCCCAGGACTGGTAGTAGATTTCGCAGCTGACCAGGGAATTGACGATTTCCCCGCTTTGCCCCTCCGGCCGCAGGTTGAGGTCCACGCGAAAGACGTTGCCCTCCGAGGTGATCTCGTGGATGGTCTTGGTGAGCAATACCCCAAGCTTGGTGAAGTATTCGTGGTTGCTGAGCCCGATCTGAGACTCGGGGAACTCTCCGTCCTTCCGGGTTTCTCCCTTGCTCGAGGTGTAGATGTAGATCAGATCGATGTCGGAGCTGTAGTTGAGCTCGCAGCCGCCGAGCTTTCCCATGCCCAGAACGGCGAATTCGCATTTATGCCAGTTGCCGTCCGCGTCCTCATAATAAGGTGTGCCGTACTTTTTGTTGCATTCGGCATCGGCGTATTCGTAGGCCGCCTGCAGACACACATCGGCGAGGTTGGACAGGTCCTCCACCGTTTGCTGCATGGTCACTTTTCCGAGGAGGTCGCGCAGGCCGATGCGGATGTATTCCCTTTTCTTGAACCGCCTGAGCAACGCAGGCGCCTCCGGGCCCAGGCGGCGATCCTTGGCCATTTCATGAAAATCCCGCATGAGCCGGTCTTTCGGTTTGACCCGGTTCAGGGTTTCCGGGATTTTCAGCCAATCGATATGAGACGGGGTTTTAAGCAGGGTGTCGGTCAACACCTGGCTGCCGGAAAAAAGGGCCACGAGGGCCTCGGCAAGATCGGGGGAATCGGTGAGGAGGGTGTAGAGATAATTCTTATCGCTGATCTTCTCAGAAAAGCGGTGGAAATTGGCGAGCGCCATGTCGGCGTTGTAGGAACCCGCCAGCCGGACTAAAAAGGACGAAAAAAAGCCTGGAAACAGTCCGGTAAAATTTACCTGACCTGCCAGGTCGCTCAAAAGGTTCCAGGCCTTTTTAGGATCGGTAAAGCCTTGGAGGGCTTCTTTGAAACGCGGCTCCCAGGGGCTCTGGCGGTGCAGGCATGCGATGAGTTCGGGTGTTGGAATCATGGGGGTTGTCCGCTGGAAATGTTTTTTAGTTGTTCACACAGCCCTTTTTCAGGGAGGCGGGGCGGCCCAGTGCCCCCGCGTCACGGTCACCGCCTGCCCGGCGAGAATGACTCCGCCGCCGGAGAGGGAGACTCGCACAACGCCCCCTCGTGACGAGGCCTGATAACCGGTCAGCGTGGTTTTGCCCAGACGGGCGGCCCAGTAAGGACCGAGAGCGCAGTGCGCGGAACCCGTCACGGGGTCTTCCTCGATGCCCACCCGGGGAGCGAAAAACCGCGACAGGAAATCGTAGTCCGTCCCGCCCGCGGGCGCGGTCACGATGCAGCCACGCGCGGCCACGGTTTTAAGCCGGCCGGCATCGGGCGAGATTTGCCTGAGGCGTTCAGCGGAGTTCAGCACCACGAGATAGTCCGCTCCGTTGAACCGCACTTCCTCCGCCTCCAGGACTCCCAGGGCGCCAAGCAGGCCCTCGGGCGGCGGGACGGTTTCGGCGATTTTAGCAGGAAAATCCATCTCAATCCAACCGGACTGAAAACGCGCGCCAAGCACACCGCTCCGGGTGTGGAACCGGGCCCCCTGCTCCCGCTTCAACCAACCTTCCTCCCACAGGACATGCGCGCTGGCCAGTGTGGCGTGGCCGCAAAGGTCGACTTCGGTGGTGGGGGTGAACCATCGCAGGCCGAAGTCCTCGCCTTGCCGGACCACGAAAGCGGTCTCCGACAGATTCATCTCCGCCGCGAGGTTCTGCATCCACACCGCCTCCGCCGGCTCTTCAAGCAGGCACACCGCGGCGGGGTTACCTTTAAAGGGCACGGGGGTGAAGGCATCAACCTGAAGGATCGGTATATTCACGCGCTTAAAGGAATTTCGTTTCTTAATAAATGCAAAGCCGCCTGCAGCTTCCGGGCCTTAAAGAAAAACCCCGGCGCTAAAAAAACCCCCTGGGAAAATTTTCCCAGGGGGCGTCATGGACTCTATCGCTTACGAACAACTGCCTGTGAATCAGACATCGTAATACATGTGAAACTCCAGCGGGTGCGGGCGCAGGCGGATCTTGCTGATCTCGTTTTCCCGCTTGTAGCTGATCCACCGGTCGATCACGTCCTGGGTGAACACGTCTCCCTTCAGGAGAAAGTCGTGATCCTCTTCAAGGGCAGCCATCGATTCTTCGAGGGAGTGCGGCAGGGTGGGAATGTTCGCCAGCTCCTCCGGCCCGAGGGCGTAGATGTCCTTGTCCAGCGGCTCGCCCGGGTCGATCTTGTTCTCGATACCATCGAGGCCCGCCATCAGCATGGACGCGAAGACCAGATAGCCGTTGGAGGACGGATCGGGGTAGCGCACTTCCAGCCGCTTGGCCTTGGGGCTCGGCGAATACATGGGAATGCGGAGCGACGCGCTGCGGTTGCGGCTGGAATACGCCAGGTTGACCGGGGCCTCGTAATGAGGGACCAGCCGCTTGTACGAGTTGGTGGTGGGCGCCGCGAAAGCACACAGGGCGCGGGAGTGCTTGAGGATACCGCCGATGTAATGCATTCCTATTTCACTAAAACCCGCATAACCGTTGCCGGCGAACAGGGGTTTCCCGTCTTTCCAGATGCTCTGATGCACGTGCATGCCCGAGCCGTTGTCGCCGTAGATCGGCTTCGGCATGAAGGTCGCCGTCTTGTTATGGTTGCGTGCGACATTTTTAACGATGTACTTGAACCACATCAGGTTGTCGGCGCATTTGACGAGCGGAGCGAAGCGCATGTCGATTTCGCACTGGCCGCCTGTGGCCACTTCGTGGTGATGGCACTCCATGGAGAGACCCACCTGCTCCATGAGCATCATCATCTCGGTGCGGATGTCCTGCAGGCTGTCGGTCGGAGACACGGGGAAGTAACCTTCCTTGGGCCGCGGTTTGTAGCCGAGGTTGGGGCCCTCGTCCCGCCCGGTGTTCCAGGCGCCTTCGGACGAATCGACCTCGTAGAAACAGTTATGCTGGTTGACCTCGTAGCGCACGTCGTCGAATATGAAAAACTCCGCCTCCGGGCCAAAGTACGCGGTGTCGCCGATGCCGGTGGACTTGAGGTACGCTTCGGCTTTCTGCGCGATGTTGCGCGGGTCGCGCGTGTATTTTTCCTTGGTGATGGGCTCGACGATGTTGCCGATCAGGCTCACCGTGGGGACGGACATGAAGGGGTCGATGACGGCGGTGGTGGAATCGGGCATGACGAGCATGTCGCTGGCGTTGATGGCCTGCCAGCCACGGATGCTGGAGCCGTCGAAACCCAGGCCCTCATCGAACAGATGCTCCACCAGTTCGCTGACCGGCACGGAGAAATGCTGCCACGTCCCCAAAAGGTCCATGAACTTTATATCCACTATTTTCGCGTTATTCTTTTTTGCAAAATCTACGACTTCCTTGGGGCTCATTGAGCTCTCCTCCAAATTTGTTAATTGTTGATCGGCTGTTTATTTTTGCTGAAAATATGTAAAAAATGTTTCTTAAACACGTGTGAGTTGGGTCTGGAACCGCTCCCGGCCGCACGCGAAGCGGGCAATGATTTTTTCAATAAGCGCCGCTCCGGCAAACATCCGCCGGGGATTTTTTTTCAGATCGCGTCTTCGCCGCGTTCGCCGGTGCGAATGCGGATGGTGTCGACCAGGTCGGTCACGAAAATCTTGCCATCGCCGATTCTCCCGGTTTGCGCCGCCTGGATGATGGTATTGATGGCATCCTCCACCTGGCCATCGCTCACGATGATTTCCAGTTTGATCTTCGGGAGAAAATCGACCACGTACTCCGCCCCACGGTACAATTCGGTATGCCCCTTCTGGCGCCCGAACCCTTTCACCTCGCTAACGGTGATTCCCTTGACGCCGATTTCATTCAATTTATCTTTAACTTCATCCAACTTGAATGGCTTGATGATCGCTTCAACCTTCTTCATAAAGTTCTTTCTCCCGTGATCACTTTTTCCGCGAAATGGGTTTGCCTTCCCTGGCCCCAAGCCTTCGCCTGCGGCCCGCCGGGCTCAGACGGCCCGTCCTGCGCGGCCGGGGCCCTGCCGGAAAATCTACCGCCCGGGCCGACTCAACAAATCGGCCGACCTTGCTCTTTTGGCACCTCTTATGCCAAGCCTTGCAGTCATTCAAATTCAATATTCATGCCAACCGCGAGCGCGGCGCACAAACGGCAATACTCCCCTAAGCCCTTATGTTTCTTGGGGTTTTTAACCTCATGGACTATAGCATAACCGGGCAGGCCTTTTAAAGGAGAGAAAATGCCCTTTTTATGGGCATTCACTGAAAATTCTGGGCCAAAATGAGGCGAAATGGGGCCCTTATTCGCTCTCTTCGGTCAGCCTGTTGAGGGCGTTTTCAAGCTCGGCCTGTTTCTCTTGCAGGGTGGCTTCGTCCATGCGTGGAGGGAGGTGGAGCGGCTCGCCAAAATTCACCGTCACACGGGAAAAAGGCAGGGGCAGAACGAAGCGGTCCCAACTGCCGAATACATGGCGGCGGCTGGCTCCATAAGTCATTGGAATCAATGGGGCACCTGTGATCCCGGCGATCTGCAGCGAACCCGCCTGGGCTTTCTGCCTGGGTCCCCGGGAACCATCGGCAATCATGATGATTCTCTCTTCCTTGTTCAGCACCTTGATCAGGGAGCGGGCGGAGGGGACCGCTTTTTTGAACGATGAACCGCGGATCACCGAATAGCCCATCAGGATCGCCAGGCGGGCGAGGAATTCTCCGTCGCGGCTCGGGCTGATGAGCAGGTGGTAATCGGGATGGTTTCTCAGGTGATAAAACAGGTAGAAAATGCGCCCGTGCCACAGGGTGAGAATGAAACGCCCCGGCAGGCTGTAGACGCGGTCTTCGTTTTCGGGGTTGATCCGGCGCACGCGCAGGGTGAGGCACCAGAGGCGTAACACCCCGCACAGAAGGCGGGGAAGGACTCGCTCAATGAGAAATCTTTTCATGATCATGGCTTGCGCCCAGGGCCCGTGCGATGCTCGCGGCCACCCGGGGCATGACGCCCGGCTCTCCCAGCTTCTCGCGGATCTTGAGGAGCCGCTGACGCACCGCCTGTTTTTTTTCTTCGTCGCGGAGGATTTCCAGGGCCCGGGCCGCGATGTTTTTCGCCGTCACCTGCTCCTGGATGAGCTCGGGCACCACTCCCTCGCCGGCAACCAGGTTGACCAGGCCGATGAACGGGGTCTTCACCAGTTTTTTCGCCACCCAGTAGGTGAGGGGATGCAGCTTGTACACCAGGACCATGGGGCAACCGAGCAGGCCCGCCTCCAGGGTGGCCGAGCCGGAAGCGATGATGAGAAAATCGGCATGGTTCATGACCTCGTGCGCCTTGCCCGGAATCGCACGAATCCCCAGCGGGTTCTCGCCCAGTTTCGCGTGAATCAGCTCGGGCGGAACCGAATCGGCAATGGGGAGGACGAACTGGCAATCCTTAATTTCGCGTCTGATTTCATGGGCGGCTTCAATCATGACGGTGAGCAGCGATTCGATTTCGTTTTTCCGGCTTCCCGGCAAAATGCCAATGGTTTTGCGGCCGGGGTCGAGGCCGAATTCCCGGAACGCTTCTTCCCGCGTCAGCGCCGGTTTCACCTGGTCCATGAAGGGATGGCCGAGAAACTCGGCGTCCACCCCCGCTTCCCGGTACATGGGCTCCTCGAAGGGCAGCACCACAAACATGCGGGTCACCCACTCGCGTATTTTCCGGATGCGGCCCTTGCGCCAGGCCCAGACCTGGGGACTGATGAAAAAAAACACCGGCGTGTTCGCCTGCCGGCCGCAGCGGGCCAGGCGCAGGTTGAGGGTGGGGTAATCGATGAGGAGAACCGCGTCATAGCGGCCGCTGGCAATTTCGCGGGCGAGGTTCCTGTAAACTTTCAGGTGGTGCGGCAGCTCCCCCAGCACCTCGACAAGGCCCACCGCGCCCATGCGCTCGATATCGAAGAGGGTCTTCACGCCCTCCTTGCGCATGCGCGTTCCGCCCATGCCGGTAAACCCGGCGGAAGGAAAATGTTGCTTCAAGGCCGCAACCAGGCTGCTGCCGTGAAGATCGCCCGAGGCTTCCCCGGCCACGACGAGAAATTGAGGGTTAGGGTCGTGCATGCTCTGGCTCTCCAGAAATAAGGGGGCCGGGAAAATCAGACCGCGATCACCGATATCCCCGCTTCGTCGGCGCGCCGCACCACTTCGGCCTCATCCACCAGCATGACACGGCCGGCTTCCAACGCCAGCACCGATGCGCCCCCGGCGACGAGGCTCTCGAGGGTGTCCGGGCCCGCGCCGGGGCTGTCGTAGCGGTAATCCTGACCGGTTCGGCTCACTTTGACCACCACGCAACCGCCGCGGGCAAGCTCCGAACCGCGGCGGATGGCCTGATCGGTCCCTTCCACCGCCTCCACCGCGATCACGGTCTTGTCCTTGACGATGAGGGTCTGGCCGATTTCCATGTCGGCCATTTTTTTTGCGATGGGCAAACCGAATTCGATGTCTTCCCTCTCTGCGGGGCTGGGCTGGCGGCGGGAAAGCACGCCTTTCGCGGGATAGATTTCCCCCAGCAGCTCGCGCTGGTCCAGCACCTTGAAGCCCTCTTTTTCCAGCTCCTCGATAACCCCGACCAGCAAGGTCTTATCCTGTTTATTTTTAACTTCCTTGAGAAATTTAAGCGAGCGCAGGTCAAACATCTGCGGCCGGAAGATGACCCGTTTATCCACCTTGCCAAGAATCACCAGATCCCGGACGCTTTCTTCTTTCAAGGTATCGAGAATTTTGGCGACGCGGCCGAGCCCGATGCAAAGACTTTTCTCGGAAAAGGGCGCAAGTTTGCGGGCAATTTCATCGGTGAAGCCGATGCTCACCAGCTGGAGCCCGCCGGCCCGGGCCTTCTCGGCAAAGTAAGGGGGGATGCCACCGGACCCGGCGATGAGACCGATCCGCCGGGGACCGTCAGGATTCATGAGTCCGCGGCTTACGCTGCTGATTGAACAGCCGCAGAATTTCGAGTGCGATTTCGAGGGAATACAGCTCGCTGTCCACCGCCACGCGGCGCGGGCTGCCGTTCTTGGCGCAGTCGATGAAATGCTGGAGCTCCAGCTTGAGCGGGTTGTCCTTGTGGACGAAAATTCTCTGCACCAGGGATTCCTGCTTGTAGCGCAGGGACCCCTTGCTCAGCTGATGCTCCGACGACGCCTCGCGATGAACGTAAATTTCCTGCTCGGTATAATCCAGAAGAACGTAGGCGTCTTTCTGGGTGACTGAAAGCGTGCGCTCCTTGTTCTGCGATGCCCGGCTGGCGGTGATGTTGGCCAGGCAGCCGTTTTCAAATTCCAGCTGCGCGGTGACCAGGTCGTCCCGATCGGTGAACACCGAGGCGCCCACCACGTTGACCCGGACAACACGGGACTTGATGAGGTTCAGGATGATATCGATATCGTGGATCATGATATCGAGGATGACCCCGTCGTCGCGGACGCGCTCGGAAAAGGCGCCCATGCGCTTGCATTCAACCAGAATGGGGTCCTTCACGATCTTGTGAATTTCCTGAACGGCGCCGTTGAAACGCTCGATGTGGCCGATGTGCAGGGTCAGTTTATTTTCAGCGGCTATTTTGAACAATTCCCGCGCCTGCGCCAGGTCGTTCGCGCACGGCTTTTCCAGGAGAACGTGAATGCCGGCTTTCAGAAAATCCCGCGCCACTTCGTAATGCAGGGCGGTGGGAACGGCCACGACGGCCACGTCGATTTTTTCGAACAGGTCCCGATAATTCGTGCAATACGCTGTATCGTACCGCTCGGCGATGGTGCGCGCCCGCTCTTCGCTGGCATCCGCCACCATGGCCATTTCCACTCGCGGCATTTCCGAAAGAACACCGACATGGTATTCCCCCATCTTGCCGACACCGACGACTCCCGCTCTGATCTTTTCTGTCACGTGGTGATCCCTCGGGTTGATTTTCCGATGAAATCGATAAGATAACGAATTTCATCCAGCATTTCAATTTCCTGCTCGATTTTCCTGACCGCCTGCTTCAGGTTGAGCCCCGGATCGCGGATGATTTTGAACGCTTCCTTGATGGCCGATCGCACCGCCGGCGGGAAGTCACTCCTTCTCAAGCCGACGGAGTTGAGGCTCACCAGCCGCGCCGGGTAACCCTCCACCAGCGAGTAAGGGAGGATGTCCTTGCGGACGCCGCTCGACCCGCCGACCATGGCGTGCCTGCCGATGCGAACGAACTGGTGCATCGCCACCATGCCGGAGATGAACGCCCGGTCTTCCACCACGATATGCCCCGACAGTCCGGTGCTGTTGACGATGATCACCCGGTTGCCGATGACGCAGTCGTGCGCGATGTGGACGTAGGCCATCAACAGACAATCGTCGCCCACGCGGGTGCTGACGTCGGCGTACATGGAGCGGTGGATGGTGACATACTCCCGAATGGTGGTTCGGTCACCGATAACCACGCCGGAGGGGACATCCTTGAAGCCCAGCACCTGCGGCTCGCCCCCGATGGAGGCGCCATGGAAGATCTTGCACTGCTTACCGATCACCGTCTGTCCGGTGATCAACACGCCGGGGCCGATCTCGGTACCCTCACCGATCACGGCGCCGGGACCAATGCAGGTGAACGGGCCAACGCTCACGCCCTCGGCCAAAACGGCGTTCGGATGGACCTCTGACAAAGGATGTATGGCCACTTTAAGGATCCTGGTGTCCGGCGGAATCCGGACCTACGGGAAAAGGCTGCTGTTTTTAAAGGAAGGTTCCCTGTCTTATTTTCCGAGCATGGCCTGCAACTCGCACTCGGTGGCGATTTGATCTTCCACGAAGGCCTTGCCCTGAAACCGGAACAGTGTTCCCCGCTGCTTGATTTTGACCAGCTCAAGACGGAGTTGGTCTCCCGGAACCACGGGCCGGCGGAATTTGGCGCCATCGATGCCGGTAAAAAAGACCGACGGATGGCCTTCCATTTTCAGAATCTTCAGCGCCAGAATGCAACCGACCTGAGCCAGCGCCTCAATGATCAGGACGCCCGGCATCACGGGGAAGTCGGGAAAATGCCCCTGAAAAAAAGGCTCGTTCGTGGTGACGTTCTTGATGCCTACGATCCGCGATTCCATGTCGCATTCGATGATGCGGTCCACCAGCAGGAAAGGGTACCGGTGCGGGATGATTTTTCTGATTTCGTTGATATCCATTTTCTACCTCAATCTTCGCACTCAAACACAGGCGCTTCGCAACCCACTCGTGAGGAGAGAACGTTCTCCGGGCCAGGTGTCAGGAAGTCCGGTTTTTGATTTTTCCGGAGTTTCAATTATAGAGCTTGTCATAAGCCTTGATGGCCAGATCGGTCACATCGTTCCCCTGGTCATGGAACAGGAGGGCTTTCTGCTCGAGGATCATGGTGTATTTTTTGTCCTGCCCGACTTTTCGCACCACCTCAAGCATCTGATCCAGAATCTTCGAGGTCATTTCCTTTTCTTTCCTGGAGAACTCGGCATTTTTGTCCTGCACATAGCGCTCGAAACTGACTTTTTCCTTGTTCAGATCCTCGGCTTTTTTCTTTTTGAGTTCGGGGTCGAGGACGAAACTCTTTTTGCTCAGGTCATCGAGCATTGTCTTGAGTTTTTCTTCCTTCTTGGCAATGGTGTCTTTTTCCTTCTTGAAACTTTCCTTGAACGCGGCGAAGTTCTTTTTCCATTCCTTGGTGCTGGAAATAGCCTTTTGCAGGTCAATAAAACCTATTTTGATATCCTCCGCCTGAGCCGCCCCGGGAAGGGTGAGGGCCGTCGCGGCCAGAATCACCAGGGACAATAATAATATTTTCGACCCGCTTAAAACTTTTGCCCGCATGAATTCGATCCCTTCCTGATAAAAGATTTTAGAACGCGCCACCCGCCGAGAAGTGGAATTCCCCACTGCTGTCGCCCGGAGCCTTATCGAGCTTGACACCATACGAAAAGCCGATGGGGCCGAAGGGGCTGAGAAAACGTATGCCGGCGCCCACACTGTGCCGCATTTCCGCCAGATCAAATTGTTCCGCGGTGCGGCTGGTGTCGGTGCCCTCGCCGTACACGTTGCCCCGGTCGTAGAAGAGAAAGCCTCGAAATGACTTGCTGAACGGGTATTGGAGTTCGACGTTGAAGAGCAACGACTGGGTGCCACCCAGGGGGTCGCCACTCGCATTCATGGGGCCCACTTCCTCGATGGTATAGCCTCGCAGGCTGTTCGCCCCCCCCATAAAATACCTCTCAAACGCCGGCAATTCATCATCGCCATAGCCCTCGGCGTGGTTGATTTCCGCATGCAGGGCACCAACCAGTTTGCCGATCAGGGGGTGGTAATAGGTCGCTTCGTAGCCGGTCCGATAAAAATCGCTGCCCCCTAAAACCCCGCCGGCAATCTCAAATCGTACCACATGCCGCCAGCCCTTGGAAGGGTTTAAAAAGTCATCGCGCGTGTCCCGGACGTAGCTTGGGGAAATCCGGCTGGTCACCCGATTCTCGTTCTTGAGAAACTCGGTGACATCCGCGGGGTCCACGTTGCTCACCTCCACGTCTTCGTAGCGGTAGTTGAGCCCCACCCAATCGTACTCGGAGACGGACTTGCCGAGCCGGGCGCCTGCGCCGCGGCTGCGGGAATCGAAACTGATAAAATCGGAGTCGCGATTGAAGGCGTCGAGTCCCAAAAGAATCTCGGTGTCGAAGATTCTTGGCTCGGTGAACGACAGGTTAAAATCGGTGCGAATCGAAGAGAGGCTGGTGGTGAAGGCCAGACGCTGGCCTCTGCCAAACAGGTTGTTCTGGCTGATGGATGCGGTAAAAATGAAGTTTTCCACCGAGCTGAAACCGGCGCCCACGGAAAGCGACCCTGTCGGCCGCTCGGTCACGGTGGTGACCACGTCGATCAGATCCCGGTCTTCCCCGCGGCGGGTGTCTATCTTCACGTCCTCGAAAAACTGCAGGTTGTTGACTCTCTGCTTGCTGCGCTTGAGTTTCTTGCTGTCGAACAGTTCCCCCTCTTTGAGGCGGAATTCGCGGCGGATGACGTTATCGCGGGTTTGCGCGTTGCCCAGAATCTCGATTTTACCCACATAGACCTTGCGGCCCTTCTCCACCTGAATGGACAGGTCGACGGTTTTATTTTCGTCGTCGATCTGGGTCATGGGGTTCACGTCGGCGTAGGCATAGCCTCGTTCCGAGTACAGCTCGCTGATGCTCAAGGCGTCCTCGCGCAGCATCGAGACGTTGAAGGTGTCCCCCTTTTTCATTTTGACCACGGCCATGAGCTCTTCCTCGGCCAGCAGGTCGTCGCCCTTGACCTCTATGTTGGCCACCTTGTACAGGGGCCCCTCTTCCACCGGAATGGTGATATAGATGGCCTTCTCCTGCTTCCGGACTTCGATCCTGGGCTCCAGGACGCGAACCCGGTAATAGCCGTTGTCCTGATAAAACGCTTCCAGGCGGAAACGGTCGAGCTTCAGAATATCTTTCTGGTAAATTCCCGCATCGGTGAGAAAGGAGTACCAGGTATCCTCCTTGGTTTCGATGACCTTTCGCAGTTCCTTGTCGGTGAATTTTTTGTTACCGGCAAAGCTGATTTTTTCGACGCTGACCTTCTCCCCCTCGCGAATCCGGATGGCGATATCGACCAGGTTTTCCGGGGTGGTTTCGGTGCTGGTTTTGACTTCGGCGAAAAAATAACCTTTCTCCTGATAAAGGCTTTTAATTTCTTCGACGCTTGAAAGCACGAGGTGGTCCTGGAAGGTGGCCCCCTCCTTGAGTACAATTTTTTCCCGGATGTCCTCGGTCTCAATCTTTTTATTGCCGAGGATGCGGATATCGCCGATGGAGGGAATTTCCTCCAGGGTGAAAACCACCTCAAGACCTTCGCCCAGGGGCTGGGTGTCCACCTGGATGTTCTTGAAATGGCCCATCTTGTAGATTTTCTCGATGTCTTCCCGGACCTGGGTGCGGGAGAGCGGCTCGCCGACTTTGGTTTGGATGTAATAGCGGATATTCGATTCGTGCACCCGCTTGTTGCCGACAATCTTAATGGCCTGAACAATGTCCCCTTCCTCGGCCCAGGCGGGGAGGGCGAAAAGCAGTGCCGCGGTCAATACCCACAGCAGCGAAAAAAATCGGGAATTTTTCATAATTGGACCGGAACCAATTGTTAAAGCGCGTGTTATCGGCCAAATTCGCGCCTGGGATTTTTAAGCCAAAAAAAAGTATTAAGTTTCCATTCATTCGAGGGGGAAACTTAATACCTTTAGTTCAGATCATCGGTGATAGCGTCGATCGGGGCTCTACCTGCTAGGGCAAAGCATTCAAAGCTCCCGACTTTTCAATGAATACCAGTTGATCGTCCTGCAGGCTGACTTCGATGAGGCCGCCGCGGGCAAACCGCCCCTTCAGCATTTCATCGGAAAGAACATCCTCCAGGTATTTTTGAATCGCCCGCTTCAGGGGCCGGGCGCCGAAGTGCTTGTCGTAGCCCTTTTCGGCGAGCCACAATTTGGCCTCCGAGGTCATATCGAGCGTCAGCCCCTGTTGAATGAGCTGCTCGTTGAGCTGCTCAAGCTGCACATCGAGAATCTTGACGATGTTCTCAAGCACCAGCGGCCTGAAGACCACGATCTCGCTGATCCGGTTCAAGAATTCCGGATTGAATGCGCGCCTCAGGTCCTGCTTGAGATCCTTCTGCATTTTGTCGTAGGTGATCTCCTGGTCATCGGTGTGAAACCCGAGGCTGGCTCCCTTGTCGAGCATCCTCGAACTGATGTTGGAAGTCATAATGATGACGGTGTTCTTGAAATCCACCACCCGGCCGTAGCTGTCGGTCAGGCGGCCGTCGTCCATAATCTGCAGGAGCAGATGAAAGACATCGGGGTTGGCCTTTTCGATCTCGTCGAACAGAACCACGGAATAGGGCTTGCGCCTCACCTTCTCGGTCAGCTGGCCGCCCTCTTCATAACCGACATAGCCCGGAGGCGCTCCGGTCAGCCGCGACACGTTGAATTTTTCCATGTATTCCGACATGTCGAGCCGGATCAGGGCATCGCGGTTGCCGAAAAGGAACTCGGCCAGCACCCCGGCGAGTTCGGTTTTGCCCACGCCCGTGGGGCCCAGGAAAAGGAACGAGCCGATCGGCCGGCGCATGTCCTTGAGGCCGGAACGCGAACGGCGGATCGCCTTGGTGATCACCTCGATGGCCTCGCTCTGGCCCACCACCCGGGTGGCCAGCTCGTTCTCCATGTTGAGCAGGCGCAGGCTTTCCTTCTCCTCGATCCGCGAAAGGGGAATTCCGGTCATGCTGGAAACCACGGCGGCGATGTCTTCCTCGGTGATGGAGGGTTCGCGAATATCGTTCTCGCTCTCCCATTTTTTCTTGACGGCGTCGAACTTGTCGCGCAGGGATTCCTCCTTATCGCGCAGCTCCACGGCCTTCTCGAACTCCTGGTTTTCGATGCAGATCTTCTTTTCCCGAATCACCGCATCGATATCCCGCTGAAACTGGCGCATCTCCGGCGACTGGGTCACCTTCCTCAGGCGCACGCGGGAGCCGGCTTCATCGATCACGTCGATGGCCTTGTCGGGCAGGAACCGGTCGCTG
>QJZQ01000068.1 GCA_003246675.1 Nitrospirota bacterium | reverse complement strand
CCCCCCGCCTCCGGGGCGGGGGGAGATCGTTTAAACGGTTTCGCGATTCAGGCCGGTTTCAGGGCCGGCGAACCGCAGCTTATCCGGGCAGGGTCAGCGATGGCCCTGCCCTTTTTTTGTCAATGCAAAAACCCGCCGAACGGGCAAACCCTCCGCACTCTTCAAGCCTGAGCCTTAGTTCCGCCCCGCCCGCCACCACCGGCCGGACGGCCAAGCTACATCATGACTTCCGGTGAGGGATCAAGGTAGGGAACCTGGCTGTTCTTGTGGTAGATGTCGGGCAGGTTGTTGGTGCCGTAATGGGTGATGTAAAGGAAGACGTGCTCGCGCGCGTTGATGCGCATGGCCCAGGGGTCAAAATCGTCGCGGTAGAAGGCCTGGTATTTTTCCATGGCCTGCTCGGTGGTGAGGCCGGATTCGGGCGTGTAGTAATGGTCGAACGCCAGGTCGTGTTCGGGGTTCTTGTGCACGGTGATGCCGTACTTCTCCGGCTCTTTCATGATGGGCGCGGTGCCGTAGAGGACGAAGAAATACATTTCGACCGAATGGATCAGGTCGCGATGGTCGATCAGGAAGCGGCGCGTGTCCTCCGCCTCTTCCTCGGTTTCGCCGGGAAAACCGTAGAACGCCATCACGTGGCTCCAGATGCCCACGCGCTTCGCCTCGCTCAGGTTCTTGATGGCGGCCTCGATCTTCGTGTCCTTCTTGACGAGCTTGATGATGCGCTCGTTGGCCGACTCCAGCCCGAAGTACAATGAGCGGCAGCCCGCCTCGGCCGCCCGGTCCCACACGGCGGGGTCGAGCAGGCTCGCCTCGAAACGGATGAGGGTCGTCCAGTAAATATCCAGCCCGGCCTCGATCATCAGCGGCGGCATCTTGACGAACAGCGCCGGCGGGAACGACTCGTCGGTGAACAGGAAGTGGCGGGCGTTGTATTTGTCCCGCAGGT
The DNA here is from genome assembly GCA_003246675.1 of Nitrospirota bacterium. Lineage (GTDB taxonomy): Bacteria > Nitrospinota > Nitrospinia > Nitrospinales > VA-1 > SZUA-259. The sequence continues at coordinate 5,890 of QJZQ01000068.1, read as the reverse complement.
GCTTCAGTTCTTCGACGATCTGGCCCGCGTGCTTGGCGCGGAACTGGTCGATGTAGCCCGCGCCGTGGTCGCAGAAGGTGCACTTGCCCCAGTAGCAGCCGCGCGTGCCCAGGTAGGGGACGAGCTTTTCCGGCGAGAAGTACAGCTCCCAGGGCAGGCCGTCGAAATCCGGCGGCGGCAGCTCGCTCACCCTCTCCTGATAGAGTTCGTTGACATGCACCTGCCCCGCTTCGTCCCGCCAGGTCAGGTTGGGCACTTCCGAGATCGGGCGGCCGCCGTCGAGCGCTTCGACCAGCGCAACCATGGCGTGCTCGCCTTCGTAAGAGATCATCGTGTCGAACGCGCGGCCGAGCAGGGTTTCGGGCAGCCGGTCCTTCAGCCGCGTGATCACGTTGCCGCCCACGGTCACGTGGATATTCGGGTACTTCTCCTTGATGAGGGTGCCGAAGGTAATGCCGGACATGAGCTGCACCGGGGTGCCGATGGAAATGCCAACCACGTCCGGCTTCTCCTCCTCGATGTGCTTGAACACCAGCCGCCGGCAGATGTCGGCGTAGATGTTTACATTGTCGTCGTGCGGCGCCTTGATGAGATGCTCCGAAACCCAGGGGTGGTAAATGTTGAGGTTGCTTTCGACGGGGTAAAAGTGAATCTGCGCCGGGAAGTAGCTGACGGAGATGTATTCCATGACTTCGCGGAACGCGTTGAGCGCCCACTCGGCTTTATCCACCTGGTAGAATTCCTGCGAGCGGAGGATCTCCTTGCCCCGTTCGACCTTGCGGATGTGATGCTCCAGGTCGATATGGGTGTAATCCTTGAGCATCCTCTGGAGCTCTCGCTCCTCGGGGGTGATGGTCCCCATGCGATACTTTTCACGGAATTCCTTCAACCGGCCCTGGATGCGCTGTTCGGCGAAGCGGAGAAAATCCCGGCTGAAGAAATGGTCGTACATTTCGACATTGATGTCCTTCTGCGCCACTTCGATGCCCTTCTGCCTGAGCACGGCGGTCAGGCTGGGCAGGGCGAGGTAGGGGGCGGTGGGCACCCACTCCGGTGGGAATAACAGCAGAACTTTTTTCATGGTTTCCTGTGCGGGAAAGGGCGCGCCCTCTGCCGCCGGGTTATGCGCGGGCCGGAAAATTAATGAACCCCCGCGCGCCGGGTTTGCCTCTAACTGTATTAGAATTTTATACTATCACAGACGGCCGTTCATCCCGAAAGGGGATTCCACCGCGCCACAGGCACGGCTTTTTTGCCAGGGGGCGGAGGCTTCACGGGACTCATAAAATCCTTTGGGATTGGCGGCGGGTTGATGTTACCATGAAGCACCCCCAAAAACGACTGTATCTCAAGGGCCCGGAGCCCGGCAGGCTGGGAGGATGTGGCGGGTGACCCGCCCGGGAGTTCCGGCTCTTTAGAGAATCGAAGGAGCGCTTGATCGAATATGGAAGCTTACGAAACCAGCACGGAAAACAAGGTTAAAATCCTTCTCGACGAAGCAAATCTGGCATTTTGTGAAACCGCCGAACGTAAGGATGCGAAGGATGACCGGCGCCTCGATGGCTCCGCCTGGGACCTCGGAAGGATGGACGGCGAGTTCGACGAGGAGGACTATCACCGCATTCTGGAAATGGCCCTGGCCGCCGCGAAAATCTGCGACGAGCACCCCGAACTGGAGGAAAAAACCGCCAATCTGTTTCAATCGATATCAGCGGAAAACGCCGACGAGATCTTGTCTCAGGTGATGGCGGACGCGAATATCCGTGAGTTGGGCCGGATTTCCGTCACGACCTTTCTTCTGCGTTTTCCCAACGTCCAGTCTTTCGTAAACAAGGGGCACCCCCTTGTGCTGGCGATGGATGAATACATGCTGGAAAACGCCAACGCGCAAAACTGGCAGGACTATAAAAACATCGCCGAGGAATTCGGCTGGCTGTAAAGCCCCGGCCTCAAGGCAACCCAGGTTCGTAGCGGATCGCACCAACCATGCAGTTTCGATATCAGCTCGACAAAAAAACCTTCAAGAATAAAAAAATCCCGCCTAAAAAGGTGGCGGGGGAAGAGCATATCTCCGCCGACCAGCGCGGGGATCACAGCTCGGACGAAGTCAGCCTGCTCAGCCTCGATAAAGATGCAAAAAGAAAACCCGAGGCCCCCAGGGAAGACAAAGAGGTGTCGCGGCGGGACCTGTTTTCCTTCGGCCGCCTGAGCGATTACGCCGAGGCGGTGGAGGAAGCCGAGAAAAAGGCCCCTAAAACCGCGCCCGCGAAGGCAGCCACCCCGGCCCCGGCCGAAGAAGACAAAAAGCCGGACGCCGAGGAAAATGCCGCCCCGCCGGAACCCGAGACGCCCGCGCCCGCACCGGGCTTCTTCAAGAGAATCGCCAGCAAGTTCAAACGCTCTCCGGACGCCGTGCAGGAACCGCCGGCCGAAGACGACGCTCCCGAAGCAAAGGACGACGCGCCGGAGATGGCGCCCCCGCCCGCCGCCGCGCCGGTCTCCAGGCTCGATGCCTACCTCGCCGGTTCGGAGGATGAGGGAGAGGTGGACCCGGAGTACAGCCGCCGCAATCTGCTGCGCCAGGGCGTGCACTTTTTCGCCAAGCCCGCCATCGAATCGGTGCAGAACAAGATCAACAAGGTCAACAACGCGGTGGACCGCATCACCAAGCGGGTGCCGCTGATCCGCCCCCCCGGCGCAATCTCCGAACAGGCGTTTCTCAAGGCCTGCACCCGCTGCGACGAGTGCGTCAACGCCTGCCCTAAGGACGCCATCGTAAAAGCGCCGAAGAGCCTGGGCTTTCTCATTATGGGCACGCCCCTCATCGACCCCAAAAGGGTGCCCTGCGTCATGTGCGACGATCTGCCGTGCATTTCCGCCTGCCCCGACGGAGCGCTGATGCCCGTCGACAGCAAGTTCGACGTGAAGATGGGCTACGCCATCCTCGACCAAACGAAATGTCAGGCCTACGGCGACACCTTCTGCCAGCAATGCGTCATCGACTGCCCCATCCCCGGCGCCATCGATCAGGTCCAGGACAAGCCGGTGATCAACCGCAAGGCCTGTACCGGCTGCGGCGTTTGCGTTCTTTCCTGCAGCACGGTCAACATTCCCGTGGCCATCAAGATCAAACCTCAGATGGTCATCGAAAGCCAGATCCGTAAAAAACGGCTGGAGAAGGAGCGGGCCCGCATCGAGGCCGAGCGCGAGGCGGAAAGGCAGGCGGCCCTCGCCGAAGAGAACGGCGAAAACCAGGAAGACGAGCCGGGAGGCCCGGAAACCCTGGCGGAGGGCTCCGCCGCCCCGGAAAGCGGCTCGGGGAATTCCGCCTGACCGAAGCTTGCAATTATGGACTTGCAACTCCCCGGTTTATTCAGTATTTTAAGGGCTTTTGCTTGGCATAGGCGCGTCCTGAACCCCCCATTCGAATCCACATGAAAAGCGAACTGAGAAGAACACATCACTGCGGCGAACTGTCCACCGCCCAAATTGGAGAAACCGTCACCCTTTGCGGCTGGGTGCACACCCGGCGCGACCACGGCGGCCTGATTTTCGTCGACCTGTGGGACAAGGAAGGCCTCACCCAGGTGGTGCTCAATCCGCAGATCGACCAACTCGCACACCAGAACGCTCAGTCGTTGCGCGGCAACTACGTCATTTCGGTGCGCGGCCAGGTGCGGGCCAGGCCCGAAGGCATGGTCAACCCGAAACTGAATACCGGGCAGATCGAAGTTTACATCGACGACCTGCATATTCTGAACACCTCCAAAACGCCGCCGTTTTCCGGCTGGGAGGATCAGGAGGTTTCCGAGGCGCTGCGCCTGCGCTACCGCTACCTCGACCTGAGGAGCGAACAGTTACAGAAAAACCTGAAACAGCGCTACCGCATCAGCAAGGTGGCGCGAAACGTGCTCGACCGCCACGGCTTCACCGAGGTCGAAACGCCGATGCTGACCAAGAGCACTCCCGAAGGCGCGCGGGACTACCTGGTGCCGAGCCGCGTCAACCCGCAGAAATTCTACGCCCTGCCCCAGTCGCCGCAGTTGTTCAAACAGATTCTCATGGTCGCGGGGCTCGACCGCTATTTCCAGATCGTCAAATGCTTTCGCGATGAGGACCTCCGGCAGGACCGGCAGCCCGAGTTCACCCAGATCGACGTCGAGCTGTCGTTCGCCGACGAGGCGACGATCTTCCGGCTGGTCGAGGAAATGATGGCCGAGATTTACCAGGAGGTGCTGGGCATCACGCTGGAAACGCCCTTCCCGGTGATACGCTATCAGGACGCCATCGACCGTTTCGGCTCCGACAAGCCGGACCTGCGCTTCGGCATGGAGATCGTCGATCTCGGCGACGTGGTCCAGGGAACGAATTTCAAGGTGTTCGCGGAAGTGCTGGCCAGCGGCGGGCAGGTGCGGGCTCTCAACGTCAAGAACAGCGCCGAGGCGCTGTCGCGCAAGATGCTCGACGACCTCACCGAAATCGCCCGCACCTACGGCGCCAAGGGCATGGCCTGGATCAAGATCCAGAAAGACGAACTCCAGTCGCCCATCACCAAATTCTTCGAAAAAGAAATGCTCGACCGCCTGATCGACCGGATGGGCGGCGAAGTGGGCGACACGATCGTCTTCATCGCCGATACGCCGAAAGTCGTCGCCGACGCGCTCGCGCACTTGCGGCTCGCTTTGGGCCACCAGCTGAAACGGGTGGACACGAGCCAGCACCGCCTCGCCTGGATCACCGACTTCCCCCTGCTCGAATACGATGAGGAGGCCGGGCGCTACGCGGCCATGCACCACCCCTTCACCGCACCGGCAGGGGACGACCTGGGAAAAATGACCAGTGACCCGGGCGCACTCACGGCCCGCGCCTACGACCTGGTTCTGAACGGTAACGAGATCGCCGGCGGCAGCATTCGTATCCACCAGCGGGATGTGCAGAACCGCATGTTCGAGCTGCTCGGCATCGGCGCCGAGGAAGCGGATGAGAAATTCGGTTTCCTGCTGGAAGCGCTGGAGTTTGGCGCGCCGCCGCACGGCGGCATCGCCTTCGGCCTCGACCGCATCGCCATGCTGCTCGCCGGTGCCGACTCCATTCGCGACGTCATCGCTTTCCCCAAAACCCAGAAGGCCACCTGCCTGATGACTCAGGCCCCCTCCACGGTGGACCTCAAGCAGCTCAGGGAACTCAAGCTCAAGTTCGATCTATCCTGAACGGGATTTCCCGCCCCACCCTCAAGAAAGCCCGTGTTCCTCCGATAGGCAGGATGCAGCGTTTTTATCATCCTTTCTCGGGGCGAGCCCCCTTTTTTGAGCCCATGCCCACGGCCGGAAAAACCACCTACGAAACCTACAGCCCGGCGGGCCTGGGAGAGGGACGGCTGCCGCTGGTGGAAAATCAGAACGTGCTCGAGGTGGGCTTTGGCGCGGGGGATCTTTTGCGCGCGCTGATCGCCCGCGGCAACACGGTTTGCGGCGTCGACGCGGGCCGCGACATCGTCGAAGGCGCCCGGCGGGAAGGCCTGGGCGAAGTGTTCCTGCTCGATGTGAGCGAGGAGAACCTGCCCTTCAATGAAAACGCTTTCGACGCCGTCTACTGCTACGAAACCTTCGAACACCTCACCAACCCCTACCGCCTGTTCGTCGAGGTGCGCCGCGTCTTAAAACCGGGTGGCCGGTTGTTCTTCTCCGTTCCCTCGCAGGAGAGCACCATGGGCTACGGGCCCAGCCGCCACGCTTTCGTCTACCCCGGCCTGCTGGAGAAAAAGAACCTGGAACGGTTCTTCATGCAGATGCATTTCAAGGTGGAACACTCCGAGGAAGACCCGCCCACCCTCATCGTCCACCGCCATTACATCCTCAGCAACCAAAAGGGCGAAGGGCTGCTAGATATC
>QJZQ01000121.1 GCA_003246675.1 Nitrospirota bacterium | reverse complement strand
GAATTGATCGCGGGGGAAAACAGCCGCTTGTAAACGATGCGCAGCCGGTAGGGGCCGAGCACTTCCAGGGCCTTCACCGGCTCGTAGTCGGAAGTTCGCGGCGAAGCGTTTTTCGGGTTCATGATCGACTCGTAGGTGAACTTCACGTCGCCGGAATCAAACTCGTGTCCATCGTGAAAGCGAATGCCCTCGCGCAGGGTAAACAGAATCACAGGATTATGCTCCGTGACCGGAAGAATTTCGGCGTGGCTCGCCTTCAACCGCTCCTTCTGATCCGGGTTCACCGCCTCGATGAAACGGCCATGGGGAAAGGACCGGAAGTGGCTCACGCCCATCAGCGGAACGAGAGGCTCGAAGAAATCCTGATCGACCTTTTTCAGGGTGAATTTGATTCGAGGCGGGCGCTTGAGGCGGTAAGCCACCTGCGTGGTCTGAATCACGCCGTTGTTCTTCACAGGCCGGCCCGCCGCATCCAGAACCGGCACCGCCACCTCCCCCGTCACGGTCTCCGCCGGGAGCACCTCGACCCGGCGGATATTGCCGTACCACGCGCGGCGGGCCCGCAACGACCGCAACAGGTACTCGCCCCATTCCCGCGCCACCTCGCCGCCGCTGTAACCCGGCGGCCGGCGTTCCGGGTCCACCGTCAGGTAGGCCTCCTCGAACTGAAGCCACGACTGCGCGAGCCGGGGCCGAAGCTTCAGGTCATTGTCGAAGTCGAGCAGCCCTTCGAAAACCTTCTCGTTGACCGCCGCGCTAGAGGTATCGGCGCTCAGCACCGGATTCAAAATGGCCGCGTCACCGCCCGAGGCCTGCAGGAATTTCACCAGGCGCTTGGGGTTCCCCACCGCCTGCTTGTCGTAGGTGGGCACCCAGAACACCGATTGCGCTAGAAACAAAACCAGCGCCAGCGGAAAATAAATTAGAATCTGTTTGACAAACATGCCGCAATCATAGCATCTTGAGACAAGGGAATAAATGACGGACCCCGGCGATCTACCTGCCGGACCCGGTCTTTTTTTTGCCTGGCAAACCCCGCCTCCCACCCGAAACCGGGTTGCGGGAATAAAAAACTTGACTTGAGTTTTAATTGCTTATATAGCATATAGGCTCAGTCCCGCTGGCCCCGGCGGAGCGGGGCGAAAAGGCCGGACCGCCGTCCCTCGGGAGGCCCCGGCAAGAACCCACTGAAACTCTCTGGACCCTGTTAGGCAAGGTTTAGTTTTGTTTTCTGAAATAATAATTTTAGAGAAGAGGATCAGCAAATGGCGACCATCATAACCGACGAATGTATCAACTGTGGCGTGTGCGAACCGGAATGTCCCAACGGGGCGATCAGTGAAGGGGAGGATTTTTACGAAATCGCGCCCGACCTCTGCACCGAGTGTGTGGGTTTCCATGGCGAAGAAGCCTGCCAGGAAGTCTGCCCGGTCGATTGCTGCATCCCCGATGAAGATAACCGCGAGACCGAAGAAGAGCTTCTGGCGAAAGCACAGAAGATTCACCCGGACGAATCGTTCCCGGCTCTGGATGAACTGACCAACGAAACCTCGCTGTTCAGGAACCCCGACCGCAAGAACGCCAACCTGTAAGGTCAAGTCAATTTAAGCGCGGCTTTATGAAAGGGTCCCCCTTTCGTAAAGCCGCGTTGTTTTTCAAAAGAGCAATAAAGTTTTAAAGATTTCTTGACAACCCCTGCAAACAGGTATAGTCTACAAAACTGCGCCGCAAGCGCAACCCATTGAAAAATTATCACGATAACGATGCGGGGTGGAGCAGTCCGGTAGCTCGTTGGGCTCATAACCCAAAGGTCGTCGGTTCAAATCCGGCCCCCGCTACCAATAAAAAAGCCCCTGCGGAACCCATCCGCAGGGGCTTTTTTTTATCCTTCCATCCCGGGAACCTCCGGGGATTCATGCAGGTTAAAGTTTCAACATATACTCACTATATTCCGGACCCCGCCATTGCCGGAGAGATGAACCGCGCAATTAACAAGAACGACGCCGCAGGCAGACCGGGAGGGCGTCGTCAGGCTTGCTTCACCGGCAGCATCACCCGGAAGAGGGAGCCTACGCCCACGGTGCTTTGAACCTCAATGCTTCCCCCATGTGCCTTGATGATACCGTAGCTGATTGAAAGCCCCAGCCCAATGCCCTTGACAGACGGTTTGGTGGTGAAAAATGGCTCGAAAATATTCGCCAGATTTTCCGGGGGAATACCAACTCCGTTGTCCCTGATCTCGATTTCAACCTGTGTCGACCGGGCACGCGTGAAGATGGAGATATTGCCCCCGTCTCCCGGTATAGCGTCTTCCGCATTTTTGAGCAGATTTAACAATACCTGCTTGATCTGGTCGGAAACCCCGGACACCTTCGTAATATTGGACGCATAATTTTTCTCAAGCAGGATGCCCTTCCCCTTCAACTTCTGCTTCACCAGGGTCAACATATCGTCGATGGCGCCATGGATATCGAACATCTCCACCAGATCATTTGAGGGCCGATTGAAATCCTGCATCTTCGCGATAAGGTTTTTCACCCGGTCGCATTCGCTGATCGCCAGATTCAGAAAATTTTTCTGCCGGCCGCTCAAAGCCACCTCGCCAAGAATGATTTCCAGAACGTTGCGGATTCCATAAATCGGATTATTGAATTCGTGCGCGATGGAGGCGGAAAGTTTGCCAATGGCACTCAATTTTTCCGCATGCAGAAGTTGCTCCCTGGATATTTTCAGCTGCTCCTCCGCCCGTCTGCGCCCGGTGATATCCAGAGATATGCCACACAACCCATAAATCTCCCCGCGGGAATCGCGCAATGGAAATTTATTGGAGATGTACGTATGGACACCCTCCGGCTGGGGAACCACCTCTTCAAACTCGTGAGGAACACCGGATTGCAGAACCTGCTGATCATTGGCCATGAAGAGTTCGGCAAACTCATTTGGGAAAATATCCCGGTCGGTTTTCCCCCGGATGTCCTCATTCTTCAAATTGAACAAGGTCTCAAACTTATTATTGATCAACGTAAAGCGCCCCTGAAGGTCTTTGAGATAGATCACCGCGGGGGAGTATTTCAATATGCTGACCAGCCGTTCCTCGCTTTCCAGCAACTTGACTTCGTATTCCTTGCGTTCGGCAATATTTTTAAAGGCGACAACAGCGCCCTGCACTTCCCCCCCATCAATAATCGGCGTGCTCGTGTATTCCACGGGAAAGGATGTTCCGTCCCTCCGCCAGAACACCTCGCCGGACTCATGCCGCACTTTCCCATCTTTTAACGCGGCATGGATTAAGCTCTCACTCTCGGGAAAAACCGACCCGTCAGGCTTGCTATGTTGATTAATGCGATGGGCTTTTTTACCGATCAATTCATCGACTTCGTAGCCGATCATTCTCGCCCCCGCGGGGTTGGCAAAGGTTATCTCCCCCTCCCGATCCAGGCCATAGACGCCATCGCCGATGGAATTTAAAATCTGCCGCAAATTCCGTTCACTGCGCAGGCGCTCGAATTCCGCCTCGGCCCGGCCGGCAAAAATTTTCAATATGGCAAAAATCGATGTCGAATCCAATATGGGTTTGTCGTGCATCACCGTCAACAACCCCACGGCCTTCCCGGTTTGCGGGTTCAGGAGCGGAACGCCCAGATAGCCCTCCACCCCCATATCCACCAGCACCTTGTCGTCCGGGAATCGACTGATCACATCCTCCGGATACAGGCACAGCTTGCCATCGATAACATTCGCACACGGCGTACCGGTCGCCGAATAAGTCATATTCTTGACTATTTCCCCTTTCTCGCAAAAGGCCACGGTCTCAATCATGTTCGACGGCTGGATTTTACCAATCACCGCATAACGGTATTGCAACGCCTCGGCAAGCTGCCGAACCAGGGACTGAAAATAATATTCGCCACTGACCGGGGCGGTATCATCGATAATTTTCCGCAGTTTTTGGCGGAATTTGCTGTCCAGCTTATCCCGCCCTGCCTGAGAACCGTTTTTATCCACGAGTATATTATCCATGACTTTATCAGCCGCTAGCCTTTAAGGTTTCCCCTTTTGCCACTCGGGAAAAGAATACCGGTCACTCCCGAGGCTCGTTTTCCACTCCGGACTGCCGGTCCTTTGGCGACCGGTTTTTCAGTTCGGTCAAGACCTTCTCCAGGTGCTCTTCCTCGGTGAGGATTTTATCCAGCTTGGCCTGAATGGCTTCGACCCCCTTGCTGTTTCGATAGGTCATGACGATGAGTTTGACCGAAACCAGGAACACCGCCGCCTCCAGCAAAAGATCGTGGGTGACCCCCTTCACAAAGAGAGCCAGGATGAACAGCGCCAGCGTGATCACGAGCACCAGCATCGTGCCAGGCCCCAGATACTTTCTTGCCGTATTCAGCATAAAACCTCAATACGTGAATAATCCCTCTCTCACGATAGCAAAATCAAGCTATAAATGCCCGCGAACTTTCCCCGCGCCCGCCGGGGCGCAGCCCTCCCCTGGCCGGCCATATCATCTTGCAGACCTCAGGCAACCCCGCTGAACCCGCGCTGAATATCGCATTGCCGAATATTACCCCAGCCCCCCCGCCAAGGCCACGGCCTCCTGTTGTTCAAGCTATTCATTACTCCCAAAGATAATGATGAACATTCTTGCCGTGCGAAAACTGTCCCGGCAGGGTACTTTCCTATATAATCACCTCTCCCCCCCTGATCGGAGGCAACGTAATGGTAAAGTTTCTGAGCAAGAGCATCATTACCGGGCTGGTCACCCTCCTGCCGGTAATTCTCACCTTCTACCTGCTTTACTGGATGGCGGTAACCGCCGAGTCGGCTTTGGGCGGCTTGATCCAGGGCATACTTCCCGCGGATCTGTATTGGCCCGGCATGGGTTTGGTCGCGGGCGTGGCCGTGGTTTTTCTGCTGGGGCTGCTCATGAACACCTATGTGATGCAAATGGTGTTCGCAAAAGGGGAACAGCTTTTGTATCACATGCCTATCATCAAATCCGTCTACCGCGCCACGCGTGACTTCTTCGATTATTTTTCACCCACCGGAAAAAAGGGCTTCGAGCAAGTCGTGGCGGTGACGATAGGAGGCACCCAGATGCAAGTGATTGGCTTTGTCACTCAGGCGGTTCCCGAGCACCTTCCGCAGGGTTTTCAGGGGGATGACCATGTCCTGGTTTACCTGCCCCTGAGTTATATGATCGGCGGGTACGCCGTGCTCGTGCCCCGTCACAATGTTCACCCCGTCAATATGACCATGGAGGAAGCCATGCGGTTTACGCTGACCGCGGGGGTCACCGGCAGGGAACCCCCCGGCTACACCAAACCACGCAGGATGTAAGCGCAAACCCCAGATTTTTCCGGCTGCCTTTGCCCCTGCACCCTCCCCCACGAGCCGCAAACCCCGCGCCCGGGTTGCCCCTCATTTCCCATTTCGGCACTGACTGAAAAATAATTAATGAAACACTTTTAACACCCGATTAACCCCATTTTAATGGACACCTTTTATACTGACAACATCTCCTCCTCCGGAGATGGAAGGAAGGGGCCAGCTTTTGGGGATAAATCATACCCTCCAGGTTGATGCGGCCTCCAGAAGCTTGCCTCTTCCTTTATCTCTGCCCCACCATAGCCCTTCCGGGCTAATTACAATATCTTCCCCTCTCCCAGCACATAAAAAACATAAGGCGAATATCATTTATCCGACTAAAATAGTTAACGTACGGTTTACTTAATCTGTGGAACCGTCACGCGAAACTCCGCCCCACGGGAGGGGGCGGGTTTGATAATGATTTTTTTCAAAAGGGGAACACCATGAAAAGAGCAATTTGCATCGCCGCATTGCTGATCTTTATTTTTCCAGTGGCGGCATCGGCGGACGACGGCAAAATCAAGAGCGCTGAAAGTGCCGCCATTCCATCCGTTGCCTCGAAGGCCACCATCCTGGACTGGAACGACCAGGTGCTGCGAAAAGGCACCAACGGCTGGACCTGCCTGCCCGACCGGGATACCCCAGGCAACGACCCCTGGTGCGTGAACGACGCCTGGATGAACTTTCTCGACGCCTACAAAAACAAAAAGACACCCTCTTACAATCAGGTCGGCGTGGCCTACATGCTGCAGGGCGACGCCCCCGTCAGCAACACGGACCCCTACGCCAGCAAGCCCACCGCGGACAACGACTGGGTGACGGATATTGGGGCGCACCTCATGGTCCTCGTTCCCGACGCCTCCTCGTTTTCCAGTTACCCGACCGACCACAAGAACGGCGGCCCCTGGGTCATGTGGGGCGGTACGCCTTACGCCCACCTGATGATCCCGCTGGGAAAACCCGGCAACTGACTTACAGCAAAACCAGCCCGCGTCCCGGAGATTTTTACACTCCGGGGCGCGGGTTATTTTTTCTTCGACCGCTTCAGACGCAGGCCTGACCCGCCTCCCGGAAATAAGAGCCCACCGGATTACCCGAATAATCACTTCTCCATACGGTTCCCCCGCCGATCAACACACGCACCCAAATCAGCCCACGGCCCAACCAGGGCTTTATCAACACCTTTCAAAACCCGATTTTTTTCTTCCTCACATTCCTTGCATCATTAGCCCTAAAGGGCTACAATTAAATAAACCGTCTTTCACAGCTCGCAACAATCGTCCCCGGCTTTACATCCACAATGGCTCTGGCAGGCGGGCCATACTCCCAAACCCGAGCCCCATCTCTTGCCATGATAAAAAGAACCCTTTTCCCGGCAGTCCTTATTTTACTGTTCACCCCAAACCTCGCGCAGGCCTGTTCTAAGGGTGGTATGGACGCCTGCCATTTGATTGACATAGGGCTTGTGTCGATCGTATTCGGGCTGATCAGCGGCTATTAC
>QJZQ01000018.1 GCA_003246675.1 Nitrospirota bacterium | reverse complement strand
GCCGTAAAGATTGACGAACAAACCGGTGAACAGGGCCTGGACACCCAACACGACCAGGGCGTACATGACGAGAATCGTGTGGATGTCTAGGGTGGCCGCTCCAAGTTTTACCGGACCGGCAAGAAGAAGGCCGCCAAAAACTCCTCCAATAGCGAGAAGCAACAGCCCCGGGACTATGAAGAGCCAGGTGGGCGCGTGAAGCAGCATGAACCGAAGATGCCTCCATCCATCGCGCCAAGGCTTCAGGTGGGGCGGTCTATTGCGCCCGTCCGGGTACAGGGCGATGGGGACTTCAGTCATCCTGCCTCCCGCCAGCCTGGACTTGATGATTTGTTCGGACGCCCATTCCATGCCCAGTGTTTTTAGGTCGAGTTTCAGGACCCAGTCGCGCTGGAACGCTCGCATGCCGCAATGAAAATCGCTCAGTCCCGTATCGAAAAAGAGCTTTCCGATACCGGTCAGCACCGGGTTGCCCAGGTAGCGGTTCAAAAACGGCATGGCGCCGGGAAGGATTTTGCCCTTCAACCGGGATCCCAGGCAGACATCGAATCCCTCGCGCATTTTTTCGATCATGGGAAAGGCTTCGTCGAAGTGGTAGCTGTCGTCGCTGTCTCCCATGAGGATGAATTTTCCCCGGGCCTGTTCGATGCCGAACTGCAGCGCCGCCCCATAACCCCTAACGGGGCAGTGCACCACCCGCGCACCGTTCTTTTCGGCAAGGGCCTGGCTGCCGTCGCTCGAACCGTTGTCGGAAATCAGGATTTCGCCGTCGATCTGGTTGTCGTCGAGCAGTTTTCGTGCCCGACCGATGCATGTGGCGAGAGTTTCGGCCTCATTGAGACAGGGCATGAGGATGGTCAGTTCCACAGTTTTCCTCTCGACGGTTGACTATTTTGAATGATTCCACTGCCAGGAAGTTCCAAAGCGGACTTTGCCTGGGATCCTAAGCGAATGAAAATAACGAAGATGAGGATAATATCATAATTAAGGGAAGGAATATTTCTCCTCCGGAGGGTGCGAACCCGGTAACTCTGAACAAGACACCCGGGACCAGGCAGGAGCTTCATAGGGCGGATTTTTGCGCGGCGGTGGTTGCAAGGTGTTTTTGCAGCTGACCGAAAACCTCGTCCACTTCAATGGCCGTGAGGCAGGAGAGGTGCTGGCAGTCGGGAAATTCGCCGTGGCGGTAGCAGGGGGAGCACTCCACGTTTTTAAACAGCACGGTATTGGTTGCGTCTGGCGAGGCCCATTGTCTCGGGTCGGTGGGGCCGAAGAGGGCAAGGGTCGGCAGGCCCATGGCCGAGGCGATGTGAAGCGGCCCGCTGTCGTTGCCGACGTACACCTTGCAGCGGCGAAAAATGGAGGCCATCTCCCCAAAGGTCAGGTGGGTGGCGTCGATGCTTTCAGGGCATTGCTCGCGGATGGCGGAGACCGTTTCCCGGTCTTTCGGCCCACCCACAAGAACGATGCGGCAGGGTTGATGCTGCTGAATTTTCTGAATCAGCTGGGCGAACCGGTCCCGCGGCCAGCGGCGCGAGGGCATGGAGCTTTTCACGTTGTCGCCGCCGCCGGGGGCGATGGCGACCAGCACTTCGTCCTCGGCGATGGCGTGCCGGCTTAAGAAACCGGCGCAAAATTCATCGTCCTCCGGGGAGAGGTGAAAATGAGACCGGTCGTATTCCACCGGGCCGCCGGTTTTTCTCAGCAGGTCGAGGTACACCTCGCGTTCGTTACGGTGGGCGGCGGGGGTCACGGTCTGTGTGAGGGTATTGAACAGGCGTCTGTTCGCGAGGCCCACGCGGAGGGGAATGTTCGCCAGCAGCGCCAGCAGCTTGAACGGCCAGGCCCGGTGCATGATAAAAACCTGGTCGAATCTCTCCCGGCGCAACAGAGCGACAAGGCGGACAAACTCGCGGCATTTTCCGGGAAAGCTTCCCTTATAGATCGCGGTGTCGTTGGCAACGAGCACCCGGTCGATGGCGGGATTATTTTTCACGATTTGCAGGCAGGATCGGCCGACAAGCAACTGGATTTCGGCACGTGGGTAACGCAGCCGGAGTTTTTCGAAAAATGTGGATGCGATGACGAGGTCGCCGACGGCGGCAAGTTTGATGAGCAGAATTTTCCCGGGCCCGCCGGTTTCTTCCTCAGGCGAAGGTTTGACGTCCTTACGGGTGAGCGGAATTCGGGGTTGGTTCATTCAGTCGGCGATCAGACGCGGGTTTGGGGAAAGCCATCGTAAATAATTCGGGGCGTCCTGGCCGCAAAATGAGGAGCCCAGGCACAAAATACTCGAATCTTACCTATATGTTGATTCTAAAATAGCATCTTTTTTGGGGATGGCCCACCCAATATTCCGCATACCAAATTATTCTCGGCAGGCGCGATTATAAGTGTTGGATGGCGGAAAACCGATGCCCCGGTTTTCAGGAAAAAAATGAGGAAGGAGGAAACTCCTTCGGGAAAGAGCACGACCCGGTCAATTCATGCCCGGGTCGTTGTCGAATAAATCGTTATAGTCTTCGCTGATGGCGGTCTCGGGTCCCGAACGGCACCAGTCGAAATCCTCGCCGGCTTCCTCGTCATCCAGGAACGTATCCCCCAGGGTTTTTACCTGCTGGAGGAGGGGGGAGCCCTCCAGGATCAATATATTGGTGCCGCCGCAACGGCATTCCGACTGCCCGGTGGTGACGGGGGTTTCGCTGAGAAGAAGCATGCGCAGGCCGCAATCTCCACAGCAGTATTCCTGATGGGTCTCGCCGGAAGCGGGGCCCGCCAGGCGCTCCCGGCACTGGTTGCAGACGCGCACGTGGCCGGGGCGATAGTCGCTGAGAAGGTTCTCGATGCGGCACCCCCCGCACTGAACCAGAAGGTCGAATGAATCGTCGGCAGGCATGCGCGCTCCAGGCGAAAGGAAGTGAAAAGCCCTCAGGACCCCGATTTTTCTTCGGTGGGGTCGAAGCCCATCAGTTTGGACATGTCTCCCATTTTAGCCATGGCCTCTTCTTTCGACATCTTTGTAATATCGATGCCCATTTCAGCCAGGGCGCCGGAAAACGGGCACTTGCTCGCGCCGCTTTTGGGGGCTTCCTGAGCCGCTTCGGAACCCGCGGCTTCGGTGTCCAGCTGGCCGGCCTCCGCCATCACCATCCAGTGCAGCGAATCGATCTGCTGGTTCTTGTCGTCGGCTATTTTCTTAAGCGCGGCACGGGTTTCATCGTGGTCGCAGGCGTTGATGGCTTCTCTGTATCTTTCCAGGGCCAGCTTTTCAAACTCGATCGCCTTCTTGAGTGCGTCGGCGGCGTGGGACATGGACGGTCCTCCTTCAATAACAATGAAATTGTGGGATTTTTAAAGATCCCACTATAGCAGAACCCATCCGCCCAGGCAAGACCGGTCAGGAGGCTGAGAAATATATTTTTACGCCGGTTTACAAACCGGAGGAAAGGCCCTATAAATCAGTTATGACAGATCTTCGCATTATCGACCGAATTGTGCCGGGGGTGTCCGGCGACGTGGTTTTAATCGGGTTTCCCGAGGACGAGGGCGTTCGCCGAAACGGCGGCCGGCCCGGGGCCCGGCAGGGGCCCGCCCGGTTCCGCCACTGGCTGTCCCGCTACGGGACGGCGGAAAATCCGGAAGAGGAACCCGGCCTGTCCGGCCTCACCCTCACCGATGGCGGCGACATCACCGGGGCCTCGCTCGAAGAAGCGCACACGAATCTTTGCGGCAAGGTGGCCGAGGTGCTCGGGCAGGGGGGGGTTCCTTTCGTGGTGGGTGGTGGTAACGACCAGTCCTACCCCAACGCATCCGCCCTTCTTGGCCAGCCCGGGCTGGGCCCGGTGGGGGTGGTGAACGTCGACGCGCATCTCGACGTGCGCCCGCGGGTGGACGGCCTTGCGCACAGCGGGTCGCCCTTTCGCCTGTTGCTCGAGGATGAGCGGTTCGAGGGGAGGAACTTCATCGAGTTCGCCGCGCAAGGCAGCCAGACGAGCCGCGAGCATGCCGACTACGTGCGTGGCAAGAAGGGGCGCATCCTCTGGCTCAGCGAACTTCGGCGGGAGGGCCCGGCCGACGGGGTGTTCCGCAACTGTTTGGGCGACCTGGCCTGGCGGTGCCCGGCGGTGTTCGTCAGCTTCGATCTCGATGTTCTTGCGAGTTACGAGGCGCCGGGGGTGTCCTGCCCGGGAATTGTCGGCTTAAGCGCCGAGGAGGCTTTGGCCATTGCCTACCACGCCGGGGCGCACCCGAAGGTCGCGCTTTTCGATCTTTCCGAATACAACCCCGCCATCGAGGAGGAGCGCACGGGGCGGCTGGCGGCGGGTCTGTTCTATTCTTTCTGCCTCGGGGTGGCTCGCCGCCTGAGCCATCGGCCCGCGGGATAAGGCGGGGCCGCGCCGGAACCTCCGGCGCTGGGGAAACGGGCGGCGCGGGCTTTCCTGCAAGGAGACTCGATGCGAAAAAAAACCGATCGCAAAGCCCATAAAAAGGCCATCAACGGGGCGGAAGAAGACCGGCCCATGTTCATGGAGCAGTGCCCCAGGCGTTCGCCACGCGCCTCCACCTCGCTTCGCATCCAATGCTGCGACTGGGATGCCGAGGCCGCGCTGCGCATGCTCAACAACAACCTCGACGAAAAAGTCGCGCTCGACTGGAAACAGCTCATCATCTACGGCGGCAGCGGCCGCGCCGCCCGCAACTGGCGCGAATACCACCGCATCGTCCAGGCGCTCAAGGCGCTGAAGAAAGACGAGACCCTCTGCATCCAGTCCGGCAAGCCCGTCTACATCGGACAAACGCACCCCGATGCCCCGCGCGTCATCATCGCCAATTCCAACCTCGTCCCCGCCTGGGCGACGCAGGAGGAGTTCGACAGGCTGGACCGCCTCGGCCTCATGATGTACGGGCAGATGACGGCGGGCAGCTGGATTTACATTGGCACCCAGGGCATCCTGCAGGGCACCTATGAAACCTTCGGCGCCTGTGCGCAAAAGAATTTTTCCGCCAGCAGCCTGCTTGGCCGCTGGATCTTCACCTCGGGGCTTGGCAACATGGGCGGCGCCCAGCCCCTGGCGGGAACGATGAACGAGGCGTGCATCCTCGTCGCCGAGGTGAACCCGCGGCAGATCGAGCGGCGGCTGGCCGAAGGCTACCTCGACCGCGCCACCGACTCGCTCAACCAGGCGCTCAACTGGATCGACCAGGGACGGGCGGAGAAGCGGCCGGTGAGCGTCGGCCTGCTCGCCAACGGCGCGGCCGCCGCGCGCGAGCTGCTCCGGCTGCGCAAGATTCCCGACATCGTTACGGACCAGACCTCGGCGCACAACCTCATGGACTACGTTCCCGAGGGCGGCGAATACGATGCGCTGATGGCGCTACGGCAGCGGCATCCGAAAAAATACCGCGAGCGTTCGCTTGCGACTCTGGTCGAGCACGCCCGCGCGCTCGTCGGGCTCAAGCAGGCGGGGGCGGTGGTGTTCGACTACGGCAACAACCTGCGCGGCCAGGCGGAAAAGGGCGGCCTTTCCCTGCGCGACAGGCACGGGCACTTTGTCTATCCCGGCTTTGTGCCCGAGTACATCCGCGGCCTGTTCTCCGAGGGCCAGGGGCCCTTCCGCTGGGCCCTGCTCTCGGGCCGGAAAAAAGATCTGCATGCCGTCGATCAGGCGGTGCTGGAAACCTTCCCGGAAAAAGCAGCCCTCCGGCGCTGGATCGAAAAGGCGCAGAAACAGGTGCCGGTGCTCGGTTTGCCGACCCGCGTGTGCTGGCTCGGTTACGGAGAGCGCTCGCGGATGGGCCGGGTGATGAACCGGCTGGTGGCCAAGGGGATAGTCTCCGCGCCCATCGTCATCGGCCGCGATCATCTCGATTGCGGCAGCGTCGCCTCGCCCAACCGCGAGACCGAGGGCATGAAGGACCAGAGCGACGCCGTGGCGGACTGGCCGTTGCTCAACTTCGCCCTGAACGCCGTGTCTGGCGCGAGCTGGGTGAGCTTTCATCACGGCGGCGGAGTGGGCATCGGCAATTCGCTGCATGCCGGAATGGTGATCGTGGCCGACGGCAGCCGCAAGAAAGAGGAGCGGCTAAGGCGCGTGCTGGACAACGACCCCGGCCTGGGCGTCGCCCGCCACGCCGATGCGGGCTATGAAGACGCCATCAAAATCGCCCGCGAAAGAAACGTGCCGCTGCCGGGCCTTTCGCCCGTGCGCGGAAGGAAGGAGAAAAACTGACCATGGCCAGCCGCGCTCCGGAGACCCTCTGCTTCAGGAATATCGGGCAACTGGTTCAGGTGGAGCCGGGGCCGCCGCACAGCCTCGTCACGCGGGAGTGCGCGGCGCTCGTGGTTAGCGGCGGGCGGGTTGTCCGGGCGGTCAGCGACAGGGGCATCGACCCTTCCCGCTATTCCCAGGTGGTGGACATGAAGGGCCGCGCGGTGATTCCCGGTTTGGTGGATTGCCATACCCACCTCATCTTTGCCGGCGACCGCAAGGCGGAGATGGCGCAGCGCCTGGGAGGCGCCACCTATCAGGAGATTCTCGCAAGCGGCGGCGGCATTCATCGCACCGTGGCCGCCACGCGCGAGGCCGGGGAAGCCGACCTGTACCGCCTGGCCCGCAAACGCATGCTGCGCATGATGGCGCTCGGCACCACCGCTTTCGAAATCAAGAGCGGCTACGGCCTCGACCTGGAAGGCGAAATGAAAATGCTGCGTGTGGGCCAGCGGCTTAAAAAAAATCTCAAGGCACCGGTCGTCCTCACCTACCTAGGGGCGCACGCGGTGCCGGCGGGGGCCGACCGGGAAGCCTGCTTCGAGCGGTTGATGGAGGAGCTGCCCCGCTTCCGGCCCCTGGCCGACGGCGTGGATATTTTTTGCGAGCCCGAGGCGTTCTCGGTGCACCACCTGAAGCGTT
>QJZQ01000190.1 GCA_003246675.1 Nitrospirota bacterium | reverse complement strand
ATCGTCCGCGAAGGGTCGCTCGACGAGCTGATTTATCAGTTGGACAATCAGGAACTCGAACTTGTTCTCAGCGATCGCGAGGTCGAGAAAAAATACAAGAAAATCAGCAGCTACCGGTTACGTCCGAGACGGATCGTCGCCGTGGCCGCGGGGAAGCTTTCTTGCCTGAAGAAGGGATTTCCTCAATCGCTTTCCGGGCAACCTTTTTTCCATTTCACCCACCACAGCCAGATTCGCGAGGAAATCGACCGCTACTTTTATACGCACCAGATTCACCCGCAGTTCATCGGCGAGGCCGACGACGTCACGCTGCTTAGAATCAGCGCGGAAAAGGGCATCTGCGCCACGGTGCTGCCGGAAAACACCGTCAACGAGGCCCTGGCGCAAGGCCGCCTGACCAAGCTTGGCGAACTCAAGGGATTGAACTCGGATATGTGGGCGCTGGCCCGGGCCGATTCGATGCGTGTTGAAATTCTGAAAAAATCCATCATCAAATTTTCAACCCTGAAGTAATCCGCCTTCATTGCCTACTGCCGCGATGTTCTCCCGTTTTCAGCGGCAAGAAAACGGTTCTTGCATCCTCTTCAGGTTTTCGATTTAATCGGCGGTGGGCAACCGGGTCTGTCACCTGCCCCGGGCCCGGGAATGCCCCATTCACCTTCAACCGGGGACGCATGGAACGCACCATCACGCAATTCCATCTGGACGACGAGGGGCACTGGGTGGCTCACCTCAGCTGCGGCCACGCCCGGCACGTTCGCCACAACCCGCCCTCGCAGACCCGCCCCTGGGTTCTCAGCCCGGAGGGCCGGGCCGCGCATTTGCACACCCCTATTTCCTGTGGGCTCTGCAAGCGCCTCGAGATGCCCGCGGGGTTTATCCCCTTCAAGAAAACACAGGAGTTCAATGAAGATAGCATTCCACTCGAGATGAGGACCGGCCATGAAACCCCGCCCGCCACCTGGGCGCGCATTCATGTCACCCAGGGCCGGCTCGGCTACCGCATTCTTGAGCCACTCAACAGAAACTTCCTGCTGGATGCGGCAAACCCGGGCACCGTGGCGCCCGAGTCGCCTCACTACGTGACCCCCATGGGCCCGGTATGTTTTTACGTCGAGTTTTTCCGCGCGCCGGGTCTCTGAACCTGCGCCAGGGGCGGGCTTACCGCATAAGATTTCCCCGACCCTGCGATTTCACCTTTGCTGTCACGGTTTTTGTTTTATCATTACAGCGTCCCAACCCTTTAACAGGAGAACAACAATGGCCCAATTCGTACCCGGCCCCAAGACCATCCCGGCCGTGGGCAATATGCCCAAACTGATCCAGGAATATTTTGGCGCGGTCAACACGCAAAGCACCCAGGTCAGCATCGCCCGAATGAACAGCCCCAAAGGCTGGCGCGAACCCGGACAGACCCCCGAGTTCGACGAATACACCCTTGTCGAAAAAGGGGAACTCCAGGTCGAGACGCGCGATCATACCCACTTCGTTCGTGCCGGGCAGGCCTTTCTCGCGCCCAGGGGCGAATGGGTGAGGTACAGCACCCCCGAGGCAGAAACCGCGTACGTCTCTGTCTGCATTCCGGCCTTCACGCTGGAAACGGTGCATCGCGACGCCCGCTGACCGGTGGACGTGGCCGAAAATAGGCCGAAGCGGGTGAGGCGCTGATTATTTCTCTTCTTCCCCGGAGAAATAGAATAAATCGAGCGGACGGCGGGTCTCCATATCAGGATGTTTCTTCAGGAGGCTGCCATGAACCTGCACTCGATTCTTCATCATGATTTTCACCATGCACTCGAGGGTCCAACGCGCCAGGCCCATCCCCAGGCGCATCTGCTGAGGGAGGCATTATTCAGGGGGGCGCTGACCGTTGCCCTGCTGACATTCTTCATCGCGCTTTTCATATTCCTCTGATTCGCCGCCTTTATTCAAGCCATGGCCGCCGGGGCACTCTGTGGGTTTTTCCTGGCCCCGCTACGCCCCGGCTTTCGCGCCTTCCCGTTCTTCCCTCCGCCAAGCCGGGGCCGCCGCGCAGGGGTTCGCCTTAGCGATAGAGCCGCCAAAACTTCCGCATTTACTCCCAACCTGGATCACATTTTTTCCCGTTGATAACAAATAACGCCTGAAGGTATATTTTAGGCGATGGATCTGTTTAGAGATGGGCTCCTTCTCTCCTGCCGGAGAAGAAGTGAGGGGGGTGTTATCCATTGATGGCGGACTTTGCGAATCCCGTGAACTCCCGGGATGGAGGCACCATGACTAATAAAATGGACGTGTTCGAAATTTTGAGCCGTATCGATCGGGGCGGCTTCGTTTTCAAAACCGACAACCCGGACGACCTTCGGGAAGTGGAAGGCTTTCAATCCGTCGTGCAGGTGATCCGCGCGCTGGAAAAACAGCAATGGGTGAGGGTCAACGCTTACATCCCATCCCGCAAACAGCACAAATCCTCACAGAAATGGGTCGACCGCGTTCTGGTGGAATACCTCACCCGAGACGGGATCATGGCGCTCAGACGCCACAGGGACACCGAGAGCGCCTCTTAAGGCGCCGCTCCGAGGAGAGCGGTTATTTTTCCGGCTTCTTGTGTTCCGCTTCCTTTTTGAGGCACACGCGGACCAGAACCCAGCTTTCACCGACGATGCTTTCGCAGTATTGGAGAAGGGCGGCGTCCACCTTCAACGCGGCGATTTCCGCCTTTGCGTCTTTTTCCGCCTGAACACAAGCCGACAGGGTCATGCCCCGCTTTACCGAGGTTTCACCGCAATAATCCTCCATCGGCCCGGCGAACGCGGTTTGACAGAAAAACAGGACCATCGTCCAAGCCATCATTTTTTTCATTTTTAGCGGCCTCTGCGCAGGTTTATTCTTCATTTTTACGCCTATTCCCGGCGATCCACAAGGTTTAAGACACCAAACCGGAAAGCTTTCCCGCAACCGGGCAATCCATGAATTTCCCGCTTATGCACGGGCAATTCCATATCAAATACCCTGCATTTATGCTACATTCGAACCTACCGCCATTTAATTCCAACCAGGAGAAGGGCATGAACCCCAAAGTGTTTAAGCGAGTCATTTTCCCCACCTTAGTATCCATCCTTTTATTGCTGCCACTATCCGCCCTGGCAGATACCGGCGCTAAAAGCGGCGACAAAGTCACTCTGGAATACACCGGCACCCTCAGCGACGGGACCGTTTTCGATAGCTCCAAAACAAACAACTCGCCCCTGTCGTTCAAACTGGGCGAGGGGATGGTGATACCCGGTTTCGAGAAAGCGGTTCTCGGAATGAAGAAAGGCGAAGAAAAGGAGTTCACCCTTGCGCCTTCGGAGGCCTACGGCGATGTCAACCCCCAGCTGACGCACAAGTTCCCGCGCAGCGAGTTCCCCTCGGGCCAGGAGCCCAAGGTCGGCATGATGATGATGCTGGGTGGCCCGAATGGGCAGCAGGCCCGGGCGACGATCTCCGAGGTGACGGCCGATTCGGTGACGCTGGATATGAACCATCCATTGGCGGGGAAAGCCCTCACCTTTAAAATCCAGATCACCGAGATCACCCAATAAGCACTTTACAACAAGTCCGGCTCTCGCGAATACCGCCCTGGCTATTCGCGGGGGCCGATTTGCTTTGCGCGCTTCTGGGCAAATATCCGCAGAGCGGTCATTGCCGCCAGGCAGCCCGCATGCGGGAGAGACGCGTGTTTCTCCTCGGCCAGCCCGCCAAGACGGGAGTGCATGCACGAAACCACGAAATGGTCTCCCTCGTCCTTTATTTCGAGCAAAATTTTTCTATCCCTGAGATACGGCACCACCCTGTTGAAAAAAGCATTGTGGTCGGTTGAATAAGGTGGAACGGCATAGGCCCTGTTCCCATCGAGCAGCCAGGGCATACCGCCGCTTTCGATGGCCTGGGCACCCATGTGCCGGGCCATCAGGAGATCCATTTCCGGACCTGTGTCCTCCGGCAGGCTGATTTCCAGGTATTCCTTTTCCAATTCGCCTTTCCTTTTTATTCGTATCCGCCGGGCGGTTGTTCACCCATCCGGTTTTTGTATTTTGCCTTTGCGGCCTCCGCTGACCTATAATCATATCTTCGGGCCAAACCCACCCCGGTGAAAGGGGCGGCCCGCCGCGCCACACTTCCATCCGGTGACCCATGGTTCCTTTCGACGATCCCGGCCGACCGCCTAAAACCGCCTTGCGGGTTTACACAGCCATCAACCTGCTCTGTGCGCTGGTGCTCGTCCTTCTCGCCGTGGAGGTGGTCTCAAAAACGCGCATCCCCATCGCCGATGCCGGCGCGCCGCTGGGCTTGGCGATCCTTTTCTTCGTGATTCCCGGCGCAGCGGTCTTCCTTTGGACACGGCGCGGGAAACCCGCCGGCGCCCCGCCCGGTTACTTCCTTGCTTCAAAAATTTTCTGGTGCCTCTCCTGGGGGCTTTCCTGCCTGCCGGTGATTTTTTACGGGGCCTATTACCTTCACTACATGCCCAGCCCCTGGCTTTCTTCCCGGCAAGGGCCGGACAGCCCGGAGGCCCTCGCGGCCTTCACCGAGTATTTCGAAATCTCCCCCGGCCCCGGTTCGGCTCATCATATATACCACGTCCTCTCGCCCGACCTTGTACTTTTTCGCTTCGAATACGCGGACCCCAAGGTGGTTCAGGAAATTATCACCGCCATGCAACTCGAGCCCGAACCGACCTGCCAGTTGATGCTGGCCGGCCCACCTGCATGGTGGCAAAATAATTCCGACGGTTTTTCCTGCTACGGCCTGTCTCCAGAAATTACCTGGTACCTGAACCTGGGGATCGACGAGAAAAACAACCGCGTTTATTTCAAGCAATTCTCTCCCTGACCGGGTGCATGGAAGCCCGCCGGCGGATGAAAACCCTTTATTATTTCCCCACTCCTGTCATCGGTTCCGCAGGCCCGCTGCGAAAGAGATCGCCGCTTTTTTTCTTGGCTTGACTTGCCTCCATTCCAATATTATTCTACACATAGGCTGACAAAAGTCGCCAGACTCTGGTTCATCACGAATCGGTACCCTTCAGATTTTGGAAAGGAACGAAAATACGATGAAGAACTTGAATATCTCCAAGGGCTGGTTCAAAGAGGAAGATTCTGCTGAGGAAAAGAAGAAGATATTTTGCGACCACAAGGTGGGCGCGGTGACCATAGACTACGATCATGGCATCGAGCATTGCTCCTTTTGCGGCGCCCTCGGCCACTACAGCATCGATACCGATTCGGTGCAATGGACGCTTCCCGAATATTTGAGCAAGCGAAATTATTGCTGAGAACAATCCGCTGATCAGGAGCCTGAATAAAATGGCGCGTCACGGCGCCGGTTCCTGTTGTAGATAAATCACAAAAGCCTGCCCGGTGGCCCCATGGCCACCCGGCAGGCTTTTTTTATTGTCGCAAGACCCGTCCTACCCCGGCCGAGACTCAAGCCACCACGGCGGCTTTAAAGGAACAAACGGCTTCGGGCTTATCCAGGTGAAAATTCGAACCAGGGTGTTCGCCGCGTCGCGAATATCGGGGTTGTTCACATCCATCGAGGCGATGGATTCGTTGAAGATCCGCGCAAAATAATGCTTCACGCGGTCATCCCGCTCCTCCGTCCCGGCGCAGCCGCTTGCGAGCATTCCCGCCTCGATCCAGAACCCGCCGCAGCGGGCGCACCGATCGACCTCCAGATCCAGTCCGGGGTTAAAGAAATGCCGAAACAGCAGGGTGGTCTGGCATTGAGGACAGGCGGGAAGCGCACCGCGAAAAACCCGCACACCATCGCTACGTTCCATTTGGAGAAGCGCACGGCCTGCGCCTGGCTGCCGCGCAAGGAGACCTCTTTGGAAAGCGCGAGGGAACCAGAGCCCACCGCAGCCGCCCTGGCAAGCCGCCACGCGGGTTCCATCGACTTCAATCGAAGCCAGATGGTGCCCGCAGGAGGGGCATACCCGGGTCATAATATTGCGCTAGGGATGAATGGCAGGAAACGCCAGAACGGCCGGGCACGGGGAACAATGCGAAAACGCCTGGCCCGGCCCATGAACGGGCGGAACAGTGGAACCTTCGAAGAGGGTACTACGCAACCGGGCGAGGAGTATTGAAACCGGGAAACGCCGCGTACCCCTCCCCCAAAAAGCCAGGAACCGGAAATTCGCAGCCGGTTAGAAGTTATACCGGAAACCCAGGTTCAGGTTGTGAGTCTTGAATTCGGACTGAAAGTCCTGACCGAGGCTGTTGCTGTATTCGGGATCAAGAGTGGCGAAGTAGTGATAATCGACGATCACTTCCACCTGCGGCGTCACGGTGTAGGCGATGCCGCCGCCGATCTTGTAGGCGAACTCCCAGTCGCTGTCGTCGACAAAAGTCGACGAGTTGGACGGAAGCATTTCCAGCGAAACCTTGGCCAGCCCGGCGGCCACGCCGAAGTAGGGCCTCACCAGCGCGCTGTAAGGAATGTCATAGTAGACGCCGCCAAGGAAACTGATCGCCCTCGAGGAACCGATCGGGTTGGAATCTTTGATTGTCGGGCTGTTGATGCTTTCGATATCGCTGTCGCGGTAGGAGATCTCCCCTTCGACACGGAAATCCCGGATTCGCATTCCAAGGGCGCCGCCACCGTTAATGCCGGTGTTGGTGTCCACTTCCATAGGGCCCTGGGCTCCCCTGTTGTTATTCATGTCTTCCTGCACCGTCACTCCCACGTGGCCGGAAAAGTACAGATTGCTCTGGGCCTGGGCAATGGAGCTCGTCAGGCACAACAGGAAGGCAGACAAGGCGATCAGGGATTTCGACATAGGGGGTATCCTGAGTTGGGGTTAGCGATATGAATTTAGTTCGTTATCCGAACCTCGATTATACCTTTTTTTCTATCCGGATCCAATCTCAAATTCCATCCGGAGGTGTTTTTTC
>QJZQ01000146.1 GCA_003246675.1 Nitrospirota bacterium | reverse complement strand
GTTCCTCGAGGTGTTTCCCGTCATCCTCGGCTTTGTTCTGCTTTGGGGCTCGCGGTCGCGGTTCCCGCTCAGCCGCCTGGTTTACGCCTGCATCTGGGCGCATATGATGATCCTTCTGGTGGGCGGTCATTACACGTATGCCGAGGTGCCCCTGTTCAACCAGCTGAGAGACGCGTTCGACCTTGGGCGCAATCATTACGACCGGGTGGGGCATTTCGCGCAAGGGTTTTTCCCGGCCCTCCTGGCTCGGGAAATATTGCTGCGCACCTCGCCGCTTGCGCCGGGGAAATGGCTGTTCTTCATCGTCGTTTCCATTTGCCTGGCTTTCAGCGCGTTTTACGAGTTGATCGAATGGCGGGTGGCCATCGGCAGCGGTTCGGCCGCCGATGCGTTTCTTGGCACTCAGGGGGATGTGTGGGATACGCAGTGGGATATGTTCCTGGCTCTTTTCGGCGCAGTGATGGGGCAGGCGCTGCTCGGCGGCGCGCACGACCGGTCGCTTCGCAGGCTGCGGGAAAACCGGTGAGCGGGGGGGTGGCCGGAAAACTTATTTTTTCTTGAAGGTGATCTGCAGGCGCTCCACCACCTGGCCGCCCTGGATATGGCGGTCGATGATTTCATCCATGTCTTCACGGGTGCGCGGCGCGTACCAGGCGCCTTCGGGGTAGACGACCATCGCCGGCCCGTGCTGGCAGGCATCGAGACAGCCGGCTTTGTTGACGCGTACGCGGCCCTTCATGCCCAGTTCGTGGATGCGCTTTTTGGCATGGTCCAGGAGATCGCAGGACCCTCGGCTGGCGCAGCAGCCGCGCGGGTCGCCTGCGTCGCGCTGGTTGTTGCAGATGAAAAGGTGCTTTGTGAACCGGCTCATGAATTTTCGCGGATGCAGGTATTATTTGCGCTTCGGCTCACACCCGCCGGGCGGAGAGAATTTGTTTCAGGAACCGGCAAACGCGGGCTCAGCTGCAGTCGGCCTTGGGGAGCGTGTGCGGGGTGCTTGCCTGATATTCCTTGAACTTGCCGAAATTGATATAGCACTTCTCGCAACTGTCGGGGAAAATCGTGACGATGACGCCCTTGTCGATGCGTGACGCCAGATCCAGCGCCGCCCACATTGCCGCCGCGGCGGAATGGCCGACGAGGATGCCTTCTTCGTCTTCCAGGCGCTTCACCATTTCGTAGGACGCTTCGGTGGACACGCTGATCTTTCCGTCGAGTTCTTCTTCCTTGTAGATGCCGGGCACGATGGAACTGGCCATGTGCTTGAGGCCTTCGATGCCGTGCAGTTCCTCGGAGGGTTCGACGGCCAGGCACTGGATGTTCTTGTTATAGTCTTTCAGGCGGCGGGTGTTGCCCATGATGGTGCCGCCGGTACCGATACCGGCGAGGAAGTGGGTGATGCGGCCTTCGGTCTGCTCCCAGATTTCCTTCGCGGTGGTTTCGTAGTGCGCCTTCCAGTTGGAATCGTTGTTGTACTGGTCTGGCATGAAGTACAGGTCGGGGTTTTCCTTGAAAATTTTGCGGGCGAGGAGGATCGCTCCGTCCGACCCTTCGAAGGGGCTGGAGGTGATGATTTCGGCGCCGTAAAAATCCGCCATGATGCCCTTGCGCTCCTTGCACACGTTGGCCGGCATCACCAGCTTGACCTTGTAGCCCTTCACCTTGCCGATGAGGGCGTAAGCGATGCCGGTGTTGCCCGAGGTGGAGTCGAGGATGATCTTGTCTTTCGTCAGCCGGCCGGATTTCTCGCCGTCTTCGATCATGCGCAGCGCAGGCCGGGACTTGACCGAACCGCCGGCGTTTTTCCATTCGGCCTTGGCGTAGATTTCCACGTCCTTGAACTCGCGGCCCAGGTTCTGGATGCGGATGAGCGGCGTGTTGCCTATGTTCTGGAGCACGCTCTGGTCGGTGATCAGGGGGCAGGAAGGCGTCTGCACGTCTTCCGAAACTTTAAATTTCATTTTCAGCTTCGACATATATGGATTTAGATTCCATCGCGCCGGAGGAGTTGCGGGACATAGAAAAAATAATTTCCATTTTTCTAAAGCTTACCTCGAAAGTCCGCAAAATTCCTCGTAATCGATCAATTCCTTGATGGTCGGATTTTCGCCGCACACCGGGCAATTGACGTCGCGCTTGAGCTTCAATCTCCGAAATTCGGTTCTCAGGGCATCGTAGATGAGCAGGCTGCCGATGAGGGGTTCGCCCTGGCCCAGAATCAGCTTCAGGGTTTCCACCACTTGCAGGTTGCCGATCACGCCCGCCAGGACGCCGAGAACGCCGCCTTCCTGGCAGTTGGGCACGAGGCCCGGCGGTGGCGGTTCGGGGTAGAGACAGCGGTAGCAGGGGCCCGCATGCGGCTTGAACACCGTCGCCTGCCCCTCGAACCGGAAGATGCTGCCGTGAATATTGGTTTTCCCGGTCATCACGCAGGCGTCGTTGATGAGGTAGCGGGTGGCGAAGTTATCGGTCCCGTCGAGAATATAATCGTACCCCTCGAACAACCGCATGATGTTTTCCGAGGTCAGCCGCTCGTTGTACACGGTGACATTGACATCCGGGTTGAGGGCCGCGATGGTCTTTTTGGCGGATTCGGTCTTGAGCATGCCCACCCGCTCGGTGGAGTGGATGATCTGCCGTTGCAGGTTGCTCAGATCCACCACATCGAAATCGACGATGCCGAGGTTGCCCACGCCGGCGGCCGCGAGGTAGAAGGCCGCGGGCGAACCCAGGCCCCCCGCGCCGATGAGGAGGACTTTCGCTTCCAGCATTTTCGCCTGGCCCACGCCGCCCACTTCGGGGAGCATGATGTGGCGGCTGTAGCGTTCGATCTGCTCGTCGGTAAAATCGATCATCGACCGCTCCCGCCTGCGATCGCGGGGATGATGGAGACTTCGTCGCCTTCCTTGACGGCGGTTTTTTCACCCTCGAGAAAGCGGATGTCTTCCTCGTTGACATAGATATTGATGAAACGCCTGGGCGCGCCGTTTTCCTCGCAGATTCTTTCCTTGATGCCCGCGAATTGCGATTCCAGGTTGTTGAGAATTTCGGAAATGGTTGCTCCCTCCGCCGTGACCTCGCTCTGATTGTCGGTCAGCTTCATGAGTGGCGTGGGAATCCTCACTTTTACGGACATGTGCGGCTCCTTTAAACCGTTGTTGAAATAAATGGCTGAGAATATTTTCTGCCGGTCCCGCCTCGGGCCGGGCGCGGTGACGCTAAACCGCCATGCTCTTTGCGAACAACTCCTCGAACTGGCTGATATGCGGTTCGATGACCACCGGTTTTTCGTAGACTCCGGCGAGCGCCTCCTGGGTTTTCAGGCCGTTGCCCGTAACGCAGATGACCGTGAGCTCGTCGGGCTTGATGCGCCCCTGTTTCACCAGTTTCTGGGTGACGCCCACCGTCACGCCGCCTGCGGTTTCCGTGAAGATGCCCTCGGTTTCCGCCAGCAGCTTCATTGCGTTGACGATTTCCGGATCGGAGATATCCTCGCCGTAGCCGCCGCTTTCTTTTGTTGTCTTGATGCCGTAATAGCCGTCGGCGGGGTTGCCGATGGCGATGGATTTGGCGATGGTGTCGGGTTTCACCGGCGTGATGACGTCGGTGCCTTTCTTGATGGCCGTGGTCACCGGCGAGCACCCGGTCGCCTGGGCGGCAAACACCTTGGTCGGCACCGAGTCGATGAGGCCCAGCATCTCGAACTCGTGGAACGCTTTCCAGATCTTGGTGATCAGGCTGCTGCCGGCCACGGGCACGATGACGTTGTCCGGCGCGCGCCAGCCCAGTTGCTCGGCGATTTCGTAGCCGTAGGATTTGGACCCGTCGCCGTAATAGGGGCGGATATTGATGTTGACGAATGCCCAGTTGTGATTTGCGCCGATTTCACTGCAAAGCCGGTTGACGTCGTCGTAGCTGCCGCGCACGGCCAGAAGGTTCGTTCCGTAAACCACGGTGCCGAGAATCTTTCCGGCTTCCAGGCCGTCCGGGACGAAGATGAAGCTTTTGAGCCCCGCTTCGGCGGCATGCGCCGCGACGGAGTTCGCCAGGTTACCGGTGGAGGCGCAGGAAACCGTGTCGAAGCCGAATTCAATGGCCTTCGACACCGCCACGGAGACCACCCGGTCCTTGAACGAAAAGGTCGGGTGGTTGACGGAATCGTTCTTGATGTAAAGCCGGTTGAGGCCCAGGGCGCGGCCCAGGTTGCGTGCATGCACCAGGGGCGTGAAACCTGTGTGCAGGCCCACTTTGGGTGCGCCGTCCAGGGGCAGAAGGTCGTGGTAGCGCCACATGGATTTCGGCCCGGCCTCGATGCTCGCCTTGCTGACGGCCTGTTTGATCTTGTCGTAATCGTAGTCGACCTCCAGCGGGCCGAAACAGAATTCGCAGACGTGAAGGGGTTCCTTGGGGAACTCCTTCCTGCATTCTTTGCAGCGTAATCCCTTGACGTGTCCCATAATTTCCTTGGTTAAAAAATTTTGTTGAAGCTCAAATACCTCTCGCCCGAATCGGGCGCGATGGCGACGACATTTTTACCCGGCCCCAGGTCTTTGGCGGCCTGCCACGCCGCCCAGCAGGCGGCGCCGGCGGAAGTGCCGACGAACAGGCCCTCTTCCCGCGCGAGCCGTCCGGCGAAATGGAAGGCATCTTCATCGGAAACGGGGCGGATGGTGTCGACCACATCCATATTCAGCACCCGCGGCTTAAAGCCCGCGCCGATGCCCTGAATCTTGTGAGGTCCGGGCGGGTTGCCCGAAAGAACCGCCGAGGTGGCCGGCTCCACGCCTATCACTTTTACGTTGCTGTAGTGTTTCTTCAATACTTCTCCGGTGCCGGTGATCGTTCCGCCGGTGCCGATGCCTGCGACGAAGGCGTCCACCGTTTCGCCGTTCATCGCGGCGATGATTTCCGGGCCGGTGGTGCGCCTGTGAACCTCTGGATTGGCCGGGTTGTTGAACTGCTGCGGCATGAAATAGTCCGGGTTCTGGGCCACCAGTTCTTCCGCGCGCTCGATGGTGCCCTCCATGCCGAACTCGGCGCGGCTGAGCTCGGTCTGCGCGCCGAAGCTTTCGAGAATCATGCGCCTCTCGGCGCTCATGTTCTCGGACATGACGAGGATCACCTTGTAGCCGCGAACGGCCCCCACCAAAGCGAGGCCGATGCCGGTGTTGCCGCTGGTCGGTTCGATGATGGTGGAGCCGGGCTTCAGGACGCCCCGCTTTTCGGCATCTTCGATCATGGCCAGGGCGATCCGGTCCTTGACGCTGCCGCCGGGGTTCATGGACTCCAGCTTCAGGTAGATGTGGGCTCCGCCCGGGGGGGTGACGCTGTTCAGTCTAACCAATGGCGTGCAGCCGATCAACTCCAAACTATTATCAAATCTGGATTTAGGTTTATCCACGGTGCTGGTTTTTTCGCTCATGATTGCTGGTCCAACCCCCTCTCAGCGGGAGACAAAGAGCCCATTCTAAGGGAAAAATTTGTTCCGAGTCAAATACTTATAGCCCGGCTCCGGGCTCCTGGGCGGGCCGCGCCGGAAAACCTCCGCTCCGGCGGCCTGACCAGACGGCCGGGGGGCGAAAATTCCGGTGATCCGGGATGCGGCCGGATTGGGTCTAGTTTGCTTGAGATCCCCTATGAATTCAACCAGAAATATGGCTTCCGCGTGGTTTGGGGGGCTCTTAAAACCCTTCCGCGGCGGCTTCCGTCTGGGCGGGGAGGGGGCTTTTCAGATTGCCGAGGCGGTTTTTGAACTGGCCGGTCACGAAGGCCGCGTCGCCCACGTTGGAGATGATGTGCGGGGCGATGAAGACCACAAGCTCGGTCTTGGTGTTGCCGCGGGTTCGGCTGCCGAACAACTCGCCCAGCCAGGGGATGTCCTTCAGGACGGGAACGCCCTGGTGGGATTCGGAGCTCTGGTTGCGGATCAGCCCGCCCATGATGAGGACCTCGTTGTCCTTCAGCACCACTTCGGTGTTGATGACCCGTGACAGAAACGAGGGGTTGCCCGTGCCCTGGAAGGAGCTTTCCGCCACGCTGCTGATTTCCTGGTTGATCAGCAGGTTGACGAAATTGTCCGAGTTGATCTTCGGCGTGATGTCGAGCTTGATGCCGACGTTTCTGAATTGGGTGGTGCGCGAGGTCGTATTGGTGGTGGTGGTCAGAGAGGTGCTCTTGAAGGGCACGTCCTCGGAGATAGAGATATTGGCCGGCTTGTTGTCGCTGGTCACCAGAATCGGGTTGCCGATGATGTTGGTTTTGGACTCCGATGCGAGCAGCTTGAGCTGCGCCATCACGCGGCCGGGTTCGGTGACGAAGAGGGTTCCGCCCTGGGGAAACGAACCGGCGGTGCCGATGGGCGAGCCGAGGGTGCTCCCCGCCGCCGTCGAGCCGCCGCCGATGGTGGTGCCGTCGGTGGTGCTCTGGAAAAACCACTCGATGCCGCGCGACATGCTGTCGTCCAGCGTCAGGTCGAGGATGAGGACTTCGATGAGCACCTGCTGCGGCGCGAGGTCGAGCTTGTGGACGAGTTCCAGGATCGGCGGATAGTTGCGCGGGCTGGTGCGGATGATGAGCGAGTTGGTGCTCTCGTCCGGGGTGATGGTGGTTACGCCTTCGAGGTCCTCGGCGATGCCGCCGGTGACGGTGGCCTGCCGCCCCTCTTGCCCGGCGGTCTGGGGCGCTTCTTTCTCGCTCTTGGCGCCCCCCGGGGTCGTCCGGCCGTTGGCCGCCTGATTTTCCCGGCGGCGGGTGGTTCGCTCTGCGCGGCCGGATTCCGCTTGCTCCTCCTGCGGAAAGATGGCGGTTAAAAGGCCGGCCACCTGCGCCGCGTCGGCATTCTGCACATAGTACACGAAGGTGCTCACCTTGCCTTCGGATACAGGCTGGTCGAGCTTGTTCACCCAGAACTCGATGGGCGATTTGAGGTTCTTAAAGGTGTTGACCACCA
>QJZQ01000008.1 GCA_003246675.1 Nitrospirota bacterium | reverse complement strand
GGCGCGCTCCTTGCCGGTGGGCGAGTTTGCTGAAAAAGGCAACGTCTGTCGAGTTCCGTCCGGGGTCTTCCTTTACTAAGTGCTCTTTCCCTCGGGGAGAAAAGCGCGCTCTATCACGGGCAAAAATGTTAAATTGATCCGGTGTGACGATTCTGGCCGTTGCGCCGGTCTGGGGATCGTGCCGGCATATTTTTCAGTGTGGGTTGGTTTGCAGGGGAGGGTGCGTGGGAGCATCGAACGGCAATGGTTCTGGTTCGCGGCGGGTGCTGGTGGTCGGCCCGGCGTGGGTGGGCGACATGGTGATGGCGCAGTCGTTGTTCATGGTGCTGCAGATGCGCGAACCGGGGATTGTGGTCGACGTCCTCGCGCCTGCCTGGAGCCGGCCGCTCATCGAGCGCATGCCCGAGGTGCGACGTGCGATCGACATGCCCGTTGGCCATGGGGCGCTAGGGCTTATGCCGCGCTTTCGCCTGGCGCGGCGGCTTAGGGGCGAGGGCTACGATCAGGCCATTCTGCTGCCCAATTCGTTCAAGTCCGCGCTGGTTCCGGCGCTTGCCGGCATTCCCAGGCGCACGGGCTGGCGCGGCGAGATGCGCTACGGCCTGTTGAACGATTTGCGTCTGCTGGATAAGAAACGCTATCCGCTGATGGTGGAACGCTTCGCGGCGCTCGGTTTTCCCGCGGGTGAAACGTTGTGCGAACCGCTGCCCCGGCCCGCGCTGCGGGTGGATGCGGCGGGGCTGCCCGCTCTTCTGGCGCGCCTGGGGCTGGGCGACGGCCGGCCGGTGCTCGTCCTGTGCCCGGGGGCGGAGTTCGGCCCGGCCAAGCGCTGGCCGGAGGAGCATTTCGCCCGCGTGGCGGAGGAACGCATCGCGCGCGGCTGGCAGGTCTGGCTCCTGGGGTCCGGACGCGACGGGCCGGTGACGGGGGCTCTTCTCAACAAGCTGCCGCCGGAAGCGCGGGCGCATTGCCACGATCTGGCGGGGCGGACCCGGCTGGAAGAGGCCATCGATCTGATGTCGACGGCGGGCGCGGTGGTTTCCAACGATTCGGGGCTGATGCACATCGCGGCGGCGCTGGCCCGGCCGCTGGTGGTGGTTTATGGTTCCTCGTCGCCTGGCTTTACGCCGCCGCTTGCCGAGCGTGTGCGTATGCTGTCGATTCCGGTGGATTGCGGCCCGTGCTTCAAGAGGGATTGCCCGCTGGGTCACACGCGTTGTCTGACCGAGCTGGCCCCGGAGCGGGTGCTTGCGGCGCTGGAGGAACTGACCCCGGCCTGAACCGGGCGCGGTCGTGCTTTGAGTTGAAAAGGATTTCTGGTAGAATGATCTACCTGTTGCATCGAGAGGGATGAGCACAGCGCCGAAGTGGTGAAATTGGTAGACGCGCCGGACTCAAAATCCGGTGGGGGCAACCCCGTGTCGGTTCGACTCCGACCTTCGGCACCACTCCTTCGCGGAGGGCGAGCTTGCTGACGACGTGCAAGCTTCCCCGATCCTGCTGCGAAGGCTTTTCTAAGCGCTCCTTCGCGGAGGGCGAATTTGCTCGCGCCGCGCAATATTTCCTGGTTTGGGTTCGAACTTTCTCCTTGAATCCGCACCACTCCTCGCCGGAGCGGCAGCAGGCCGTTGCTTGCTCGGGCGTCCGGCACGCCAACCCCTTTACGATAGTTTTACCCCTGTGGGCAGGGTCCGCTCCTTCGCGGAGAGCGAGTTTGTTTGCAACGTGCAACGCCTTCTGGCTTAGGTTCGAACATCCTCCCTGTTGCGCTCTGTATTTGGCCATGGCTCGCGTGAAAACGCGGGCCTTTTTTTTATTCTTTATCCGGCCGCTGGTGCCGCAACAAGGCGTGGGTGGAAACGGGGCATTGAATCGCCTTGAGCGGCCCGGGTCTCCCGCCGTAAAAAAACTGCACTCTTTGGATGTTACACGGAGGGGTTTCCGGGAGGAGAGGAATTTCCCGGAATGCATTCGCGTTCTAGCTGCTAAAAATTTCGTACGCGTTCGACGAGTTCGGGGTGGTCGATGAAGGGGTTGCGGTTGCCCTGGTCTTGCTCGATCAGGGTGTTTCGCTTTTCCTCCCAGGCGTCGGGCGGGTCGGCGAGGTGCCACTGGCGCAGTGTGTTTTCGAGGTCGTCGGGGATGGGGATCTTGTATTGCCGGGACATGTAGAAGTAGGCGCGGGCGACCTCGCCGCGTACGCCTTCGCGGGGGGCATCGGGGATGCCGTCGCGGCAGTAACGGTATTCGCCCATGCCGCCGATGTGCGGGCTATTTCCCTCCATCTGGATGACGGGAAACAGGTTGTGCATGTCGGCTTCCATGCGCTTGAATTTTGGCGAGTGCACCCGGCAGCAGGCGGGGTCCTTCCCGGTTTCGGCGCCGGGGCAGGCGGGGCGGGTCCAGCACTTGAGACCGGCGGCGAAGACGGAGACGGGCATGAGGTGCTCCCACTCCATGATCTCTTTATTTTCACTGTCCGCCGTGCTGTTTTGCGCTTCCTCGCAGGTGGCCGGATACGCTTGTTTTTGTTTGTCGAAATGGCAGCCGCAGTGGAGGGTACGGGTGTGCGGTTCTTCCATATAATATAATTTTAACTGTTTCTTGGAGGTTTCGACGCTTATAATCTGGGAAGGTTTGAACAGGCTGGCGTCGATTTCCTGGGTGTACCCCGTTTGTGGGACCAGTGTGATGAGCAGCAGGAGTATCTGAAATTTTTTCATGGCGGGATTATACCAGAAACCCGGCTTCTGCCGCAGGCCTCCTGGGCCGGAAAAAACGCGGGTGGAAAAAAATGCCCTTCATACGAAAGAATAAAATCTGGCGGGTGCCGGACCATGAGATCACGCCGGAGACGGTGTTCCAGAACCGGCGTGAGTTTCTTCGCTTGATGGGTTTCTCCGCCACGGTGCTCGCCGGGGCGTTGGCCGGGCCGCGTGCCTGGGCCGATAGCGGCGGAGAAATCGCGTCCGGAGAGAAAACCCGCGTGCTGCCGCGCCTGGAAGCGAACCCGGCCTACGCTATTCGACGGCCCCTCACCGGCGAACAGGTGGCGCTGCGGTTCAATAATTTTTATGAATTCTCGCCGGAGAAGGAAGACGTGGAGCAGGCCAGCAGCCGCTTCAGGACCCGGCCCTGGCAGGTTCACATCGGCGGCCTGGTGGAAAAACCCGGTGTGTACGACATCGACGATCTTATCCGCCAGATGCCGATGGAGGAGCGGGCCTACCGCCTGCGCTGTGTCGAGGCGTGGGCGATGGTGGTGCCGTGGTACGGGTTCCCGTTGCAGGCGTTGATGGAGAAGGTGGTTCCAAAAAACGATGCGAATTATGTGAAGTTCACCAGCTTCCATCAGCCCGAGGTGGCCCCCGGTCAGAAAAAATATTCCGACATGCCCTGGCCCTACACCGAGGGGCTTTCGATCGACGAAGCGGCCAACGAGCTCAGCTTCCTCGCCATCGGTATTTACGGTCATACGCTGCCGGCCCAGCACGGCGGACCGGTTCGCCTGGTGGTGCCCTGGAAATACGGTTACAAGAGCATCAAATCGGTGGTCTCCATCGAGTTCACCGCCACCCGGCCCGCGAGCTTCTGGAATACGGCGATTCCCGGTGAATACGGCTACGAGGCCAATGTCGACCCGGACGTGCCGCACCCGCGCTGGTCGCAGCGGCGGGAGAAGATGCTGGGCAGCGGGGAGATTTACGCCACGCAGAAGTTCAACGGCTACGGTGAACTGACGGCGCACCTCTACGACTGAAGCGGCCGTCTCACTGGGGCGCGGGTTCTGAACGGGCGAGGCGCAGGCCGAGGATGTGATGGCGTTTTTCCGGCGGGCCGCGGTAGCGCGTGGCCGAGCGCACGTGGCTGACGAGGTTGGCCGACGAGCCTCCACGGCGTGTGCGGAACTTGCCCTGCGCCGGCCCCTGGGGGTTGTCTTTCGGGCTCACCCGGTAATAATCGGTGCTGAACCAGTCGCTCACCCATTCCCAGACGTTTCCCAGCATATCGTAGAGGCCGAACCGGTTCGGTTTTTTGCCGCCCACCGGGTGGGTCTGGAACTGGGAGGTGCCGTAGTACCAGACGTAGTCGTTGTCCATCGCATCCCCCCAGTAGTACTCGGTGGTGGTGCCGGCGCGGGCGGCGTACTCCCACTCGGCCTCGGTGGGCAGGCGGTAGAGGGTGGTGCCTTCGAGCGCGTTGAGTTTGCGGATGAAGGCTTCGGCATCGAGGAAGGAAACCCGGTCCACCGGGCGGTCCGGTCCGGTGAATTTGGAGGGGTTTTCATCCATGACGGTCATCCACTGCTTCTGCGTGACTTCGGTTCGGCCGATGAGAAACGGCCGCACGCACACCTCGTGCACCGGGCGCTCGAAATCGAAACCGTTTTCCGAGCCCATGAGGTAACAGCCGCCGGCAAGCCGGACGAAGCCGATGCCCGTGTGGGGGGAAACGAAGTCGCCGGTGTTTTCGGCCCCCGCCCTGCTCGCCGCGAGCGAAAGGAACATCAGGGCGATAAGCCAGCGGGTGAGGGCCGGGCTGAATATTCGATGCGGGTTCATGATCAACCTTCGACCGGCGGGCCGCCGCCGGGCCGGGAAACGCGCCATGGAACTTATCGAGCAGGAATTCACTTGCCCCTGCTGCGGCGAGCTCATCACGATGCTGGTGGATCTTTCGGTGGAATCGCAGACGTACACCGAGGACTGCGAGGTGTGCTGCCGGCCGCTCCTCATCCGTTACAGTGCGCAAGGCGGAATGTTGCTGGAATTTTTCGCCGAACCGGGCGGCTGACCGCATTAAAGAATTTTAGCAGCGTGGCCTTGCCCGGTGCGGAAAATTTTAACAGATAACCCCAGCAAACGGAAAACCTCGATGAACACTTCCGATCGCCAGCCACCTCGCTGGCCGCTGCCCCGGGGGGATTATTGGTCCACCCCTTTTGCCGAGTGCCTGCTCAACCGGCTCGACCTCGGCCCCGGCCTGTCGGTGCTCGATGTGGCCGCGGGCGGAGGCATCCCGGCGTTTCATATCGCCGAGCGCGTGGGGCCCGCGGGCCAGGTGCTGGCCTGCGACCTGCATCCGGCCCAGGTTGCCCGCTGCCGCGCCGTTCAGGGCGGGCATCTGCCCTGGCTCCGCTTCGAGCAGGCCGACATGCGCGAGTTGCCGCCGGACCTTGCGCCCTTCGACCGCATCACCGGCAACCTCGCGTTTATGTTTTTCCGGCCGGACCGGTTCCAGGCGCTCAGGCAGCTCGTTGGTTTCCTAAGGCCCGGGGGGCAGATCGTTCTCACGTTTCCCTCG
This sequence comes from Nitrospirota bacterium, assembly GCA_003246675.1. Taxonomy (GTDB): domain Bacteria; phylum Nitrospinota; class Nitrospinia; order Nitrospinales; family VA-1; genus SZUA-259. The sequence continues at coordinate 19,364 of QJZQ01000008.1, read as the reverse complement.
CTGGGCACGTTCGATTCGATCTGGCGGCGGGTGGCGGAGGAAATGGCGGCGCGGAATTGCACCCGGGAACAAGACAGGCTCGCCGAATACATCGCCGAGCGGCCCTCGGCGGACGACGCGCGCCGCTTTCTCACCGACCTCGGTCTTTCATGCGTCGAGGTGGAGGACCACCCGCTGGAAATCGCCTCGGGCCCGGGGGAGGAGTTTCTCCACCACCCGCTGCTGCGGGGCGGCTTCCTGGACGACGCCTACGAATGTTTCGACGATGCCCGCCTGGCCGAGGAAGTGATGCAGGCTGTCGCCGCCGACATGGAGCGGATGAAGCCTCTCATTGCGCTTCGCTGTGTTATGTCGGCCTGGAAAGAGCCAGCGTAGGCCGGCGGCGGAGCCTGACGTTTTGCAGCGGTGATTTTGAATTGTATCCCTTTTTGATTTTAGCTAACATGCGGCATGAACACAGGAGGATCGTCATGAACAATGAAATAGACCCCCAGGCGGCGTCCGCACCCATTCCCGGTGAGGAGGGGGTGTCCACGGCCGAGGCCGGGGAGAAGGAAATCGACCTCAATCATCTTTTCCCCGAGGAAGACACCGACCTCAACCGCTTGTTTCCGGACGAGGATATCAAGCGCCTTCTCAAGAGCATCAGCAGAAACAAGAAAGACCTGCACACGATCAAGGACCGGATCAGCGAGGAGAACGCCGCGGGCGAAGAAGCCGAGGACGACGGGGCGGAGTAAAGCGGTTCGGGTTTTTCCCGCGTGCTTCAGGAACCCCCGTCGGGGTTGCGGCGGATTGAGCGAGATGAAAACCCCCGCCGGCAGAAACAGCGCGAGGATGATGGTTTTTCTCGGCTTGAATGAGGAGAACGGGCTGGCCAGAGCGGCGCACCGGTTCGGGAAGCGATGTCCCGCTTATACGGCAGCGGGCGAGAAATGCGAGGGAAGCCGCAGGCCGCAGCCGCTCAGGAAGAGAGAGTTTCCACCCGCAGCCCGCGTTTGACGAAGCGGACCGGCAGCACCTTGCCGCCGAGCGCGGTCAACGCCTGTTCCACCGCGTCCTTTTTGTTTTCCCGCACCCAGAAGGCCACGCAGCCCCCACCGCCCGCGCCGCAGACTTTTCCCGCCAGGGCGCCCTGTTTCCGGGCCGCGGACACCATCGCATCCATGGCGGGGGTGCTGATGCCCGGGGCGAGGGCTTTGCGCGCACGCCATTCCTCATTGAGCAGGCCACCCAGCCGGTCGAGCGCCCCGTGGGCGAGAGCGTCGTGCATTTTTTCCGCGACGCGACGGATCCTGTCCAGATTGGCCAGTGTTTTTTTATCCCGGTCGATGGTTTTTTTCATCACTTCCCAGTTGTTGATCCCCGAGTTCCTCGGTTTTCCCGTGTAACACAAAACGAAACGGCGGGAAAGCTGCGCCAGGTCCAGCGGCAGGCCCTGGCTGATAACGCCCTCCGGCCCCGGCAGCACGGCGCGTACGCCCCCGTACAGGGCGGGAAAATAATCCTGCCAGCCGGCGGGAACGCCGATGACCTGAGTCTCGATATTTTTGGCGACCTCCAGCAGCCCGGTCCGCGAAAGGCGGTTTCCCGTCAGCCGGTTGAGCGCCCCGTGGAGGGCGATATTGAGCGCCGAGGAGCCGCCGATGCCCGAACCCTGGGGAGCCTGGCAATCCGTCGTCAGCGTCAACCCCCCCGTTGGCCGGTAGAACTTCAGGGTGCGCAGGATCAGTTCCAGCGGATGCCGCTCTGGCAGGTGGCGAAGTGAAGCGAATGAGCACTTCGTCTTGAGATCCTTTGATTCGATGACGATGCGCCCGTCTTTTCTGGGAGCGACGAGGACGGTGGCGTAAAGGTCGATGGCGGCGTTCAGGGTGGGCGGCAGGCCGAGAAAAAGGTAAAGCGGCCAGATGTCGAGGGTGCCCCCCGCGAGGTCGATGCGGGTGGGGGCGGAGCTTTTAATCATAATGGCGGAGGAAGTGCGGGAATGGCCCGCGGGATGAAAAGGCTCGCCTGTTTGCCGGGCAACATCGCCTGGCTAAAGGTTTTCGGAAGCGTCCTGCCCGTTGTTGAGCTCCAGCTGATGGATTTTGCTTGTGAGCTTCTGCACCAGGACCTGGTAGGAGTCCTTGCGGATGATCTGGGTGAACTGCGAGCGGTAATTGCGCACCATGCTGACGCCTTCGATCACGAAGTCGTAAACCATCCACTCGCCGTTATCCTTGATGAGCTTGTAATCCACGTTGACGATGCCGTCCTTGCGCACGATCTCGGTTTTCACCATCGCGTAATTGCCCTTGACCTCTTCGCCGGTGTAATTGATGACTTCATCGCTGAAGTTTTCGATCTTGCCTGCGTAAGAATTTTCCAGCAGCTTTTTGTATAGTTCGATGAACTCCTCCCGCTCTTTATCACTGATATCGTCCCACGCCTTGGCCAGGGAGCGCATCACCATCTGCCGGTAATTGAACCGCTCGCCGATGATCTCTTTCAGGCGGGCGCGGCGTACCTCCTTTTTTGTTTTCAGTTCCTCATTCTTGACCACGTCGATCACCTGATCGATGGTGCCCTTGAGTTTATCGGTGATTTCAGATGCCGCCGCGGCGCGTGGAGCCGTGGCCCAGACAAGGCAGGTAAAAATAAGGATCGCTGCAAAAAAACTGCGGGATTGGGTTTTCATCAAAGTTCCTTTCAAGTGAATACGCCCCAACATTATCAAATAAGCCCCATCCGATCAAGAGCGGCGTTTCCCGCCTTCGTTCACTGACAGATCTTCCCCCTGACAACATAAAACAAGAGCCCTCCATGCCTACGGAGTCGATAAAAAGGCGGTTCGGCTTACGCCTGGGCGGCACGGCGGCTCCGGGAGGAGGCGGATTGTCATAAAGTCCATAAATTCAACTAATTATTGACAAAGTCGCCCCTGATGCCTATAGTTTATGTTTCGATAGTTTATGAAAACTCCCGTTTTTTCAAAGGGTTATATGGTGATTTCGGAAAAGGGATATTCGCTTCGGCTGGCGGCGGCGATTTTGGCCGTTGGTGTGGCTCTTGGTGGCTGCGGGACCGCCAACGTGCACGTTCGCGAGAAATTGCTGACGGATGGGCCCCTCCCCAAGACCGTGGCGATTTTACCATTCACCACCGAAAAGGATGTGCTGGAAAAAGAAAAAAAACCGCACGAAATATTGCGCGAGGTCTTTTACGCTTATTTCAGCTACCTGGGGTATAGCGACCTGCCCCTGGAGGAAGTGGACCGCAGGCTCATTGCGGCCGGGGTGCCGGTAGAGCGCAACGATCCGCAAAAAAATAAACTCGGCAACGAGGAGCTGGCGAAAATCCTGGGCGTCGAAGCGGTGATTCGCGGCCACATCCTGAAGGCCAATAATTTCACCGGCGGCCTTCACTCCGAAACCCTCATCAAAGCCCGGCTGGAGATGACCGAACTGAAGACGGGCATCGTCGCCTGGAAAGTCGACCATGAGGAAATGGACTACTCGGGCATCGCCACACCTTCGTTCATAGACATCGTGCAGCAGCAGGTGGAGAACGCCAAGGTGCAGCACGCGTATTACAAAACGGCGGAAGCGTTTGCCCTCCAGGTGGTGCAGCAGATTCCCGACCCCGCGGCTTCACGCGAGAAGGAGGTTCGCCTGCCGAGAATCGTCGATCTGAGGACCAACCTGCGCCCCGGCCGTGTGTTTCACGCTGGCGAGGTGCTGCGGGTGGCGTTCATCGGGCCGGAGGGCTACATCGCTACGTTCGACATCGGTAACTGGAAAAGCGGTGTCTCCATGCAGGAAATCGCCCCGGGGCGCTATTCGGGGAGTTATGAAGTGGTGGAGGGCGACCGCATCGCGGATGCGCTCATCATCGCCAACCTGAAAGACCCGAACGGGTTGTCGGGAAAAAAATATTTCAAGGCGGCGCTGGTTCATATAGATGCCACCTCGACACAGGCCGCGGCCTTACCGGTGCTCAAGTGATCGCAACTGCAAAAAAAAGAAGTCTGCCGCGTGCGGGAATTGGCGTTGTTCTGATTTTCGCCGCGCTGCTGACCGCCTGCGCCGGTGGCCTGGAAACACGGGTTTCGGGCAACCTTGTCCGGCTCACGCCCGGGCACACCGTAGCCATACTGCCGGTGGAGGCCGTGGGCAAGGGGGATGCGGCCTCCGGCCGCCTGCTCAGGAAAAACCTGTACGCCAACCTGAAGCAATCGCCCTACCGGATCATGGAGCCCTACGTCGTCGACAGTCTGCTCAAAAGGAAGGGGATGACCAATCCGGCCACCTACGCCGCCATCAACCCGATGGATTTTGGCGAGGTGCTGGGGGCCGACGCGGTTCTCATCAGCCGGCTCAACCATGTGGAGCGGTCTTACCTGCTCTTGCATTCCTCCATCGAACTCAGCGTTTCGCTGCAAATGGTGGACACGCGCACCGGGGAGATCCTCTGGCGGGCCGATCAGACCGAGTCGGATTATCAGGGCATCGGCAAGATTCCGACCGGCATCTTGTCCGCGTTGTTTTCGCCGATCTATTTCGTGACCAACAAGTTTAACCTGGGCCGGATGACCTCGAAGCTGGCCGAGGAAATAACGCAAACCGTAAAAAAGCCCGAAACAGCTAAAAAGCAAAAGAAATTCAGGCGGCCGCTTTTCGCCTCGGCCGCGCGGAAAAACCTGGAAGACATCCGGAAAAACGAGAGCTCGGTGCCAGAAAGCGAATTCGCGCAGGCCTCGTTCATAGAAAGCCCGCTTCGCATGCTTGCGCCGGTGAGCCAGGTGGCGGGGCCCGCTCCATCGGCTCCACGGCAGGACTCTGTTCCCGCCCCCGAACCCGCCGCCCACGCCGAGGAGCCTGCGGACGCGGTGCGCTACACCATTCAGGTGGGCGCGTACCGGGAGCAGGATTCCGCCGTGAAAATCACCCGGGCTCTGACCCGCAAGGGGTACCGCGCTTTCATCGTGCCGTCCACCCAGGGGAAGGCCACTCTGTACCGGGTGCATGTGGAGCAGTTCGAACGTAAGGAAGAAGCCGTGGAATTGGCCAGGAAACTGCGGCGCCAGGAAAATCTCAACAATTTCGTCACCACCCTGCATATGGGCTGAGCCCGCCACGCTTCTCCGCGCGCCGCACCGGCCAAGCCGCGATCATCCCGCCTTTAAAAAAACGTCCAGCGTATCGAAAAACCGTTCGATGTCGTCCGCATTGTTGTAGAAATGCGGAGAAAGACGAACGCGTCCGCCGCGTGCCGTAAGAGTCACGCCGTGGGCGCGCATGAAGCGCCCGAGTTCGTCCGCGTTGCCGCGGGGAACGAAGGAGACGATGCCCGAGCGCTCGCCGGGCCGGGTGGAGCTTTTGACCGCGAGATTTCTTTTTTGCAGTCCGGCGATGATCGCGTCGCCCAGGCCTAGAATGCGCTCTTCGATCTTCTCCATGCCGACTTCGTGAAACAACGAAAGCGCCGCGCCGAAGGCATGAATGCTGAGCGTATTGAAAGACCCTTCCTCGAAGCGTTTCGCACCGGCGCGCAGGGTGAAATCGTAGTTCAGGAAATCGGAAGCGTGGACGACGCTGTCCCAGCCCACCACCACCGGATGCACCCGTTCGAGCACGCGCGCCGAAACGTACAGCCCGCCCAGCCCCTCGACGCTCAGCAGCCACTTGTGGCCGTCGGCGGCCAGGAAGTCGATGTGGTCGCGCTCCACGTCCATGGGCAGCGCGCCCAGGCTTTGGATGGCGTCCACCGCGAAGAGGATGTCCTTCTCGCGGCAGAACGCGCCGATGCGGCCGAGGTCGTTCCTGAAGCCGCTGTGAAACTCCACCGAGCTGACGGAGATGAGGCGGGTGCGCGAATCGACGCGGGCGGCGATATCCTCGAAGAGCACCCGGCCATCGCGCGCTTCGACAAACCGCGTCTCGACGCCCAGGCGGGCGAGGTTGAGCCAGGGGTAGACGTTGGCGGGAAATTCGATATCGGGGATCACCACGTTGTCCCCGGTTTTCCAGTCAAGGCCGCAGGCGATGAAGGAGAGGCCCTCCGACGTGTTTTTGACGAAGGCCACCTCATCGACCTTTGCGCCGATGAGGCGGGCGAAGCTTTCGCGCACCTGTTCGTTGTGCGCCATCCATTCCTCGTAACGGGCGGTGCCGCTTTCGCAGGCGTCGTCGGCGAAGGCGCGGATGGCGTCGCGCACCCGTCCGGGCAGCGGCGCGACGCGGGCGTGGTCGAGAAACGCCCCGCTGCGGGAGACGGGAAACTCGTCCCGCATTGTATTCCAGTCCATAGTGTTTTCCTTTTTGGGTTAATCGCGCGGCAGGCTCGCCGCACGGAGGATGGAGCGAAAGCCGTACTTGCGGCGAATGCTGTCGATCCCCTCATAGAGCCGGTCCCACTTTTCCGGTGCCGGGTCGTGGAACAATTCGGTCTGCGGGTTCGGTGAGCGGGTCAGCGAGGTGAGGGCGATGCCGACCAGCCGGACGCGGGTTCTACCCTTGAGCAGCCGGTTAAGCAGGCCGAGAGCGGTGGCGATGACGACGCCGTCCTGCGCCGTGGCCTCGCCGAGCGTGTGCGACCGGGTTACGGTTCTGAAATCGGAATAGCGCAGCTTCAGAGTGATGGAGCGCGCATAAAGCCCGCTTGTGCGAAGCTGGCCGGTGGCCTTTTCGCAGAGGTAGCTGAGCGTCGCCTGGAGGAACGCGGGGTCGATGGAATCGGTCTCGAACGTGGTTTCGCGGCTGATCGACCGGGCGTCGCCCGCCTGGCCCACCACGGGGCTGTGGCAGATGCCGTGCGCTCTTAAGTGCAGCTTTTCGCCCCACGCGCCATACACCTCCTGCAGGAGTTCCCGTGGCAGCCGGGCGAGGTCGGCCACGGTGTGGATGCCCATGCGCCGGAACTGTTCGCCGCTTTTCCGGCCGATGCCGGGGATGCGGTCCACCGGCAGCGGCGCGAGGAAACGTCTCTCCATTCCCGGGGCGATCCACAAGAGGCCGCTCGGTTTCGCCATGGCCGAGGCCACCTTGGCGAGCAGCTTGTTGGAGGCGATGCCCGCCGACGCGTTGATGCCCACCTGCGAGCGGATCTCGTCCAGAATCCTTTCGGCGGTGGGCAGGGCGGGGCCATGGAGCCGGGCACAGCCGCTGAGGTCGAGGTAGGCTTCATCGATAGACAGGGGCTCGACCTCGGGAGAGTATTTTTCGAACAGTTTGAAAACGCGCCGCGAGAATTCGCTGTACATGCCGTGGGAGCCGCGCAGGAAAATGGCGTCCGGGCAAAGGCGACGCGCCCGGCCCAGGGGCATCGCCGAGTGGATGCCGAAGCGGCGGGCGGCGTACGAGGCGGCGGCCACCACGCCGCGGCCGGCCGGGTCGCCTCCCACGATCACCGGCTTGCCCTTGAGGGAGGGATCGAGCGCCTCCTCCACCGAAACGAAAAACGCGTCCATATCGACATGGAGGATCTCGCGTCCGGCGGCCGGCTCATCTTGTGCTTTAAAATGCATGACGCCTCCCCGGGAAGAGCGCGGCCCCGCGTGCGGCGGGGAATTTTTCAGGAATCATTTGAATTTGCGCATCACGCCGATCACCACGCCCTGAATGCTGAAATCGCCATCCTTGACGATGAGGGGCTCCATGTCGGGGTTAGCCGGTTGCAGGCGCACGTGGCCGTTCTCGCGGTAGAAGCGTTTCAGGGTGGCCTTGTCCCTGTCGAGCAGGGCCACCACGGTCTCGCCGTTTTCGGCCTCTTGCCTTTTCTCGACGATCACGTAGTCGCCATCGCGGATGTGGTCCTCGATCATCGAATTGCCCTTGACCCGAAGCACGAAAACGTCCTTGCCGCCGGCATCGGGCAGGAGAGAAACCACCTCGCGGTCCTCCACCGCCTCGATGGGCCTGCCGGCAACGATATAGCCCATAAAAGCATATTCTGCCGAGAGGGCGGCCTCGGGCGGCTCGTTGAGCTCGATGGCGCGGCTCAGGTTATGCTGCTTGCGAATGAGGCCCTTGGCCATCAGGTGCGCGAGGTGCTTGTGCACGGTGGCGGGCGAGCGCAGGTGAAAACGCTGGCCGATCTCCACGATGCTGGGAGCGTAGCCTTTGCCGTTAATGTGGCTTTTCAAAAACTGGTAGATTTCCTGCTGACGTTTCGTCAGGTACATGAATGGATCCTTTCTGTAGACTCCCCGGTGATAAAAGTATAAGCGAAAATAAGGCGAAAATCAAGCCGTGCCCTGACAGCCGCGAAGTATCGGACAGGAGCCGCTCAGAATTGGGAATGCGTGAGGAGAGGGGGCCTTTGTCACCAAATTCCGCCGTGCCTTTTGAGGAAATCCGCGAGAGCCGCGTTGCCATGGGCGAGGGCGGAGAGGAGAGGGGTGCTGCCGTCGACGCCGCGGGCGTTGACATTGGCGCCATGGTCGAGCAGCAGTTCGACGATGCGCGTGTGGTTTCTTTTGCAGGCCTCGTGCAGGGCGGTTTCACCGTCGTTATCAGCGGTGTTCGGCAGGGCGCCTTTAAACAGCAGCAAGCGGGCGGTGCTCAGGTCGCCTGTTTCGGCCGCCCAGTGCAGGGCGGTGCGCCCCAGCCGGTCGCGGTCCTGAATGCGCGCGTTATGATCCAGCAGCATCCGGGTCAGGACCAGTTTGCCCGCAGCGACCGAAGCGTGCAGGGGTGTGCCGCCCCAGTTGGAGCGGGTGTTCACCTCGGCTCCGGCGGCGATGAAAAAAGCGGCCGCCTGTTCGCTGCCCTGGTCGGCGGCAAGGTGCAGCGCGGTGTATCCATCGTGATCGCGCAGGCCAAGCCCGGCACCGCTGTTGACCAGCAGGCGCGCAAGATCCGGTTGATTTTCAAGAGCCGCCACATGCAGTGGGGCGAGGCCCTCGTGGTCGGCCAGGTTGGGTTGAGCCCCCCGTTCGATGAGAAACCGCGAAGCTTCGAACTGGTGGGAGAACACCGCGGCGTACAGCGGGGTGATCCCGCGTGGGTCGCGGGTATCGATATCGGCGCCGCTTGCCAGAAGCTGACCCAGCAGGGCGACGTTTCCCTTATGCGCGGCCTGGTGCAAGGGCCAGGCGGCCTGCGGCGCGTCCGCCGCGCCAGCCGTGCCAGCAGCACCGGCGAACGCACCAGCGGGAAGGAGCGCCTGCCACAGCAGAAACGCGGCGGCGAGAAACGTGAACCCCGCGTTTATGGATTTGAACGGTATAAGATTCATACCTTCCATTTAACCAAACCGTCAGCGGCAAGAAAATATAAATTCATCCGATTGTAGTTGGATTACTACAGCCAAATCGTGGGACTACGACTCTAAAATGAGAGTTTTTGAGGATGCCCATTTCTTCCGCATGTATTTATATTGTTTTCAGAGACAAGAACAGGAGCGGGGCGGCGACAAGAGGAAAAGGAAAGCCCGTCAGACTTCTGAAATAAAATATTAATTACTTTGTGGAAAGGAAGAAAGCCATGCCTAAGGGAAAAATTCTGATCGTGGATGATGAAAAGGAAGTTCGGGAAGTGATTCGGATTCATCTGGATGTCAATGGCTACAACATTCTGGAAGCGGAAAATGGCGAAGAGGCGATCAAGACCCTGCGCAGCGAAGACAATATGGTCAATGTGGGCCTCATTTTGTGTGATATTCGTATGCCCAAGGTTAATGGTATTGAATGCATCGAGTTTCTGCGCCGCGAGGCTCCGGGGATTCCCGTGGTGGTGGTCACTGGGTACCCGGACACCGAAATGGCTACCAACCTGATGAAAATGGGAATCAAGGATTACCTGGTCAAACCGGTGGAAAAGAAAAAGCTTTTGGAAACCGTGGAACGCGTGGTGGCTGCGGGCAAGGATATCAGCCTGTAGGGAAATGGCGTCGAATGGCCTTGCGGGGCCTCGAAAGAGGCCCCCGGGCCCGAGCGCACGGAAGAATCCCGTGTACTTTATGAAGAGGCCAAGGTCATCAACGTGGGAGGCGGGCTGAAGAAGATGCTTCAGCAGATCATGAAAGCTGTCATGGGCTTCGGCACCGATATGAGCCCAGGGCCCGGAAATTTCACCTGCGCCGAAACCATGGGCCTCATTTTCGAGGGCAGCTTATCCGGGTTTACCAGAACGGTTTGCCGGGTACGGGGCAACCGGTGGACAAACGTTATAAAGGGGGAGGCATGATGAATCATATGAAATATCGACCGACTCACCTGCTCGTTTCTTGCCTGTTACTGGCGTTGCTGTTCCCTTCAGTGCTCTTCGCCGCAAGCGCAGAGCTTGGCGAGCGGCTGGTGCGGGAACAGTGCGTCACTTGCCATAAATTCGAAGGGGCTCCTGAGTCCAAGTTCAATTTGAAAGCTCCCGACTTGATGTGGGGCGGAAATAAATACCAGCGGCCCTGGTTGATTCGGTGGTTGACCGGCAAGGAGGAAAACCTCTACCCTAACGGATACCGCTGGGACAAGGGCACGGGACCCCAGCCGCACGTGGTGCTGTCGGCGGAGGGAGCCGAGGCGGTGGCGGATTATTTTGAAAAAAACCTCCTCGACCCCCGGATCAAAAAAAGCTTTGTCGACATGTCCACTCTCACAGAGGTGGAAGCCGGCTTCGGTGCCGATATTTTCAGGAATTTTTCCTGTTTTGGCTGCCATCAAATCAAGGAAAACGGTGAAAAGGTCGGTGGGCCGATCAGCGCCACCCTTTACGATGCGGGAAAGCGCTACAACCTGGACTGGTGGTCCCGGTTCGCGGAAAACCCGCAGGATTTCACCCCGCACAGCGGTGAATATCTGGCCGACCTGAGCATGCTGGGGGCGCGCTATATTATCGGTTACGTGATGACTCTGGGTGTCGAAGATTTCAAGTATTTCGAACCCTGGAAAACCGATCACTTCAAAAACGCCGATGCCAGGCGCGGAGCACCGATTTACAAGGAATACTGCACGCAGTGCCACGGCGCCAAGGGCGAAGGCAATGGGCCGGGGGCCTCCGGGCTGGAACCGAAACCCGCGGTGCATGCCAAAATGGCGCTCAGCGAATTTCCCGAGGACTACCTCTACAATGTCATTTACTACGGCGGCAAGAGTGTTGGCAAGTCTCCCAATATGCCGGACTGGGGCCTGACCATCCCGCCGCAGGGCATCGCGGACCTGATCGCTTATCTGCGGGAAACCTTCAAGGGCGAATAGGACGGCGGGCAGCCTTAAATCATATAGAAAGCCTGAACGGGCGACTACCGGCAACCGAGGAAGAAGCGGTATCATAAAACCGGGAAGCCCATGGCCTGTGAACTGTGTCACGGAAAAAAGGGTGACGGCAAGGGACCGGGCGGTGCTGGGGTGACTTCTAAACCGAGAAACTTCACCTGCACGGAAACCATGAAGGATCTTCCGGATGGGCAACGGTTCGGCATCATCAAAAAGGATTCTCCGGGTACGGCCATGCCGTCGTTCATGAATCTCAAGGAAATGGAGATCTGGCAACGGGTGCTTTACCTGCGCGAGTTTGCAAAATAAACTCATTAAGGTCCGGGATCTTCCGCGAGGGAGGCCCCGGGCTCTTTGAGTAACGGAGGTTTTCATGAGACCCAAAAACTTGATCCGGGTTTTATATATTACAGTAACGAGTTTCATGATTTTGATAGGGGGGAATTCGTCCGTTCTCCTGGCCGGGGAATCCAAGCAATGTCCGCAGCCTCGGTTCACCGAAAAAGCGCCGGATGAAATTTACAACCAGCTAAACCCATTGGAAGCGACCGAAGAAAATCTTAAAAACGGCGAGATGCTGTATCAGGTCAAGGCCAAGCCCATGCCTTGCAAGCATTGCCACGGTCTGAGCGGCGATGGCATGGGTCCGATGGCGCGGGGATTCGATCCGCCGCCCAGGGATTTCACCTGCGCGCAAACCATCAAGGGCGTGCCCGATGGGCAATTGTTCTGGGTCATCCAGAGCGGTTCCCCGGGAACAGGCATGCTGTCTTATAAAAGAATGAAGGACGAGCAGATCTGGCAGATGGTCTTATACATCCGGCAACTGGCCAAGTGACGAGGAAAGAGAGCATGGCAGGGAAAAAAATTGTTATCGTGGGGGGGGTAGCCGGTGGCGCAAGTGCGGCAACCTGCGCGCGCCGCCTCTCGGAGGAAGCCGAGATTATCCTCTTCGAACGGGGAGCCTTTGTCTCATTCGCCAATTGCGGCCTGCCTTACAGCCTGGGCGGCGAGATCGAAAACAGGGACGACCTGCGGGTGCAGACCCCCGACAGCCTTAAGGAGCGCTACAACCTCGATGTGCGGGTGAATGCCAACGTCGTTTCCATCGACCGGGAAGCCCGCTGCGTGGAAGTCGAAAACGGCGGCAGGAAATATTTCCAGAACTACGATGCGCTGATCCTGTCCACCGGCGCGGCCCCTCTGGTGCCGCAGGCCATTCCCGGCATCGGCCGGGCGGGGCATTTCACCCTGCGCACGATTCCCGATATGGAAGCGATCGACCGATGGATCGAAAGCAAGACCGCCCGCCGCGCCGTGGTGGTGGGGGGCGGTTTCATCGGCCTCGAAGTGGCGGAGCAGCTGCATCGCCGCGGCCTGACGGTCGAGGTGGTCGAAGCCGCGCCGCAGGTGATGGCGTCGTTTGACCCGGAGATGGCCGCCTGGCTGGAGCGGGAAATGGTGACGCAAGGCCTCGGCCTGCACCTGGGCAAACCCGTCGTGGGTTTCGAGGCGGCGCAGGAGGGCGAGAGCGCTCTTGCGTCCACGGTGGTGCTCCAGTGCGGCACCCGCATTCCGGCGGATCTCGTTATTCTCGGTCTTGGCGTGCGGCCGGAAACCGGCCTCGCCCGCGGCGCGGGTTTGAAGATCGGCGAACTCGGCGGCATCGTGGTCGACGACCGGTTGCAGACCAGCGATCCCCATATCTGGGCCGTTGGCGACTGCATCGAAGTGACCGATGGCGTGACGGGCGACCCCGCTCTCATCCCCCTCGCCGGGCCCGCCAACCGTCAGGGGAGGATCGCGGCGCACAATGCATTGGGCGGCGACAAGGAATGCCCGGCGTCCCTGGGAACCGCCATCGTCCGCCTGTTCGACCTCACCGCTGCCCGCACCGGCGCCAGTGAAACATCGCTTCGCCGGGCGGGCCGGCCTTATGAAGCCGTTCACCTGCACCCGTTTTCACACGCCGATTACTACCCCGGGGCCGAGCGGCTGGCGCTCAAGGTGATCTTCGACCCCGGCACCGGCAGGCTTTTAGGTGCGCAGGCGGTGGGCAAAAATGGCGTCGACAAACGCATCGACATCCTGGCGACGGCGCTTAAGGCGGGCATGACGGCTTCCGGCCTGGTGGACCTCGAACTGGCCTACGCGCCGCCGTTCGGCTCCGCCAAGGACCCGGTGAACCTGGCGGGCATGGTGGCGGAGCACGTGTTAAGCGGCGAGATCGCCCCGGCCCATTGGCATGAAATTGCCGGGCGGGATGCGCAAAAAACCGTCCTTCTCGATGTGAGAAGCCAGAGTGAACGGGAAAGAGGTTTTATCCCCGGTTCCCTTCACATCCCGCTTAACGACCTTCGCCAACGGCTGGCCGAACTGCCGGAACACAATGAAATTATTTGTTATTGCCAGACCGGACAGCGTTCTTATATGGCGTGCCGGGCCCTCGGTCAGTTGGGTTTTAGAGTCAGGAACCTCATGGGGTCCTACCGGACGTGGGAGGTGGCGACGAAATTCGCAAGCCAATAAATATCCGAATCTCCTGGGCGCTCTTCAAACCCCTGAAGCCTGGAGATGCAGCTCGGATCGTTGATCGGGGGAATTGAAAATTAAACCACTTTTATGAAAATGGAGGTAGTTATGCGGTTATCGATAAAGTCTGTTCTTATGGTCTGCGCGGGCGCCCTGTTCGCATTCTCACTGGCGGCGTCTCCGGCTCTGGCCGATGGCCCGGCGGATGGATACGACATCCACGTCCAGGCGCCTCACATGATGGACGACGGCACCGTGGGCGGCCCGTTCCACCATTATTGCAAGGGCATTTCCGATCAGATATTGCAGTGCCTGTTGTTTGAATCCACCGACCCGAAAGCCCCGCTGATGGCCATCGAGTATTTCGTGTCGAAGGACCTGTCGCGCAAGCTGCCTAAAATCAAGTGGCACCGGTTTTTCCACGATCATAAAATAGAGATCGCCACCGGCCGCGTGAAGGTGCTCGACGTGCCGGAGGATCAGGCGAAAGCCATCGCCGAAGCCGCCTCCAAGACCGACGGCGTGATCTACCACCTCTGGCAGAAGGGCCAGGAGTTCCCCGACGGAACGGTGACGTTCCCGCAGTCGCTCGGACACTCCTTCCCGCAACCCGAGTGACGTAAACCCGAAGGGGGCCCCTTGGGGCCCCCTTTTTCTCATGAGGATGAACATGCGAAGCGTCAATAAGGCAGGATGCCTGATCGGGCTTGTGGCCCTCCTGTGGCTGAACCCGGCGGTGAGCGAGGCGGCGGACCCGGAGGTGCTCAAACCCCGCGTCCCCGAAAGCCAGATGGCGGAAGCCAGAAGCTGGAAGAACCCCTTCCCACCCACGCCGGAAAACATAGAAAAAGGCAAAGCCCTGTTCCATGGCAAGGGTTTTTGCGTCACCTGCCACGGCATGGACGGCACCGGGCTGAACATCGAAGGCCTGCGCGGCAAGCTGCCGCGAAACTTCACCGACAGCGCCTGGCAAGCGGTGCGCGCCGACGGCGAACTGCTGTGGATTCTCAAAAACGGTTCCCAGGGCACCGCCATGGCGCCGTTCATCCCCCTCGTCCTGACCGAGGACGAAGCCTGGCACGTGCTGCTCTACGTGCGGTCGCTAAAGAAGTGAAGGGAAGTTTTTAAGGCCGCGTACGGGAAGTGAAGGGAAGGTAAATACTGTCTCTGTACATAGAGTCTATTGATGGTATTCCACTGGCATGCAATATGCCGTGCCCTTCCTGTTCCTTTAAATCCAAACTGAATCTAAAAAGCGCAGGGGCCCGTGGGACGGTCGTTGAAACGAATCAGCGGAGGCGCTGGCAGTGCGTCTGCACGCAGGTGAGGGTGTCGAACGGGTCTTTGCGCTGGCAGCTTCTTTCGCAGGCGCGGTACTTTTTTTTCTGTTCCACGTTGTGCTGAAATTTCCTCTTGCGCTCAAGTTTGCTCTCGGGGTCATCCTTATGATACTGCTCGGGATCGGGCGTGCCGTAGACGCCCTTGACGGGTTTGTTCTTGTCGATGGCGTCCTCGGGGATGTTGCCGGGATGGTCGGTGAAATGCGTTTTGCCATTTTTGTCGGTCCACTGATACATGTCGGCTTCGGCCGAGGGGGCGTTCACCATCCAAAATGCCGCGATCAGCAGGCAGGGCAGTAATCTTTTAAGAACGTTCTTCATGGCGTGTCCCTGAAAAATTTTCGATGTCGAGTGGATGGGCCCGGGTCTCTTCGCCGGGCGAAATAAATCACTTCTGCTTACCGATATTAGCATGAGTTTGTCACGGTTTTAATGCCTTCCGGCCACGGTGAGGTTAAATGTTCGGTGTGGCGATGCGCCCGGCCGCTTTCCCTTTTGAGCGGAGGCGCATCGCGGGGTGGCCTGAAATTCGGGCAAAATTGATACTCTTGCACCAATAATTGCCGGTTCTGTAGGCAAGCTGACGCTTAGGTGTGTCATTGTTTCCGAGATGTCTGAAAAGGGTCGGCACTCTTTTGTTATTCTCTGGAAAGCCTTCATATTTCCCGCCGTAAATTAAAATTTTCAGCAAAAGTGTATTCTTTTTTGCAAATTATAGATAATTTTGTGTACTATGGTTTTTTTTGTGGCGATCCTCCCACCCGTACCGAAAAACCCGGAGCCCTTGATGAAACACATTGAAAATGAGGCAAATATCCAGTCCATCAGGAAGATATCCACTCTCTTCAGCACGGCCGCCATGGAGGTGGACGAGCTGCTCAGCATGGTCATCGATGCGGCCAGGGATATTTGCGGTGCGAAGAACGCTTCGTTGCTCATGATCCAGAACCAAAAAACCAAAAAGCTGCAGTTCTACCAGGCGACGGGGGAAAGCATGGGGCAGCTCAAGGATATAGAAATTCCGCCGGGCGTGGGCATCGCCGGCACGGTATCGAAAACCGGCGAGCCGATTGTTTCCAATGATGCGCAGAACGATCCGCGCTGGTACAAGAAGGCGGGAGAGGCGGTGGACCGCATGATCGAGAACATCGCCTGTTTTCCCCTGCTCGTCGACGGCAAGGTGATCGGGGTTGTGCAGTTTCAGGACCGGTCCGGCGGGTTCGGGGAAGAGGAGGTCGACCTGCTGCAACGTTTTGTTTACCTTCTGTCGAAATTCTTTAAGGCGACTAGAAGCCGCGCCGCTCTTGGCGAGGAGGTGCTGCGCCTGAAGGAAACCTATATGCAGCAGCGCTACACCATCGTCGGCGAGAGCGAGGCGATCCAGAAGTGCATCGTGCTGGCGGAAAAACTGGCCGACTCGAAGGCCGCCGTTCTTCTGAACGGTGAAAGCGGCACCGGCAAGGAGCTGTTCGCTCACCTGATCCACAACCGCGGTGTGCGCCAGAACAAGCCGTTCATCTCGGTGAGCTGCGGCGCGCTGCCCGCCTCCATCCTGGAGCGCGAACTCTTCGGCCACGAGAAGGGGTCGTTCACCGGGGCGGATTCGATGAAGATCGGCCTTTTCGAGGCGGCCAACAAGGGCACGCTGTTCCTCGACGAAATCGGCGAGATGCCGATGGACATGCAGGTGAAGCTGCTCCGGGTGATCCAGGAAGACTCGTTCACCCGCCTGGGCGGCACCGAAACCATCCGCGTGGATGTGCGCCTCATCACCGCCACCAACCGCGACCTCGATCAAATGGTGAAGGAAGGCAAGTTCAGGCAGGATCTGTATTACCGCATCAACGTCATCAGCATCGTGCTGCCGCCGCTTCGGGAGCGCCGGGAGGATATTCCCGACCTGGTGCGCTTTTTCATCCGCAAACACGCCACCGAGGGGCAGCCGCCGAAGAAGATCAGCAAATCCCTGCTTGCGCATTTGATGAACTATTCCTGGCCCGGCAACATCCGGCAGCTTGAAAATACGGTGGAGCGCGCCATCGTTCTTTCCGACAGCGACGAACTGACGCCGGACGCCTTCCCGCTGGAATCCACCCAGGCCCCGATCGATGTGGACGTAGGAGCTTCGCTGAAGGATGCGAATGACTCGTTCCGCCGCACCTTCATCACCAACACCCTCAAGTCGACCAACGGCAACCGCACCAAGGCGGCGAAGATCCTGAGCGTCCAGCGCTCCTACCTTTCCCGGCTCATCAAGGAGCTGGAGATCGACTGAGACGGAGCGGGATTAATCCTCCCCGCTCTGCCCGGAAATTTGTTAAGATGCCTGCCACTCAATTTAATGGCGTGGGCCTCGCGCCCGCGCCCATGGGCTCTAACCGGGCCGCATTGAACAAAGAAAAGATCATGGCCATCATCGACGGTAAAAAAGTATCCCTGGAAATTCGCGACCGGCTGGCGAAGGAAGTCGCCGAGGTTAAAAGCCGCACCGGCACCGTTCCCGGCCTCGCCGTGGTACTCGTCGGCGAGGACCCCGCCTCGGCCGTGTATGTGCGCAACAAGAACAAAACCTGCCAGTCTCTGGGTTTCGCTTCGTTCGAGCATGTGCTGCCCGAGGACACGCGCGAGGAGGACCTTCTCGCATTGGTCGAAACGTTGAACGCCGATGAGCGCGTGCACGGCATCCTCGTGCAGCTGCCTCTGCCCAGGCAGATCGATTCGGAAAAGGTGCTAAGGGCGATTCTGCCGGAAAAGGACGTCGATGGTTTTCACCCGGTCAATATGGGGCAGTTGGTGGTGGGGCGGTCGCTGCTGGTTCCCTGCACTCCCCTGGGCATCATCGCCCTGCTCGATGCGTACGGGGTTGGCATCGAGGGGAAACACGCGGTGGTGCTGGGGCGAAGCAATATTGTCGGCAAACCGGTATCGCTCCTGCTGCTTGCGCGCAACGCGACGGTGACCATCTGTCATTCGCGCACGGCGGACCTTGCCGCCGTCACCCGCCAGGCGGACATCCTGGTCGCCGCGGTTGGCCGGGCCAATTTCGTCACCGCCGATATGGTGAAGGAGGGCGCGGTGGTGATCGATGTCGGCATCAACCGGGTGGATGGCAAGCTGGTGGGAGATGTCGACTTTCAGGGCGTCGAAGGCAAGGCGTCGTTCATCACGCCGGTGCCCGGCGGCGTCGGGCCGATGACCATCGCCATGCTCATGGATAATACCATGAAGGCATTTCGAGCCGGTCATGGCCTCAAGGCATGACCGGCGGGAAACCGCAGACGACAGCTCATCCGGGGTGAGCCAATGAACCTCAATTCGGAATTATTCTCCGCTGAAACAGAAGAAGCCGGTCCGCGCGTTTATTCCGTCAAGGAACTGACCGGCGACGTGCGCGCCATCCTGGAAGCCGCCTTCGACTCCATCTGGGTGGAAGGGGAAATTTCCAACCTGCGCGCGGCGCAATCGGGCCACAGCTATTTTGTTCTCAAGGACGACAAGGCGCAGATTCGCTGCGTGATGTTCCGAAACGCCCGGGCCGGAATGAAATACCGCTTCAAGGACGGCGATCAGGTGCTGGTCGGTGGACGGGTGACGGTGTATGAGGCGCGCGGCGAGTACCAGATTATCGTCGATGCCGTCGAACCCAGGGGCCTCGGAGCGTTGCAGAAGGCCTTCGAGCAATTGAAGGAAAAGCTGAAGGCCGAAGGCCTGTTCGACGAAGCCGTTAAACAACCTCTCCCGCCTTTCCCATGGAAAGTCGGCGTCGTCACTTCGCCCACGGGGGCGGCGGTGCGGGATATTCTGCAAATCATCCGGCGGCGCAATCCGGCGGTGTCGGTATTGCTCTACCCCGTCAAGGTGCAGGGGGAGGGCGCGGCGGAGGAAATTGCCGCCGCCATCGCGGAAATGAACCGGCAGAAAGATATCGATGTGCTCATCGTCGGCCGGGGCGGCGGGTCGATCGAGGACCTGTGGGCCTTCAACGAGGAAGTGGTGGCGCGGGCCATCCATGCCTCAAAAATACCCGTGGTGTCGGCGGTGGGGCACGAGATCGATTTCACCATCGCCGATTTTGTCGCCGACCTGCGCGCGCCGACGCCGTCGGCTGCGGCGGAGCTTGTGGTTCCCGTGCTCGCTGAAACGGTGCGCGAAGTGCGCGGCCTCACCCAGGCGCTGGTCACCTCGATGCAAAGACGCGTCGAGGGGTACCAGGGGTTGCTTCGGCTGTGCATCGAGCGGCGCTTCTTCCGCGCGCCTCTGGAAATTCTCGAACCGGGCAAGCAGCGCCTCGACGATCT
>QJZQ01000110.1 GCA_003246675.1 Nitrospirota bacterium | reverse complement strand
CGATGGGAACATTTTTTTCTTGCCGCACCAGCTCGACGGTCACGAAGGAGCCGGGACGCCATTGCCTCTTCCGGTTGGGAATCACCACGCGCGCGGTGACGGTGCGGCTTTTTTCATCGATGACGGAGCCGATATAAGACAGGGTGCCCGCTCCCTCCAGATCCAGGTTTTGCAGGATGACCTTCACCTTCTGCCCGAGCCGGATGGCCTTCAGATCCGCTTCCGGGACGGCGATGTTGACCCAGACGTCCGAGAGATCCGCGATCAGGAAAATATCGTCATCGCCCTTGACCGCTTCGCCGGAGGTGATGTGCTTGCGCATCACGATTCCATCGACCGGGGACTTCAGCTCATACTGGGTGAAAACATGTTCGGCCTGCCCGGAGAGGGCATCGATATCCTTTCTCGTCATGCCCAGGGTGTAGAGTTTCTGGATCGCCGTTTCCAGGTTCAATTCGGAAACCTCGGCGGCCCTTTTTTTCTGCAGGAGCGCCCACGATCCCTCGTATTCGGTTTGCTCCCGCAGGGAGAGGTAACGCGCCTCGGCGCTCTTGTAATCCTCCAGGGCAACTTGATAGTCCGACTCGGAGGTGATCCCCTTTTCCAGCAACCCCTTTTCCCGAAGGTACGCCGACTGCGTGAGCAGGAACTTGGCGTACGCCGGCAATAACCGGGAACGGTTTTCACCGATGACCAGCCCCTCGAGCTTTTGATAGAGCGCATCCAGATCGGTCCCCTCGTCCAAAAACTTCAGCATCAGCGAGGTGTTTTCGTAAACCAGGGATTCCCTTTCAACATCGGCCCGGGACAGACGGGATTGTTTGAGCGCGATCAGGTAATGGCTCTTGGCATCCGCCAGCTCCCGGCTTTCCAGAACCGCCAGGGTCTCCCCCTTCCGCACCCGGTCTCCCAGATTCTTAAAGACCTGGCGCGCAACGCTGTCGAGCCGCGGCACCACATGGGCGACCTTCTCCTCGTTCAGGCCGACTTCTCCGGTCAAGCGCACGATGTTTTTCAGGGTGGCCGGTCCGGCGGCGGCAACGGCGATGCCGGCGTTTCGGATCGCCTCTTCCGAGAGCTCCGCTCGTGCTTCGATCTGCTCGAACCGCCACTCGGATTTTTTCCCCCGCCACTCGGCGGCGATCGCGACTTCGAAGGAATGCGGCTCTTCGACGACGGTATCCCCCAGCAGGTAAGGGCCGGCGGGCTTGAAGCGGACCTCGTCCACCCGGTCGAGCCTGTGCAGTTGGATCATGAGAGCCACCTCTTCGAGAGGAACGGGCTTTCCCCCGTCGCCGGTCACGTAGACCCGGAACTGGGGCGGCACCCCTTTCTCGAAAATCGTGATTTCCACGCTGAACCCGTCGCCGGGAAACAGCCATCCGCCATGAGGGCCCCGGTCATCCTCCAGCGCGGCGCTCTCGGGCTCTTGCTTGTCGTGCGTATCCGTTTCCACGACAATGCGATCCGTCCTTAAAATGGCCAGGGCCAGCACCAGACCCAGGAGGAGAACGACAAAAACCTGCAAGATGAGTTTAATTTTCATCGGACCGTTCTCCTCCCCCCGCCGGGGTTTCAACAGGGCCCAAAGAGGCTCCGGTCAACCGCTCCACTTCCAAAACCGCCTTGTGATAATTGGCCAAAGCCTGGAGGTGCTGAATCCGGGCCTGAAACAACGTCCGCTGGCTGTCCAGCATTTCCAGGAAACCGAATTTGCCGTAGCGGTATCCCTCCGTCATGGCGTCATAAGCCCTTTCGGCTCCCGGGACCACCTGGGTCCTCAGGGAAATCACCTCGGAGTAGGCCAGTGTCAAGGCCTGATGGGCTTTTGCCAACTTGTGTTTCAGGTCGATCGCAAGAGCGCTCTGCTGCGCTTCCGCCTTGGCAAGACGGTGCCGGGCCTCGGCGATGGAACCCTGATTGCGATTGAATAATGGCAGAGGAATGCTAACGCCAAAGATGAGCGCGTTGTCGTCGGACTCTTCGATGCGCCGGTAGCCCGCTTCCAGGGAAACGTCGGGCGTGGCGCGGGACCGCTCCAGATCCACCAGGGCCTGCCGCCGGTTCAGTTCCGAGACCCAGCGCGTGAGATCCGGGTTCCGATCCATTTTCAGGAACAGTGTTTCCAGAGAAGGGACAGGCTCAATCTTTTCCAGGTCGCCCAGCGCCCGTTGCTGTTGCGGTTCCGTTTCCCCCCAGGTGACGGCCAGGTTTCTTTGCGCCGCAAAACGTTCGTTCCTTGCGCGGCCGACCCCCATCTTCGCCGCCGAAAGCTCGACCTCGGCTTTCGTTTTTTCAATCGGCGAAACTTTACCGGCCCGCACCCTCTCCGCAACCGCCGTCAGGGATTTTTCCGCAAGAGCCAGCAACTCGTTATTGAGATCCACCTGCCTCTCGGCCCGCAACAGGTCGATAAAAGCTTTCGAGGCCTGGGTCAGCACATCGATCCTCTTCACCTCGTAGTCCCTGTCCGAAAGGTCCCTCGAATAAGAGCTCGCCTGCATACGGGCGCCCCTTTTGCCGCCCAGTTCGATCAACTGGCTGAGCCGTATTGTGGTTTCCGATTGACTGAATCCGCTGAAGCTGCCGGAGCCGGCAACGTTTTCCACCTCCACGGCCAGCGTGGGGTTGGGAAGCAGGCCCGATTGCAACGCAACCGCCTCTCTCGCCCGCTGCTCCAGGGAAAAAACCTTGAGCTCCGGGTTGTGGACCAGCACCTGGGCAACCACCTGCTCCAGCGTGATCGTCCCTGAATATTCAGGCGGTTCCGGAAGGTCTTCGACCACGCCGGCAAACCCGCTGATGGGCCAGAGAACCGCCATGAATAACCCCAGAACCTTCGATTGAAAAGTCATCTCAACCTCTAGGTTGAAATACGTTTTTAAAATAACCGTCAAAGCGCAGCAAACCCGGCGAACAGCAAATACCAGGCCACGGCAAACATGCGACGCGCAGCAACCGCTACAGCATTGAATTTGAAAAAGGGAAAAATCTAGGCGAAGCGGGAGGGAGGGGAGCGTTCCTGGAACGGACGCGGACCAATCGTCGAAAGAATATTCAATCCCTGAAATTCTTTAATTCGAAAGGCGGGCGGCCGGAGGGGAGATGGAATAGACGAAGAGTCCTTGTGCTTGATGACCTTGGCCGGGTCCGCTTGCTTGAGACTCGTGTTCTTTAAACTGAACTCGATATGATCCGAGTCGTGCTCCGGCGAGGAATGCGGGTGGTGGTGCTGCTTGTCCCGCTCATCATCGGCGGGATGAAAATCCCAGGCATGGGCAAGGGCCTCAAGCTCCTCGGAATGGAAATGCCCTTCATGCTGATGAGGGTTCAATTCCCCCGCGTGGGCATGAACATCGCTCGGGTGATAATGAAAAAAAGGGGATAACAGGAAATACACCCCCCAGAAAATCATCACACCCAGCGACAGAGCGGTTTTATTTTTAGAAAAACGGGGCGTACTCATTCGCAAAAATTCCCGCAGTGAAGGCCTGGATAGTTTGGATTGGCAAATTATAAGCAAAATCAATGCGTTATAGCAAGGCTTTTCGTGCCGGGCGAAATTGGGCTAACCCTCCGAGGCCCCGGGGTTGACGAAATATTCACGGCCCGGAATCACCTCCTGGGCGTCCATCTTTTCATGCGCGTGGAAGTGATTGTCTTCCGGGAACCCGAACTCATCCGGGTTGGCCGTGTGCGAATAACCGTGCATCTGCATCAAAAACAACAGAGCCCCCGCGACAATGATCCCATGGTTGGACACCGAGCTGATCTGCAAAAAGGATTGTGTCCGCCTCCACTTAAAGAGCAGGAGCAGCATCACGCACAACGCCCCGATCTGCCCAAGCTCGATCCCAAGGTTGAACGAGAGAATTTTTAACACGATCCCTTCATCCCCAAGAGGAAGCTCCTGCAGCCTTGTGGACAAGCCAAACCCATGAATGAACCCGAATAAAAAAACCGCCCACAACAAATTGGGCGACTCCTCAAAATACTTTCTGAACCCGCCGATATTTTCGAACCCGATATAACAAACGCTGAGCCCGATCACCGCATCCACCAGATAATAGTTGGCGGTAACGCCCATCAAGGTCGCTGAAATAAGGGTGAGGCTGTGGCCAAGGGTGAACACCGTGACATACTTGACCACGTCGCGGAAGGAGGACAGGAAGAACACGAAGCCGAAGACGAATAAAAGATGATCGTACCCGGTCAGCATATGCGTGGCCCCCAGCCAAATGAACTGGGGGTACCCGCCCTCGACGATGGCGAGCTTTTCCTGCTCGCTCATGCCGTGCGCAAACACCGAATGCGCGGCCAACAATAAAAGGAAAGCAAGTGACACCTGGACAAGGGGTTTTGATCTCATGAATACTTTAAGCCTCCTTTCATTCTCTGATCCTTCCGAAGAGGACAGGACAAGTAAAATCCCCTTCCGAATTAAATACGAAACCTTTCGCCGCCAACACCCTCTCCTCAGCCCTGCCCGCGCGAATGATGGTGATAGGCCGCCCCAGCGCCCTGCGGGATGCGGATGTTCTCCACCAGGGCCTGCACTTCCTCCGGCGGCTCCGGCGTCAACCGGCTCACGGCGAAGGAAATGGTAAAATTGAGCACCATCCCCAAAGCGCCGATGCCCTCGGGAGAAATGCCGAACCACCAGTTCTCCGGCTGGTTCGCCGCCGGATTAATGAACTTGAAGTAAACGATATAACCCACCGTGAACAGGAGGCCGGTAACCATTCCCGAAATCGCGCCCTCCTTGTTCATCCGCTTGGAAAAAATTCCCAGCAAAATCGCCGGGAAAAAAGACGCCGCCGCCAGGCCAAAGGCAAAAGCCACCACCTGGGCAACGAACCCCGGCGGGTAAACGCCGAAGTACCCCGCGATGCTCACCGCCAGGGCGGCGGAGAAGCGGGCAAACATCAACTCCTGCTTGTCGGTGATCCCGGGAAGAAAAATCTTTTTCATCAGGTCGTGGGAAATGGAGGCGGAAATAACCAGCAGCAAACCCGCGGCGGTGGAGAGAGCCGCCGCCAGCCCGCCCGCCGCCACCAGGGCGATGACCCATGCGGGCAACCCGGCAATTTCCGGATTGGCCAGCACCATAATATCCCGGTCGATATAAAGCTCGTTGCCATTGCCGTTCATGGCGTTGGCAATCAACCGTTCGCCGCTTGCCCCTCTTCCAGCGATGAATTGCGGTTTTCCATCGAACGCCGTGCCCGCGACGTACTGAATTTTACCGTCCTTATTTTTATCCACCCAGGCGATGAGGTTGGTGTCCTCCCAGTTTTTGAACCACCGGGGCGTTTGCGAATATTGGGCATTGTTCACCGTTTCAATCAGGTTCACGCGGGCGAACGAGGCCACCGCCGGGGCCGTCGTGTACAAAATGGCGATGAACACCAGCGCATAGCCCGCCGAAGTCCTTGCGTCCCGCACCTTGGGCACGGTAAAAAACCGCACGATCACGTGCGGCAGCCCGGCCGTGCCGACCATCAACGCCGCCGTGATGAAGAAAACATCGATGGTCGATTTCCTGCCCGCCGTGTACTCACCGAAACCAAGCTCCGCGGACAAATGATCCAGCTTTTCCAGCAGATGCATTCCCGAACCATCCACCAGCGTGCTGCCAAACCCCAGCTGCGGCACCGGGTTGCCCGTCATCAAAATCGAAATGAAAATGGCCGGCACCATGAAAGCAAAAATCAGCACACAATACTGCGCCACCTGCGTGTAGGTGATGCCCTTCATGCCCCCAAGCACGGCGTAAAAAAAGACGATGGTCATGCCGATCAAAACACCGGTGGTGATTTCCACTTCCAGAAAACGCGAGAACACGATGCCCACACCGCGCATCTGCCCGGCCACGTAGGTGAAAGAAATGAAAATGGCGCAGACCACCGCAACGATGCGCGCCGCATCCGAGTAATATCTATCGCCAATAAAATCGGGCACCGTGTACTTGCCGAACTTGCGCAGGTAAGGCGCAAGCAACAAGGCCAACAGAACGTAACCGCCGGTCCACCCCATGAGATAGACCGAACCGTCCCGGCCCACGAACGAGATGATCCCCGCCATGGAAATGAACGAGGCCGCCGACATCCAGTCCGCCGCCGTGGCCATGCCATTGGCCAGAGGCGAAACCCCGCCCCCCGCCACATAAAAATCATCCGTCGAACCCGCCCGCGACCAGATGGCGATGCCGATATAGACCGCAAACGTGATGCCGACGAACACAAACGTCAAAGTCTGGGCGTCCATTTATCGCCCCCCCGTGTCGCTGTCGCCGGAACCCTCGGGCCCGCCCTCCAAATGGTAATAAGCCTCGTCCGGAACGTAGTCGTCCCGGTCTTCATCCACCCCGTATTTATGATCGAGCCTGTTCATCCGGTAGACATAAACGAAGATGAGGATCACGAAGCAGAAAATAGAACCCTGCTGAGCCATCCAGAAGCCAAGGCGGAAACCGAAAAACCGGATGCCGTCCAGCGCATCGGCAAACAAAATGCCCATCCCGAACGAAACCACAAACCAGACCCCAAGAAGCGAAAGAACCGTGCGGATGTTCTCCTTCCAGTAGGCCCGGGCGTTTAAATCGAATGAATCATTCATCGCATACCCTTGCAAATTACGAGATCAAATTCCCGCATAAGAGTATCAAAACTACCCTTAAAATCACAGAAAACCTGCCCGGAAACAGGAATCGCACGGGTCCGCCGCCCGCAGAGCGACGGCTTGGTCGAACAGCTGCACCGAACCCGGCACGATGAGCATTTAGAAATATGGGAAGGGAAAAAAGGTGTGAATCCGTCGAGGCCATGCAGAAGGATCGGGATGAATATCCGATACAACACCCAACGCCCGCATCAGGCAAGAAACATGAAGGGCAGAACACCGGAGAAGGGCTTCAAGGAAGGACTGACTAAAATAAAAAAACGGCTAAAATAGCCGCTTAACAACTACGCCCAACTG
>QJZQ01000091.1 GCA_003246675.1 Nitrospirota bacterium | reverse complement strand
GCTGGATGGAGAAAACCTGAAGCTGGATGAGGCCGTCCTGGCCGCCCGCCAGGCGTGCCGGGCGGCGCTCACCCCCGCCGCGAAGGCGCGGGTACGCGCCTCACGCGCCGTGGTCGAAAAGGCGGTCCGGGACGGGAGGGTCATCTACGGCGTCACCACGGGCTTCGGCGCCTTCAGCGAAACGGCCATCTCCCCCCGGAAGGCGAAAACGCTGCAGAAAAATATCCTGATGAGCCACGCCGCGGGCGTCGGCGAACCTTTGCCCGATGAAACCGTGCGCCTCACCCTGCTGCTGATGATCAACAGCAAGGCCAAGGGGTACTCGGGCCTCTCCCCGGCCACCCTCCAGGCGCTCATCGAGCTGTTCAACCGGGAGGTGGTTCCCATCGTGCCCGAGAAGGGTTCCGTTGGCGCAAGCGGCGATCTGGCGCCCCTCGCGCACCTGTCGCTGGTGCTGATCGGCCGGGGCCGGGCGCGCCTCGGCGGCCGCTCCATGACAGGCGCCGCGGCCCTCCGGCGGGCGGGGTTGAAACCGGTGACCCTCGCCGCAGGCGAAGGGCTGGCCCTGGTCAACGGCACCCAGGTGATGACCGCCATCGCCGCCGGGTGCATCGAAGAAGGCCAGCGGTTAAGCAAACTGGCGGACATCGCCGCGGCCATGAGCCTGGAAGTCCTGCTTGGGTCCCGGACGCAGCTGCACAAGCGCATTCACCGCCTGCGCCCCCACCCCGGCCAGACCCAGGCGGCAGCCAACCTGCGCGCGCTCACCGAAAAGAGTGAAATCATCTCGTCGCACAAGGACTGCGGCCGCGTGCAGGACGCCTACTCCCTGCGTTGCTCGCCGCAAGTGCATGGCGCCAGCCGCGACACCCTCGGCTTCGCCCGGCAAGTCATCGAAACAGAAATCAATTCGGCGACGGAAAACCCCCTCGTCTTCCCGGACGGGCAGATTCTCTCCGGCGGCAACTTCCACGGCCAGCCGGTGGCGCTCGCCATGGATCATCTGGCCGTCGCCCTGGCGGAGTTCGCCAGCATATCCGAACGGCGCATCGAGCGCATGGTCAACCCGGCGCTCAGCGGCCTGCCGTCGTTTCTCATCGAACAGGGCGGGCTGAACTCCGGGTTCATGATCGCCCAGTACACCGCGGCGGCCCTGGTCTCGGAAAACAAGGGGCTCGCGCACCCGGCCTCGGTGGATTCGATCCCCACCTCGGCCAACAAGGAAGATCATGTCAGTATGGGCACTATCGCCGCGCGCAAGGCCAGGGAGGTGCTGAAAAACGTAAAAACGGTGATCGCCATCGAACTGCTCGCGGCCGCACAGGGCCTCGACCTGTTCACCAACTTAAAGCCCGGCCTGGGAACGCGGGCCGCCTACGAGACGATCAGGGCGCACGTCCCGCACATGGACCGCGACCGCGAACTCGGCGTGGACATCGAAACCGCCGCCGGGCTCATCGACGAAATCCTCGAGGCGGTCGAGCGCGCCTGCGGCCCCTTGCTATGAACGAATATCACAACAACCCCATAGAGCATGACGAGCCGGTGTGGACCGCCGCCGCCAGCCGGCTGCCCCTGCTGACCGGGCAGGGCCGGTCGTTCCCCGGCCTCGAACATTCCTCCTGCCCGCCGCTCGTAGAAGAACTGAAAGCCCTGTTTCACCACCTCGACGGGGTGATCGGGTTTCCCGATTCGCCTGCTGGCCGGCAACACCAGGCGTGCTTCAACACCCTCCTCGGGGCCGCCTACCCCGAGCTGCTGCTCGACCTGGCCGACCGGCTCTATGTCCAGCACGAACGGCCGGCGGTGTTTCTGAACTTCGACCACATCAACATCAACCTGAAAAAAAACGCGAGCCCCCAGCCCCTCGAACCGCTCAACCGGGAAATGGACCGGCTGTTTCAGGGTTTTTGCGCCGCCCTGAAAAACCACCGCCTGGACGCCGACCCGCAGCTGGTGGGACACCTGGCGCGCGGTTACAGCCACTACATGCACCAGACGAAAAACTTTCCCTGGGACGACCCGCCGCCCGAACTGCCCGACGGGTTCTCACAGCCGGTGCTCGACGTCGCTCCCGGCCTCACCGGCTTCAGCGCCATCGCGCTGTGGCCCGAAGGCCACCCCACCCTGGTGCTGGCGGATCAGATGCCTTTCATCGTCGAAAGCCTGACGCACTTCAGGGATCTTTCAGGCAAGAAAAACGTGGACGTCGTCGTCGCCGATTTTGCCCGCGAACCGGCGCTCGGCATTTCGTTCGGTTTCATCCAGGCCAATAAATTCATGCATCATCTCAAGAGGCCGGAGCGCCAGCGCTTCCTCGCCTGGGTGATGAACCACCTGGAGCCTGGCGGCCATTTGCGCATCCTCGACACCAACCTGGAGCAGCAGATATTGCGGGAGGCGAACCGGCCCGCTTTTCAGGGCAAGCTCATCCCCGGTTACCTGCAAACACTGGTGGAGGTGGAAAACGGTTTCTGCGAAAACCTGGCGAGGGATACCAGGGCGGCGGGGTTCAACATCACGCATTTCGACTTTCACGAATACCAGGACGAAACCGACGCCTACAGCGAACACCCGGGCGATACGATCTCCCTGAAATTCGTCGGGCTGGAAATCGCGGCGGAAAAGCCCGGCGCTAGTCCCGGCCCTTGAGGGACTGCCTGAGGGCCTTCCATTCCTTTTGCGTCGCCGAAACGGCGGCGCTTTCCATGTCCCGATACAGGCGGACGACCCGGCAGCCCAGCGGCGTCAGGCACGCCCCGCCGCCGCCGCGCCCCCCCGTGCTGCTTTCCACAAGAGGCGTGCTGAAACAGCGGTTCATCGTGTCCACCATGTCCCACGCGCGGCGGTAGCTCAGCGTCACCTGCTTTGCCGCGCGCGAGATCGACCCGCACTCCGCGATGGCCTCCAGCAGGTCCACCTTGCCCGGCCCGAGGGCGATCTCCCCTTCCAGCAGAATGCGGAACCGGGGCCGGCAGACGGCGGCATTTTTATTCGCCGCGTCACTCATCCCCCGCACCCTCCGCCGGTGCAATGGGCAAGATGCCCACCACGTTGGGCACCGGCCAGGCGAACAGATTGCCGTCGCTCTCGTAGGAGCCGCTCGAATAACTGCCGATAAATTCGTATTCCTCCCGGCCGGTATTGATGTACATTTGGGCGTCCGCCCCGCCCTCCACGTACATGGCGCGCTTGAGGTCCAGCGGCAGACCGAGGAGGATATTGATCAGGTCGTGCATCGAATAGGGGGACCGCGAGTGAATGAAAAGGACCCTCCCCTGGCCATCGATGCCGATGGCGGCGGCGCTCCAGATTTTTTTCTTTTTCACCCAGACATTCTCGCCCCGGCAGGACACCATGCGGATGCTCTGAATCAACGTGCGGTACTTTTTCCTCAGGTCGGCGAAATCCTCGCAGTCGCGGTCGATGATGCGGACGGCGGGCAGGGAATCGTCCACCGGATCGAAGGCGAGAATGGTCTTGTCCTTGGAGAACCACGAACTGTTCACGTGCTCGCCCGTCTGCATCAGCGACACGCTGGTCAGGAAATCCCGCTGGTACATGCTGGCGTTGATCGCGGCCACCAGGTGATTCCGCTTCGCCCACTCCCGCGTCGAGAGCCGGTTCCCCTGCCCCGCCTGAGAAGCATTGAGCAGCCGGAACCTGAAATGCGCCGGATCAATGCGCAGCACCCGGAGCGTCGAATCGCCCGCGGGGGATTTTTGCGGCGCGGCAAACTCGCCCAGTTCCAGGCCCGGCAGAAGAGCGGTCCAGGCGCTGGCCGCGGCGGAACCCTTCCCCTCCCGGGAACCGGCCTCCACGGTGCCGGTGGCGGCGGACAAAACAACGAGAATCAATAGGCGCGCTAGGTTTATCAACGTTCGATCCCGAGATTTGGCGAAGCGGCTCGCGTTCGCCCGTAGCATACCACGAAAAGCCCGCGCCCACCCCCCGCACTTCCCCGGCCCAGGCGGTTCGGCACATCGGCCTCGCCCGCCCCAAATTCGTAACTCCTTATAAACAAACAACCTGCCTTCCCGAAAATCAAAGCCTCTCCGGCGCCCACGGCCAGCCCCGGGAATAGCCCCCGGAAGATGCAATGGCCCGGCCCACCCCCTCGCCCCGCCCGAATCCCGCCACATTGCCATGCCGAAGTTTTTTTGCGCAAAGGACAAAAATTTTTAACATCCCATTGAATTCAAAACAAATTTGGTTATAATACGGGCTCCGAAACTCGCATAAAAAATCGCTGTTGCAGGACTGCCCGTTACCATTCAACTTCTTTCAGCCGGTGGTCGAATCACGCGATCGAATTTCCAGTAGATGGAGTTTTTTTAAAAATCTTTCGAGAGGGGAAACGTATGAAAAGCATGGCACGATTTCTGGCTTTGGCACTGATCGTTTTTCTCGTGGGTTGCGCCACGTCTCAAACCGGTGGTGGAGCAGCTCCCGCATCCAGCAACGGTGGCGGCAAAATGCTGACCGATGAAGATTACAAGCGGCTTGGCATCCAGGAAGTGAACCGGTCGTAATACGGCAAGCGAAAGCCGTTTCTGATGCGCAGGCGCCCCACGTGTCTGCACCCGGGGGCAATCACCTCGCGCATCGAGCACACAACCCCAAAGGTTCAGGAAAATTCCATCCCCGGAATTTCAGGGGATGGAATTTTTTTTTGAGCCCCGCTAACCCATGAACGAAATTCCAGCCCCCGGCCCCGTGTTCACCGAAGACGACCGGATCAACCTTTACCATCTCAACGAACTTTACGGCAACCTCGCAAAGGAGGTGACCGCGAAGATGCGGGAGGCCTACGGCCTCGACGTGCCCATCACCTCGGGAGTCTGGGGCGGCACCTACCTCATCGCCGACCCCACGGGGAAAGCCCTGAGAAGAATCTGGCGGCTCTACTGCATCGTCAACCTGCCGCAGAAAGGCCCCCTGGAACAACACGCCAACCTCGAAAAACTCATCGCCGCATACAGCGACAGCTTTCACAGCGCCTTTCTGCCTTACGGGCTGAACCTGGATCTCAAAATGTGGGGCGGCCGCCTGCCCTTCAGCAACAAAAAGCGGCCCAGCATCACCCTGCACATGGAGGACCCGAACCAGCGCGTGCACTGGCTGAGAGCCTTCTTCGTCTGGAACGTCGTGCCGTGGGAAGAATCCATCATCGCCGACGCCGTGCGCATCATCAAAGAGTACAAGGAATTTTTCGATCTCAACAGCAAACCGGTGGAGAAAGACCCGAAGGACCTCAAATTTTTACTGCAGGACATCATCATCATTTACCGGACGCTGGAGAACGCCTGTTCTGAAGATTTCCGCGAACACGCCGAGCCGATCATCCAGGACCTCACCACCCAATTCATGAAGGGCCTGCACGACGCGGACACCATCCGCGAACTCTACCTCAAGGTCTACCACAACGCCCTGATCTACGGCTACGAAGAAGCCCTGGAAGAGCCCTACCGCCGCGCCGGGCTGGACATCCACCGCATCGACCAGTGGCCGGTGGAAAAAATCAACTGGGTGCCCGAAGAGCTCAAGCAAAAACTCATCCCGCCGATCCAGCAGTTATTCGCCGGCTTCAAGGCCCAATTGGACGCAGCGAAAAATCTGCCCGGCTGAACAGGCGCACGCCTGAAACCCAGCCGCCGGGCGAACAGAATCAGCACTTGCGTAAAATCTGTTCGCTGGGCATCGGGGCGGGCATAAGGTCATCGACCTGCCTGAAGATCACCGCCACCACAGGTAATGACCGGCAAGGGCGCCCACACCCGCAGCAGCGGAGACGAGCGCCAGGGACCAGAGGGCAATTCCAGCCAGCGCCGATGCGCTGCGGTTATGCTCATGGGCAAAAGTGGCGATGCTCAGGGCCCAGGACAGAACATAGGCCAGCAGGAGGGCGGCGTCTGGAAGAACCGGATAAAAGGCTCCCCCGGCGATAGCGGGAAGACAGGCCAGGAGGGTTTTCCCGTGGGCATGCTGCAGAACCATCAGGGGCGGATGGCCCTCCGCAACCTGGACCGTTTTCAGCACGCGGCCACAATCGCAAGTAAGCGAGTGAGCCGCCCCGTTACCCGCCGCCCAGGCCACTTTCCATTTTTTGGAGCACCGGTCGCACCGGAACATTTCTATATGCTGTGTCATGGGGCCGATGCATTTGAACGATATGAACAATGTCTACCTGTAAAAACCGGGATCTTCGCCTGCCTTTCCCGGTGCCAGGAAGGGACTTTCGCCCCTCCTCGCTGATGAACAGAACAAAGATAGCACACACAACCAACCCCTGCCACGTCTGGCGCAAAGGCTTCCGTTCGGAGCGTGGGGCGAGCCCATGCCGCGGCGGCCGAAGCGACAATATGCGGCACCTGGACAAAATTTGTCACACAGGGCAAAGCGGCGGAAAAATAAGCGGCGGTTTTACAGGGGTTCAATTTTTGGAACGAATTTTGCTAATATAAAGAGAGGGCTACTGTGCTGATTTTTTTGACGCCGGGGGATTTTTGGCCTTTCGGCGGCGAGGATGAAAGGGAAATGATGATCGTCGTCAATATTCTGGTTTTCCTGGTGTGCATTCCGCTTTCCCTGCTCGGGCTGGCCTACATCTACCTGGCCATTCGCCCCTTGCTGAAGAAAGCCATGCCCAGCCTCCACCTCCCCGAGTTTTCCCCCCTGCAGATTCTGCTAAAAAGAAGCTGACCGCTGGCGCGCATGCCTTGCCGCCGCTTTTGAACCCGGCTCCGCTTCAGGCGGTGGGGTCCACCTTTTCCAATAGCGCGACGAATTCTCCCAGGCTGGGAAGCTCCAGCGCCGCGCCACTAAAATCGATATTCTTATTGAGCGGGTTGCGGATGATGACGCACGGCATGCCCGCTTCGCGGGCGGCCAAGAGCCCCTTGAGCGCGTCTTCCACCACGATGCAGGCCGCGGGGTCGGTGCCGGCGGCCTGTGCGGCCTTGAGGAAAATGTCGGGATGGGGTTTTTCGCGCGGGGCCGCTTCTTTGCCGAAAATGAGCGGGAACAGGTGCAGAGCCCCGGCGTTATTGAGGATCGCGCGGATGTCGTGGCCGAAGGAGCCGGAGGCGATGGCCAGGGTGTGGCGGGCGGCCAGCAACTCGGCCAGGCGCATCGCCTCGGGAAACAGCCGGATCGCGCCGCTTTCGCAGAAGCGCGAATAGACTTCAAATTTTTGCTGACGCAGGGCCACCGGGTCGATCGGCAGCTCCAGGTTGTGCCGTTCGATCTCTCCTGCGATGCCTTTGCCCTTGGAGGTCCACTCCACCCAGTATTCGTCCGGGTCGAGGGTGTGGCCGTAGCGTTCGAACACTTCGTTGTAGGCGCGGTAGTGGTAGGGCTCGGAATCGGCCAGCAGGCCGTCGAAATCCAGGATCACGGTGCGCGTTTGGTCGAGCAGGGCTTTCAGTGTTTCCATGAGGCGGGGGGTTACGGGCCTGGCCGCTGGCTGTCGGCCCTCGGTTTTACTCAAGCAGCTGACCGAAGCGGTCGAAACGGATGGAGCTTTCCGGCCCGTTCCAGGACCAGTAGATGAACTGCGCTTTGCCGCGTATCTTCTTGATGTCGAGGAAACCCCAGTAGCGGCTGTCCTCGCTGTTCTCGCGGTTGTCGCCCATCACGAACACGTGCCCCTCGGGCACGCGCACCGGGCCGAAATCGTCCCTTGGCTTAAAGGACTCGTCCGGCGGCGGGCGGGTGTGGCGGGCGTGCGGGTCGGCGTAGGGCTGACCGTTGATGAACACGCGCTGCCGCTTCACTTCGAGGATATCCCCCGGCAGGCCGATGACCCGCTTGATGAAGTCGCGCTTTTCGTCGCGCGGGAATTTGAAGACGATGATGTCGCCGCGCTCGGGCACTTTCTGGAGCAGGACGATGTCCTTGAACAGCTGCGTGCCCAGAACCAGCACCTCGTTGGGAATGTGAATGCCGTAGGAATACTTGGTGACGATGATATGGTCGCCGATCAGCAGGGTGTTTTCCATCGAGCCGGAGGGAATCTTGAACGCCTGCACGATGAAGGTGCGGATGAACAGGGCGAGCAGAAGCGCGATTCCGATCGCTTCGGCGTACTCCCTGAATACACTTTTTTGCTTCACTTCGCCGGAGTCGCCGGCGGCTTTCGTCTTGTTATTTGCCATCGGTCCTCAGCACCGCGAGAAAGGCTTCCTGCGGGATCTCCACTTTACCCACCTGTTTCATTTTTTTCTTGCCCGCCTTCTGTTTTTCCAGCAGCTTTCTCTTTCGTGTGATGTCGCCGCCGTAGCACTTGGCCAGCACGTTCTTGCGCAGGGCCTTGATGGTCTCGCGCGCGAGCACCTTGGTGCCCACGGCGGCCTGGATGATCACCTCATACATCTGCCGGGGAATCTGCTCCTTGAGTTTCTTGGCGAGATCGCGCCCCAGGTATTGCACCTTGTCCTTGTGGCAGATGAGGGACAGCGCGTCCACCAGCTCGCCGTTGAGCAAAACGTCCAACTTCACCAGATTCGAAGCCCGGAAATCCAAGAACTCGTAATCGAACGAGGCATAGCCCTTGGTGCTGGATTTCAGGCGATCGTAAAAATCGAGGACGATCTCGTTGAAGGGCAGATGGTATTCGAACAGCACCGTGCCCGGAGCCAGGTATTCCATTTTCGTCTGGATGCCGCGGCGGTCGCGCGTCAGCGCCATGATGGTGCCGATGTACTCCTCCGGCATGATGATGGTGCCTCGGACGTACGGCTCTTCCATCCGGTCGACATTCTTGATGCCCTTGAGCTTCGAGGGGTTATCGATGAGGATGACTTCGTCGCTGGTGGTGATGACCTTGTAGACGACGGTGGGCGCGGTGGTGAGCAGCTCCACGTTGTATTCCCGCTCCAGGCGCTCGCGGACGATCTCCATATGTAAAAGCCCGAGGAAACCGCAGCGGAAGCCGAAACCGAGGGCCGTCGAGGTTTCCGCTTCGTAGGTGACCGAGGCGTCGTTCAGGGTCAGCTTCTTGAGCGCGTCGCGCAGCAATTCGTACTGGTCGCCGCTGATGGGGTAGAGGCCGCTGAACACCATCGGCTTCACTTCCTTGTAGCCCGGCAGCGGAGCATCGGTGGGCCGCGCCACGTGCGTGACGGTATCGCCGATTTTGGTCTGATCGAGTTCTTTGATATTGGCGATCATGTAGCCGACCTCGCCCGCCTTGAACGAGTCCACCTGCTTCGGCAGAGGGGTGAGGACGCCAAGCTCCTCGATGATGAATTTTCTTCCCGTCGCCATCAGGAGAATCGAATCGCCCACCGCGAGGGAGCCCTCCACCACCTTGATGAGCACGATGACCCCGCGGTACGAATCGTACCAGGCGTCGAACAGCAGGCACTTGAGCGGCTTGTCCGCGTCGCCCACGGGCGGCGGGATGCGCTCGACGATGGCTTCCATCAGCTCGGCGATGCCGATACCCTCCTTGGCGCTCGCCAAAACTGCGTCGTGAGCCTCGATCTGCAGCACGTCCTCCAACTGTTCCTTGACCGCTTCGGGGTTGGCGCTCGGCAGGTCCACCTTGTTGATGACGGGGATGATGCTCAGGTTGTGCTTCATCGCCAGGTTGAGGTTGGCGATGGTCTGCGCCTGGATGCCCTGAGTGGCGTCCACCACCAGCAGCACCCCTTCGCAGGCGGCCAGGCTGCGCGACACCTCGTAGGTGAAGTCGACATGGCCGGGCGTGTCGATCATGTTGAAGCCGTACTCGCCCCCCTTCGGGCTCTTGTAGAGCAGGTTGACCGTCTGCGCCTTGATGGTGATGCCGCGCTCGCGCTCCAGGTCCATGCTGTCGAGCACCTGCTCCTTCATCTGACGCTTTTCCAAAGCGCCGGTGGCAAGGATCAGCTTGTCGGCCAGGGTGGATTTGCCATGGTCGATGTGCGCGATGATCGAAAAATTTCTGAGCTGGTTCTGGTTCATTTATTTATCGCCAATTTATCATACAAATGGTAATTAAGCACATCCTTACCCAGCGCCCGGCCCGGAGGCCCCTGAAAACAGCGTCCGGAGGCGAGCGTTTTTGCACAGGGGAGCCGCCCCGCCCTCTGGCCTCCCCCGCAGGCGGTTCTAGCTCGAATAGGAAAGAAGGGAATTCTCGGGATGGCTGAGATACTCGCGCCATTCATCGAACCGCGCCTGCATGGTTTCATAGTCCCTGTCGTTGTCAATATCCAGGGCGGCGCCGGGAAAGGGCACCTCCATGGCCACGAAGCGGGTTTTCATGATCGTGGAGATGCTCTCCTCGAGCTCGCGCTTCGGGGTCCAGGTCCTGAAATAGTTGAGCGGAGTATTCCACCCCAGGCCGCCGAACAGGAGACCCATCTGCAAGCCAATGTAGTAGCGGTAATGCCGGGCCTTGTCCTTGCCGAAAAGCGACAGGCCAAAAAGGATCAGGTTCTTGATGTTGCGCTGGTAGCGGTACTGATACATTTTCTGAATGTAATGCCGGTTCTCGATGCGCACCGGTTTGACCAGGTGCAGATTGTTGAGCCGGTAGCTCTTTTCCTTCAGATGCAGATAGGCCATCTTGATTCCCGGCCTGCCGTCGCGCGGGTAGAAATGCTTGAGACTGTCCTCCGCCGTCAGGCCGAGGACATGGTCCTGGTTTTCCACATCGGCGTGGCGGATGAAATGCTCGACCTCGTGGGCCGTGATGAGGGGCGCGTCGCAGGGGACAATCAGTACCGCCTTGTCGCGGTATTCGCTGCGGCCCACATCCTCCGGACTTATTTTCTCCGGCAGGGTTTCGAAAAAGGTGTGCCAAATGTTCTCGTAGAGGTTGGAACGCTGGGCGACCACATGAATGGGCTTGGGGTATTTTAAATCGATTCCCCCTTCATCGAGGATCTCCCTGAGCGGCTCCTTCTTGCCGACGATAAAGATCCTGCCGATGGAATCCACCTGCTGGAGCGCTTCCACCACATAATTGACGATACGCTTGCCGTTGATTTTAAGGCGCGCCTTGTGTTGGCGGTACACCTTGTAGCTCGACTCCCCCTCCCCCGCCACAAGGATCGTATCGTACTTTATTTTTTTTCCCGCCATCGGTTTTCTTCCCGTTTCCGCTGCCCCAGGCCCGGTTTTCTTCCTTGCGCTCTGCCGGGAAATTAGCTATACAAGCCACTAACACTATTCTACAAGATACCAAATTCCCCAATCATGTCTCAAGGTTCTTCCACCAGTTTAAAAACCACGGCCCTGTTTGAAGTTCATAAGGAACTGGGGGCAAAAATGGTGCCCTTCGCGGGCTGGAACATGCCCATTCAATACGCGGGCGTGATGAAGGAACACCTGTCGGTCCGCGACGGGGTGGGCCTCTTCGATGTCAGCCACATGGGAGAGATCGACGTGAAGGGCCGGGACGCGGGGGCCCTGCTGCAAAAAATCCTCACTAACGACATCGGCAAAATGGCCGACCGGTCCATCCTCTACAGCGTCATGTGCACGGAGGACGGTGGCATCGTGGACGACCTGCTCGTCCACCGCTTTGCCGAAGACCATTATTTTCTATGCGTGAACGCATCGAATACCGAAAAGGATTTTCGGTGGATTCAGGGCCGGGCCGGGTCTTTCAACGTCGAAGTCAGCGACATCAGCCTTAAAACCGCCCAACTGGCCCTTCAGGGTAAGCACGCGGAAGCCCTTCTGCAACCCCTGTGCGACGTTTCGCTGGGAGACCTGAGATACTACCACTTTAAAAAAGGGAAAATCCACAACAATGATTGTATAATTTCCCGAACCGGCTACACAGGCGAGGACGGCTTCGAAATCTACACCGGCTGGAACCAGGCCGAGCCCCTGTTCCGCGCCCTGCTTGAAGCGGGCCGCGCGTGGGACCTTCAGCCCATCGGCCTCGCCGCGCGAGACACCCTCAGGCTGGAGATGGGCTACGCCCTGTATGGCAACGATATCAGCGATGCGACCGGCCCCCTGGAAGCGGGCCTCGGCTGGGTGGTGAAGCTCGGCAAGGGCGAGTTCATCGGCCACGACGCCATCGCCCGGCAGAAGGAAACCGGGCCCGCGCGCAGGCTCGTCGGCCTCGAGCTTCTCGAGCGCGGCGTCCCCCGGCCGCATTACCGGATCTTGAAGGACGGCCAACCGGCAGGCGAACTGACCAGCGGCACCTTTTCCCCGTCTCTCAACAAGGGAATCGGCATGGGCTACGTGGACCGGGCGCTCGCGGCGCCGGGAACCCGTCTGGAGGTGGAAATCCGCAACCAGCCGGTGGCCG
The DNA here is from genome assembly GCA_003246675.1 of Nitrospirota bacterium. Classification (GTDB taxonomy): domain Bacteria; phylum Nitrospinota; class Nitrospinia; order Nitrospinales; family VA-1; genus SZUA-259. The sequence goes on along the minus strand of QJZQ01000091.1, from coordinate 32,363 downwards.
CGCAAGTGGTGGCGACGCCGTTTCTGCCGAGCCGCGTGAAGAAATAATTTTCAAATCAATTCAAGTCATTCAAAAAGGGAGGCGACATGGAGTTCCCAAAGGGTCTCAAGTTCACAATGGAGCACGAATGGATTCGCGTCACGGACGGCCGCGGGGTGGTCGGCATCACCGCCTTCGCCCAGGAACAACTGGGAGACGTGGTGTTCGTGGAGCTTCCCAAGATGGACGCGCAACTCAGCCAGGGCGGCACCTTCGGCGTCGTCGAATCGGTGAAAACCGTTTCCGACCTGTTCTCGCCGGTGAGCGGCCGGGTGACCGCCGTGAACAAGAAGCTGGAAACCCAGCCCGAACTCGTCAACACCGATCCTTACGACAAGGGGTGGATCATCGAAATCGAGCTTTCCGACCCCAAGGAACTCGACAGCCTGATGGATGCGGATCAATACACCAAACAATGCGAGAACGAACAATAACCACCTGACCCCGGCCAGCCAGCTCATGCGCTACATCCCGCACACGGAAAAAGATATCGAGGAAATGCTCGCCAGAATCGGCATCGGCGCCATCGACGAACTTTTTGACTGCATCCCGGAATCCCTGCGTCTCGGCACGGAGCCGCTCAAGCTTCCACCCGCGCTTTCCGAAACCGAACTCATCGCCCTCATGCGCAGGCTCGAGAAGCGCAATCCCGACCCCGAGGAGACGGCCCTCTTTCTTGGCGCCGGCGCCTACCGGCACATGAGCCCGGTGGTGCTCGATCATTTGATTTTGCGCGGTGAGTTCGCCACCAGCTACACCCCCTACCAGCCGGAAGTGAGCCAGGGAACGCTGCAGGCCATCTTCGAATTTCAGACCCTCGTCTCGATGCTCACGGGCATGGAGATCGCCAACGCGTCGATGTACGACGGCGCCTCCGCCCTCGCCGAAGCCGTGGTGATGGCGAGCCGGCTGGCGGGCAGAAACGAGATCCTCATCGCCCGGACCGTGCACCCCGAATACCGGCAGGTGGTGGAAACCTACACCCGCGGGAGCGACATCCACCTCAAGGAAATTCCCTACGACGCCCGCGGCAAGACCGACCTGGAGGCGTTGAAAAGCCAGCTCGGCGAACACACCGCCGCCGTCGTCCTGCAAAGCCCGAATTTTTTCGGCGTGGTGGAAGAGTACGCCGGCCTCGCGCCGGTGCTGGCCGCCAACAACACCCTGCTCATCGTCAACGTGGTCGAGGCGCTCTCGCTGGGCCTGCTCAAGCCGCCGGGCGAGCGCGGTGCGGATATCGTTGTGGGCGAGGGGCAATCCTTCGGGCTGCCTCTGTCCTTCGGCGGACCCTACGTGGGGTTCTTCGCCACGCGGGAAAAATTCCTGCGGCAGATGCCCGGCCGCCTGGCGGGCGAAACCGTCGACCGCGAAGGGCGGCGCTCTTTCGTCCTCACCCTGTCCACCCGGGAACAGCACATCCGCCGGGAAAGAGCCACGTCCAACATCTGCACCAACCAGGCGCTCTGCGCCCTGGCGGCCACGATATTCCTCGCCATCATGGGCAAGAGGGGCCTCAGGGAAATCGCCCTGCTCAACCTGCGAAAAGCCGATTACCTGAAAAACCGTCTCGCCAAGGTGCCCGGTTTCAAAATTCGCTTCGCGGGCGACACGTTCAACGAATTCGTGCTGGAATGCCCGGCCCCGGTGGAGGACATCCAGGCCGCGCTGCTGGAAAACAGGATCATCGCCGGCTGGCCGCTTGCCGGCGCCTATCCGGAACTTTCAAACAGCCTGCTGCTTGCCGCCACCGAGATGAACACCCGCGAAGAAATCGACCGCCTCGTCGAGACCCTCGAAACACTTTGACCCCGGCGCCCCGGGTGCTGTCCCGCGGCCTCCCCCTTCCTGCCACCGCCGGAACCCCGCGAAAAAACCGGTCCGTCAGTTTCCAGCGGAAATTTTGTCGGCCAGTTCCTCCGCCGGGTAGGTGAGAATTTCAGCCAGCGTCGGGTGGTAGTGCGGAATGCGCGCCAGGTCGAACACCGTGCCGTGGAAATACATCAGGCAAATGAGTTCATGGATCAGCTCCCCCGCCTCCGGCCCGACAATATGCGCGCCGATGATCTCCCCCGAACCGGGCAGGCAGATCAACTTGACGTGGCCGTGGGTTTCCCCCAGGCACATGGATTTGCCGTGGTCGCCAAAGGGGTAGGACGCCGTGAGATATTCGATGCCCAGACGGTGGCAATCCTTTTCGCTGAGCCCCACGCCTGCGACCGCCGGGTCGGTGAACACCACGCTGGCGTTCAACCTCCCGTCCAGGGTTTTCGCGGGCCAGTCGGGATGCACGGCGTTATGCGCGGCGGCCTCGCCCTGCAGAATAGCGATATGCACGATTTCCTGGAGACCGTTGACATCGCCCACGGCGAAAATGTGCGGCTGGCTGGTGCGCAGGCTTGCGTCCACACGCACCCGGCCGTCCTCCACCTCCACTCCGGCGGCTTCGAGGTTGAGCCCGCCGATGCGCGGCCGGCGGCCAAGCGCCAGGAGGATCACCTCACCGGTGACGCTCTTTTCCTCCCCTCCGTGCTCAAAAGTCACGTGGCGGCCGGCCTCGGTACGCCCGGCCTGGATGATCCGGGTGCCGGTGAAAAGCTGCATCCCTTCCGCCCGGAGCCTCTCCTCCAGCGGACGGGCCATGTCTTCATCGCCCGAAGAAATTATGTGCCCGCTGCGCTGGATGAGGCTCACCCGGACGCCGAGGCGAAGGTAGAATTGGGCGAGCTCCAGCGCCACCGGCCCGCCGCCCAGCACGATCATGGACGCGGGCGGCTCGCGCAATTCAAGCGCATCGTCGCTGGTGAGAAAACCCGCCTCCCTAAGCCCCGGAATGGGGAATTCCGCGACCTCGGACCCGGTGGCGATGATGAAGTTTCGCGCTTTGAGAACCTGGTCGCCCACACGAATTTCGTTTGGGGAAATAAACGACGCGGGATGCTCGTAGAGCGTGAACCGGGGATCTTTCAGTTGTTCGATGCGGTAGTCGGCGAATTCGCGCACCAGCCGGTCCTTGCGGTCGAGGATGGCGGCGAGGTCGGCCCCGGCGAGGGCCGGGCGCAGGCCGAACTCCGGAGCGCGGCGGATGAGCGATAAAATGTCCGACGATCTCAGGATGGCCTTGGTGGGCATGCAGCCGCGCAGGATGCACAGGCCCCCCAGGGGGCCCGGGTCGACGATGGCCGTCCTCGCGCCCAGGCTCTCGGCGGTTCGGGCCGCGGCATAGCCGGCGGAACCGCCGCCGATGACCAGGACCTCATGGTCCATGGCAAATGCCCGTGGCGAAAAGGGGAGACCTTAAAGCGTCTCGCATTCTTCGGGCTTGAGCTGAAACTCGCGGCTGCATTCGTTGATGAGGTCGCGCGCGTTGTTCAGCATCAGCTCATCACCGGATTTCTCGAATTGCCGGGCAGCGGCCAGCAGGTGGTGGATGGTTTCCCGCCCCCGCTTGATGGAGTAGTACAGCATCGCCAGGTTGCTGTGGGCGCGGCCGAACTCAGGGTTGATGCGGAGGGCTTCCTTGTAATGCGTGAACGCTTCATCGGTTTCCCCAACCAGGTTGGAAACCACCGCCAGGCTGTAGTGAACCATCGGCGCTTCGGGCTTGACGCGCAGCGCCTCCCGAAAGCATTTGGCGGCATCCAGGTTCATCATCACCTTGCCGTAGCGGATACCCAGGTTGAACTGCGCCAGAAAGTGATCCGGGTCGAGCTTCACCGCCTTTTTATACGATTCCATCGCGGTGCGGCCGTCGCCCAGTTTACCCGCCCGAAGGCCTTCCTGAAACCATTCCTCGGCGGTCTTGGTGGATTGCGTGTCAGATGACATAATGAGACTTTACCTTATACAGTGATTAAAGGATTGCAGGACTCAAAATTGAAAATGGATCGGCACCTATGCTACCTTATCCCAGCACTCAATTGCAACCATCGGCCCGTCCGGATGTCCCCCGAAGTTCGGCGCGGCGAAACGAGAACCCCGAGGGGCCCTTGTGCCCCCCGCACAAAACAAGGATGAGCAGCGATTATGGCAGTAGAACCAGGATCTGAAGAAGAACGCCTTCTGATCGGCCGCTGGATTAAAATGGGCCAGGGGCTCATCGTCGGAGGCTCGGCGCTCGGGGAATCCTACCTCGACCCCAAAATCACGCGGCCCGAGGACGTGCAGAAAAAATCCGAGGAATACGTTCGTTACGACCACGAACTGGCCGAAAAACTCCCGCGCCTCAAGGGACGTTTCCGCTGGGACCTGGAAAAATATTACCGGGAGCTGTTCGGCCCGTATCTCCCGAAAGATTGACCCGGTCCAAGGAAAATATGTCTCTCGTAAAAATCTGTGAACTCGACAACGCCCCCGGGGAAGGAAAGGGGCTCGCGATCCACCTGATCCACCCCTTCACCGAATTCCCGTACGAACTGGCCCTGTTTCACGCCGAGGGCACCTATTACGCCCTCACCAACAAGTGCTCCAAATGCGGCGTCGCGCTGGCCACGGAAAGCCTGAACGGGCTTTTCGCGAAGTGCCGCAACGACATGTGCCTGTGGCATGTCAAAAAGGGATTCTGCAAATTCGACCGCACCTCGATTCTGCCCACCTACAAGGTTCTTCCGGAGCCGGACGGCCTGTACATCAATATTTGAACCGGGCGGCCCGCTTCAGCGCCTGAAGGCGTGGAATTTTTCCACCCAGCTGAGCAGGCCGTGGGGGATGTGCGCACGCTTCCACTCTCCCGCGGCGAACTTGTTCGCCTCGGCCAGAGTGGGGTAAATGTGGATGGTGCCGAGGATCTTGTTGAGGCCCAGGCCGTGCTTCATCGCCATCACGTATTCGGCGATCAGGTCACCGGCATGAGCGCCCATGATCGTGACACCGAGCACACGGTCCTTGCCGGGCACGGTGAGCACCTTCACCACGCCTTCGTCCTCGCTATCGGCGATGGCCCGGTCGAGGTCGTCCAGCCCGTAGCGGGTGACTTCATAGGCAATCCCCTGCTCCCCAGCCTCCCTTTCGTTGAGGCCGACACGCGCCACCTCCGGGTCGGTGAACGTGCACCAGGGAATCACCCGGTAATCCACACGAAATTTTTTAAACGGGCTGAACAGGGCGTTCACCGCCGCATACCAGGCCTGGTGCGCCGCCGTGTGCGTGAACTGATAAGGGCCCGCCACGTCGCCGCAGGCGTAGATGTTCGGGTGCGAGGTGCTCCTCAAGTAATCGTCCACCTCCAGCGTCCCGCGGCCCGTGAGCTTCACTCCCAGTTCCTCCAGCCCGAAACCGCGCGAATTCGCCGCCCGCCCAACGGCGACGAGCAGCCGGTCGAACTCGATTTTCTCCGTTTGCCCGTCCTTCTCCACCACCACGCAGGGGCGGCCGTTCTCGACCACCACTTCCTTGCAGCGCGTGTTCACCCGCACATCGATGCCCTCGGCACGAAACTTCCTGGCAATGGCCTGGCCGATCTCTTCATCCTCGCGGCTGAGCAGCGTGGGCAGCATCTCCACCTGGGTGACCTGGCTGCCAAAACGGGCAAAGCACTGGGCGATCTCCGAACCGATGGGGCCTCCGCCCAGCACAACGAGCCGCCCGGGGAGTTCGCGCAGGTCCCACAGGGTGTCGGTGGTGAGGTAGGGGACCTGATCGATGCCGGGAATGGGAGGAACAAAGGGCCGCGCCCCGGTGGCGATGATGATATTGTTGGTTGTCAGCGTCTTGCCGTTCACACTCACTTCGTGCGGCGAAAGCACCCGCGCCTCGCCCGTGTGGCAATCGACGCCCAGTCCGCTGTAGCGCTCCACGCTGTCGTGCGGCGCCACCTTGCCGATCACCCGCTGCACCCGCTCCATGATATCGGCGAAATCGAACTCGGCCGTCGCCTGCTTGATGCCGAATTCCTCGTGCCGCCGGATATAGGAAAGCATCTTGGCGCTGCGGATGAGCGCCTTGCTCGGCACGCAGCCGGTGTTGAGGCAGTCGCCCCCCATCTTGTGCTTTTCGATCAGCGCCACCCGGGCCTTGACGGCGGCAGCGATATAAGACGAAACCAGACCGGCCGAACCACCGCCGATGGCGATGACGTTGTAATCTTTCCTGGCCATGACCAACCTTTCCTTGCTGTAGTTTTCCAGGTGAATGCGTGCTCCACCCATTGATGGGTTTGCAGGTAAGTCGCCCAAACCGGGAAACGCTTACAGCACCCCCCTCAGGGCCTCTCGTAAACCGGCAGCAAAAATTGCTCGTCGTAATCGACGCCGGGAGTGCTGGCTTTTACCTCCAGCTCCCAGAACCGGGCGGGCCGTTCGCTGAGCCGGCTGACATAATCGGCGTTATCCGGCAGCGGCCACTCCATCTCGAATACCGGCCCCAGCGGAATTTCCTCCGCCTTGAGCTTGCGCCGGTCGAGGTATTTCTGGTAACACACCACCTCCGAGCGCCGGTTTTTGCCTGTGCCACGGACTTCATAACGCTCCTCGATGAAGCGCAGGTTGAGTTCCAGGTCTTCGATCAGGGCGCGATTCGGCAGCCCTTCCAGCCCCACCTTGAGCACCCCGCCGAGGTGAAACGGGAACGCAAAAAACAAAATCCGGCTGGTGCCGTACTTGAGATACTGCAAAAAATGATAAACAAACTGGCAGAAGATCCCCACCGTGAGAAGATCGAACAGGCCCACCACGAAGTAAAGGATAAAACTTTTTTCGCCCGAGACAAACGCCCACCAGTTAAACGGCGCGAGGAAAACCAAAAAAATGAAAAACATCGTGAAGGTCTTGGCGGGCTTCTTCCATTTGGGCCGCGAGAAACCGATGCGGCTCCACGCGAAATCCCATTCCCAGGGGCTGGTGGCGCGCCGCCGCTTCAGCTGTTCGATGGCCTTTCGCCTGAGCGCCCCTTTCAGGCCGTGCGTCATGAACGACAGCCCGGCAAAGAGAAAAAATCCGGCGAAGATCCAGATCATCCACTGCGGTCCGTTGATTTTTTCAGGCGCGACGGGAATCACCCCTGCCATCATCAACAGCCCCGCGGCTCCAACGCCGGCAAAGGGGATCCCGAAAAAGAACGAGGGCCAGCCGTGAATCGTCGTCTCGCTCTGGTTGCGGTTTCCCGACAGAATCACGGGGTCGTAATACGGAGAATCTTCTTCGATGTCTTTTTTCTCGAAGCGCATGCGCGTTGCAACCAGAAAAAAATGAACGTGGGGACCGGCCAACAGGCGCCGCCCAATAATACCGGCCTGGGCGGGCTACTTTCAGTATAGCACCGGCAGCGCGGCATTGCGGGCCTTAAGCCGCAGCCCCCTTCACCGAACCTCCATGCTCAGACAACTGCCGCCACACCGTTCTGCACGCCCGGCCGTATCGACCAGGGCAAGACGAGTCCAGCGGTCCTGGCCTTCGACGCATCGGAAAAACGCACCAAACATTGCAGGATGGAGGCGAATTTTTAATGACGCCTTGAAGGGGGTGTCAGACGCGCCAGCCTCTGAGGGAGCACAGTTTGAGCAGCGCGGGCAGGGTGGTCACCGATGCGGCCAGGCAACTGAAAACGCCCAGCGTGAGCACCATTCCAAGGCTGAAGATGCCCTGATGATCGGCGACCATCATCGCCCCGAACCCGATCATGGTGGTCAGCGAGCTGAGCACCACCGCCTGGCCCGTACTCAGCGACAGGACGCTCGCGCCCTTGTCCGGCTCTTCGCGATAGCGATGGATAATGTGAATGCCGTTGACCACGCCGATGCCCAGGATGAGCGGCAGGATGACGAGATTGGCCAGGTTGAAGCGGATGGACAAAAGATCCATGATCCCCACCGTCCAGAGGGAGCCCACCGCCACCGGAAGCAGGATGAGCAGGGCCGTCAACGGCCGCCGAAACATGGCCAGGACATAAATCAGGATGGCGCCCATGGCGTACCAGCCGCCGTCGATGTAGCCTTTCTGCATAAGACGGCTCGACTCGATCATGTGAACGACGTTGCCGGCCACCTCCGGGTCCACCTCCCGCATCTGCCGGAGAAAATCATCGCGCGCCTCACGGTCCCAGATGTCGATGCCGGGGTACACCACGACCAGGTATTTGCCACCCGCGCTGACGTAGCGCTCCCTCAGGCTGACGGGCAGTTCTTCCACGCGCACCGGCGCGGGGTCCGCACTTGCGCGCAACGAAGCGATCTTGTCCCGATAGTCGGCGAACAGGGTTTTAGAAAACGCCGCGAGCCTCTCCTTCGCCACTTTCGGCTCGCTCGCAGCGGCGGCCTCCAGAAACCGCGCGGCGCTCAAGTTGGCTTCGCGCACGGGATCGTTCTCGCCGGCCTTTTCCTCGCGGCCCTGGAGTTTAAAACGAATACCCCGCACGGTCTTCAAAAGCGAGCCCACAGAAAGCGGTGCGTCCTCGGGTTCCACATGCAATTCCTCCAGCGCCGGAGCAATGCCCCGGATCAGCCCCATCTTCTTTTCCATGTCCTCCGGCAGCACCGAGGCGATGCTCTCCACCTTGCCCACCGCAGGCAACCGTTCCATGGCGCGGTGCCTGAGGATGGCCTCCTCCAGGGAACCGGCGGTGGACGCCGCCGACCACGCCGAGCGGCCGGCTTTTTCGATGATCTTCATTTCGTAGGCCACCGCCTCGGTACCCCGCGCCTGCAGATGGAGCAGGTTATAGTCAAACCGCACCCGGAAAAGGGATACCGATGCGAGGAGCACCAGCACCAGCGAAACAATGAGGATGACGCGATAGTCCTTAAAAATTTTTTCCACCACACGCCCACCGCCGATAAGAGGCCGCGGGCGGGGCGCCACCGGCAGCAGCCTCTCCTGCACGACGAGCATGGCCGGCAGAAGGAAAATCATCGCCAGCAGGCAGAACAGAATGCCCCCGGCGGCGATCCAGCCCAGTTCGGCGATGCCGATGAAGTCGGTGAGCGTCATCGCGCCAAAGGCGATGGCCGTGGTGATGGCGCCGGAAAAATTGCCCTTGCCCGTACCGCGGACGGTTTGTTCGAGAGCCTGGCGTAGTTCCCGGCCAGCGCCCCTTTCCTCCCGGTAGCGTTCGAGAATATGAATACCGAAATCAATCCCAAGCCCGATGAGGATGGTGGTGAAAACCACGGAGAGGATGTTGAGGTGCCCCACGGTGAGCGTCGTGTACCCCATCGACCAGGCGAGCCCCACCAGCAGGCAGAACACGGCGAGCAGCGGCTGCACCACGCCGCGATAAGCGGCGATGAAAAGCAGCGAGACCCCGATGAGCGCGATGAGGGAAGCCTTCTGAACGTCGGTCTGGGTGGTGACCATTTCATCGGATGCGATGACATCCTCCCCCGTCAGCCCGACGCGGACGCCCGGAAAATCCCGCCGGGTTTCCTCGATCAGTGCCCGCGCCATCTCGATGGAATTCTGGTAGCCGGTGAACGAACTTTTGTCTTCGTTCGGAACGAGGAGGACAAACATCAGCGCCTCGTCGGCGGAGGTCAGGTAACCTTCGCTCCTGAGCGTCCCTTCGCCTTTTTCGAACAACGCGCGCCAGGGCGAGCGGTACACCGCGCCCTCGCTCAAATGGGCGGTGGCCTGATCGAGAAGGTCGATCAGCAGGCTGAGGTCGGCGGTGTCGTCCTTCGCTTCTTCCGTTTCTTCGCCGGTGCCGAGCAGGCCGGTGATCAGCGTGTCCACCATGCCGGAGCTGATTTCGGAGTTGATGCTGCGCAAAAGCTGGTTGAGCCCCGGCGACATGCCGACATCGCTCAGGAACTGTTGCCGGGCCTCGATCTCCTCCCCCAGTTTCCCGATCTCCTCCGGCTTGAGGTAAAGCAAGGCGCGGGATTCGAAATAAGCGGTGTCGATTTTATGGAACACGTGCGAAAACATCTCGGGGTGCGCCGCAAACCTGGCCGCCAGCGCTTCGGTGAACCGCTTCATGGCGTCTGGAGACTCGCCTTCCACCACCACGATCATGCCCTGGGTGTCTTCGAACTCGGCCTTGAATTTTTCATGCAGCTGAATATAGGGAACATCCTTTGCGACCAGGTCGCTCCTGCCGGTTTTAAACGTCAGGCGCTCCGCCGTCACCCAGAGGCAAAGCGCCGCCAACGCCACCGAGATGCCGATCACCCAGAAGGGTTTCCCGGTGGCCACGCGAATCAAACACAGAAGCAGACGGTCGAGCACGCTTTGCGAGGCAGCGGAATCTTTTGGGGAATCGTTCAGGGTCATTAAGGACCGGGGTGGAGGATCAAAGGGAATGTCAACCGGCGGGGAGGGGCCGGCCCATCCCAAAGAATAGCAAGATGCTGGAAAATTTCAACCTCCAAGCGGAGCGCATCGCTTGCGGGCAAACGAAATTTCTCCCCCGGCCGGCAAAAACGGTTCTATTCGGCGGCAAAGTTTCTTATGATAGGGTTTGAACATTCCCGCTCACCCTCCCCCGCGATGGAGCCCTGATTTCATGCCCAACCGCACGCTGGCCCTGTTTTTCGATTACGGCGGCACGCTCGATGCCGACGGCATCCCGTGGAAAGAACACTTCGAGGCCGTTTACCGGTCCCTGGGCGTCGCCATCGAACGCGAAAAGTTCGACCGCGCCTTTTACGACGCCGACGACCGTCTGACCGAGGAAGGCCTCGACCGCCACACCCTGAATGAAATGCTGGACGATCAGGTGGGGCGCGTCCTCAGCAACCTGGGCATCGACGATGCGCAACTTAAAGACCGCGTCGTCCAGGCGTTTCGCGGCGACACCCTGCGCAAGGTGGAGGAAAACAAGCGGGTGCTTGAACGGTTGAAGAAAAATTACCGGCTCGGCGTCATTTCTAACTTTTACGGCAACCTGCCCGCGGTCTGCAACGAACTGGGCCTGGGAGACCTTCTCGATGTGGTGGTGGATTCCCGGCGCATCGGCCATATCAAACCCAGCCGGGAAATTTTCGAGGCCGCTCTCAAGGGCGTCGGCGTGCGCCCGGAAGAGGCCGTCATGGTGGGCGATTCGTACAAGCGCGACATGCTCGGAGCCCGCGCCATGGGCATGCCGCACGTGCTGCTTGCCGCCAAGGGAAGCGGCACGCCCCCCACCCCCTGCTGCCCGGGCGACCGGGTGATCCACCGGCTGGCGGACCTTCTGGAGCATTACTGACCCATGAGCGCCATTCAGGGCGGCATCATCGCCGCGGGCTTAAGCGAACGCTTCCGCAGGCAGGGCATCGACACGCCCAAGGCGATGCTGCCGGTTATGGGCCGCCCCCTTATCGAGCACGCGCTGTCGGAGTTCGTCCGTGCGGGGGTCGCAAATGTCACGCTGATCTTCAACGAGGAGAGCGGGCCCCTCGTGGCCCCGTTCATCCGCGGGCAATTCCCCCACCTGACCCTGGACATTCTGATGAAAAACACCGCCTCCTCCTTCGAGAGCTTTCTCGAGGTGACCCGGCGTCTGGGCCCGGGGCCGGCCCTCATCACCACGGTGGACTCCATCTACGCCCCCGGCCGGCTCGGCGAGCTTATCCGCGCCCGGAAAAATTTTCCCGCCGAGGCTCTTGTTCTCGGGGTCACCCGTTTCATCGACGACGAAAAACCCCTCTACGCGCAACTCGGTGAGGCCTCGCGGATTCTCTCCCTCGGCCCTGAAAAAAGCGGTTTTGCCACAAGCGGCGTGTATCTGATTCCCCAAAAACCCGAAAGCGCATCCGGCTTCAAGGCTCTGCGGTATTACCTCATGGACCGGGTGGCCCGTGGAGAGCCCACCTACGGCTTCGACATGGGAAAAAGCGTCGATGTCGACCACCCCGGCGACATCGCCACCGCCGAGGCCTTTCTGTCCTCGTTTCCCGCCGGCCCCGCCTCCCCGTAAGCGCAGCCCGGACTTCCCCCTTCCCTTTCGCGGATTTATGGTGTAATTTGCTACTCCGTTGACCTTATTTCGCTGGCCTTCCCGTCCGGGCAGGCTGGAAGAGTTCGCTCCAACCCGGGCGCATCGACCTGAAAACTCCTGCCACGAGGTGACGTTGAATCCACGCACTTGTTGGGCCATTTTCAGAGAAGCAGAGCATTCCCCCAACCGGGAAGGCGACGATGCGGCCATCCTGAAAAAAACCGCCGAAAAAATCCGTCAGCGGCCCGGTTTCGAGGTGGTCCTGCTCGAGCCGGAGGACGTTCTCGCCGCGCCGCCCCAGGCCCTGCCCGACGCGGTGTTCTACATGTGCGAGAAACCCGGCATCCTCGATCTGCTGGAAAGCTGGGGAAAACAGGGCGTCGTCCTCGTCAATTCTCCCGAGGGGGTGCGCAACACCTTCCGCCACAACACTCTCGAACTGCTGAAGGGTTTCGAGTTTTTCCCGAGAAGCGAGATCCGCCAAACGGGGGACGACGGGCGCAGCCGTTTTTTTCCCGCCTGGGTGAAACGGCTCGATTTCCATGCCCTGTCCAGCGAGGATGTGTGCTTTGCCGCCGACGCGGAGGGCCTGCATGCAGGACGTTTTCCGGCGCTTCGAGCGCCGGGGCATCGCGGAGGTTCTCGTGCAGGAACACGCCGAGGGGGATCTCATCAAGTTCTACGGCATCGGGCCCGAATGGTTCGAGTACTTCTACCACAAGGATCAAAACCTGAGCCATCACCCCTTCGACCCCGCCGACCTCAGAAAAATCGCCCGTCAGGGCGCGGAGCGCCTCAACCTCGACATTTACGGCGGCGACGCCATCATCACCGCTGACGGCCGGATCTTCCTGATCGACCTCAACGCCTGGCCGAGCTTCGCCCTGTACCGGGAAGCGGCCTCGGAACGCATCGCCGAACTGGTCGCAAAAAAAACCAACGCGGTGACCGGCCCCGACCGGCCGGCCGCAGGAATTAACCAGGCAACAAAATCCTGATTCTCCAACCCTTTTTCACTAGAACACCATGAACGAAACTCCCGGTCCCAAATCGAAAGCGATTTTCGCAAAAGAACAAAAACACATGGCCGCCGGCCTGCAATCGATCGCGCTGTTTTCCGAAATTGCCGTCGACCGGGCCGAGGGCGTGCGCATCACCGATGTCGACGGCAACACCTACCTCGACTTCACCGCCGGCATCGGCGTCGGCAGCGTCGGCCATTGCCACCCGCATTACGTCCGCCGCCTCACCGAACAGGCGAGCCGCTTCACCTTCAGCAGCCTGACCACCGAGAACCGGGCGGAATTTCTGTCGCTGGTGGCCGAGGTCACCCCGCCCGGCCTGGATTCGATCCAGATGTTTTCCGGCGGCGCCGAGGCGGTGGAGGCGGCCTTTCGCCTCGCCAAGTCGGTGACCAAGAAAACCGAGTTCGTCGGCTTCTGGGGCGGCTTTCACGGCAAGACCGGCGGTGTCCTGCCGCTGCTCGGCGACACGAGTTTCAAAAAGGATCTGCAACCGTTCATGCCCGGGGTGTTTTCCGTCGCGCCCTACGCCTACTGCTACCGCTGCCCCTTCAAACTCAAGTCGCCCGAATGCGGGCTCGCCTGTGTCGAACATTTCCGCGACGCGGTGAAAACCCAGACCGCGCACCAGGTCGCCGCCGTGGTGGTGGAGCCCATGCAGGGAACCGCCGGCAACGTGGTGCCGCCGCCGGGCTTTCTTAAAGCCGTGCAGGAAGTCGCCCGTGAGTTCGACGCCCTGCTGCTGGCCGACGAAATGCTCACCGGATTCGGCCGAACGGGCAAAATGTGGGGATCGGACCACGACGGCGTCATCCCCGACATCATGACCGTCGGCAAGGGCATCGGCGGCGGCTTTCCGCTGAGCGCGTTGATCTCCACCGCGGAGAACACCGGGAGCCTCCCCTTCGGCAACCCGAGCGGCTCGTCTTCAAGCTACGGCGGCAACCCATTGGCGGCCGCGGCGGGCCGGGCCTCTGTCGAAATCATCCGCGACGAAAACCTGGTGGAAAATTCCCGCAAGGTGGGCGAGCGCATCAAGAAGCGCCTGCTCGAGTTCCAGGAGCGTTGCTCTATCGTCGGCGATGTGCGCGGCGTGGGCCTGATGATCGGCGTGGAGCTGGTCCAGGATAAGGTGAGCAAGGCACCGCTGGAGAAAAAACATACGCGCCGGCTCTTTCACGAGTGCCTGCGCCGCGGCCTCATCAGCATGTGCTACTCGCACAACATCCGCATCAACCCGCCGCTGGTGATCAACGAGGAGGAGGCGGACGAGGCTGTCGCCATTCTCGAAGAATCGCTCCTGCTGATTGCCGGGGATTGTTGACCCATGAAGTTAAAGGGAGCGATCATCGGTTTCGGCTTCATCGCCAAGGAGGGCCACCTGCCCGCCTGGCTCGCCCGGAGCGACGTGGACATCCTGGCGGTGGCGGACGAAAACCCCGAACGCCAGGCGGTGGCCCGAAGCGTCCTGCCCGGGGTTCGCGGCTACGCCTCGGCGCTCGAACTGCTCGCCCGCGAAGATCTGGACTTCGTCGATATCTGCTCGCCGCCCGCCAGCCACCGCGGCTTCATCCTCGCTGCGCTTGAGCGCGGCCTGCACGTGTTGTGCGAAAAACCCCTTGTCCTCGAAACCACCGACCTGGCGGACATCGCCGCTCTTCAGGGGCCGCGCTCGGTGTACACCGTCCACAACTGGAAATACGCGCCCATCTTTCTCAAAATCACCGAGCTGCTTCTGGAAGGCCGCCTGGGCACGGTGCGGGAGATCGATTACGAGGTGCTGCGCACCCAACCGTCCGTCGCCGTCGCCGCCCGCCCAGGGGACGCCAACTGGAGGCTGGACCCACGCATCGCCGGCGGCGGCATTCTGGTGGACCACGGCTGGCACGCGTTTTACAACATCGGCTCCTGGATAGCGAAGCCTCCCCGAAACGTCGAATGCCAACTGGAAAACCGCACCTTCAAGGACCTGCCGGTGGAAGATACGGCGACGGTGCATATCGACTTCGGCGACGCCCGCGCCCGCCTGTTCTTCACCTGGGCCGCCAGCGAAAGAAAAAATACCCTGCGGATTTCAGGCAGCGCGGGGGAACTCAGCGTGCAGGGCAACGTTCTGCATTTAAAAAGTGCGGCCGGCGACGAGGCGTTCACTTTCGCGGAAGCCCTGTCGCAGGGCTCGCACCATCCGGAGTGGTTTCCGCCGGTGATCGAAGGGTTCATCCAGTCCCGGACCAACCCCGAGGCAAGGAACCTCACCGAAGCCGCACTCAGCCTCAAACTGCTGGACTGCGCCAAGCGGTCGCACCGGGCGGGCGCGCCGGTGGCCTTCGCCCACGACAAATCTTCCTGACCCGAAGGACGGCTCCGCCTTGCACTCCACTCTGATACTCGCCACCCCTCGCGACGAACCGCTCCTCACTGAAACCGTCGCCGGACTGCCTCTGGCCGAGCGACTCCGGCGAACGGCACGGCGGGCCGGGTTCGAGCACCTGGAGTTCCTCCCCGTTGCGGGGCAGGGCGCGGAGCTTAAGGAAACACCGCCGGGCGGGGAGCGGCTCTACGCCCTTCTCAAACCCGGCTTTTTGCCGGACAGCGATTATCTCGAATCGCTCCTCGCGCTGCCGCCGGGCCAGTTTCTTGTGGGCGAGGCGGCGCTGGTTCACCGGTCCCGCAATGCGGATCTTTTTCTCCAGCGGCTCCGCGAAGGCCACGCCCCCTCCGAACTGTTCGCCCTCCTGCGAAACGACATCCCCACCCAGGTCATGGATTCGCCCGGCGGCCGGCTTTACGAACTTAAATCGCGGGAGGACATTGCGCGGGTGGAGGACCGCCTGTTCCAAAGCCTCGTCAAGGACACCGAGGGGTTCATGTCGAAGCATGTGGAACGCCGGATTTCCCTCGCCATTTCCCGGCGGATCGTCGGCACCCCCATCACCGCCAACCAGATGACGCTGCTGAGCATTTGCGTGGGCCTCGCGGGAGCGGCTTTGATGGCGTTGTCCGGGCCGACCGGGCCGGTGATCGGAGCGCTTTTGTTTCTCGCCCATTCCATTCTCGACGGTTGCGATGGTGAACTGGCGCGCATCCGCTTCGAGCAAAGCCGCCTGGGCGGCCTGCTCGATTACTGGGGCGACAACGTGGTCCATAGCGCGGTGTTTCTCGCGGTGGCGGTGGCCTGGAGCGGCCGCGAACCGGGGGCCATGCCCTACACGCTGGCGGGCCTTGCGATCTTTGGCGGGCTGGCCTCGGCGGGGTGGATTTACTTCAAGACGATGCGGGACAAGTCCGGCGACGGCCCGCTGTACACCTCGGTCTCCAGCGAACCTGAAAAAAGCCGCGCCACGAAGGTGGCCGATATGCTTTCACGACGGGATTTCATCTATCTCGTGGTGATCCTGGCGTTTTTCCAGAAACTGCACTGGTTCCTGGCAATGAGCGCCATCGGCGCGCCGGCTTTTTTCCTCACCCTGCTGTGGATCCATTTCACCGAAAAGCCCGGGGCGGAAGGCGCCGGCACGAATTGACTTTTTAATTTAGCGGGGCCCGGAAAATTTTGCTAGTATGGAAACTTCCGAATTCCGCGGAACTTCCGATTGCTCCAACTATAAGAGAGAGGACGGGTTAGCGCATTATGGGTGAAACAACCTACGAGTACAAAGGCCTGGTCAAGAATATCGCCCCCGCCAAGGGCAAACTGGGCATTCTGCTTCCGGGCATGGGCGCGGTGAGTTCCACTCTCATCGCCGGGGTCTATCTGATCGCCGCCGGCCATGGAAAGCCCATCGGCTCGGTCACGCAGATGTCGAGAATCCGCCTCGGCAAGCGCAACCAGGCCCGCTACCCTCTCATCAAGGAATTCGTTTCGCTGGCCGGCCTCGACGACCTCGTCTTCGGCGGCTGGGACATCTACGAGGAAAACTGCTACCAGGCCGCGCTCGACTGCGGCGTGATTCCAAAGCACGAGCTCGAACTCGTGAAGGACAAGCTCGAGGCCATCAAACCCTGGCCCGCGGTGTTCGACCCCGCCTTCGTCAAAAATATTTCCGGCCCCAACCAGAAGAAAACCGCCAACAAGATGGAAGCGGCGGAGCTGCTGATGCGGGACATGGAAAACTTCAAGAAGGACAACCAGCTCGACCGTCTGGTGATGTGCTGGTGCGGTTCGACGGAAGTGTATCAGGACAAAATGAACCACGAGGCGTTTCAAACGGTGGAGAACCTGGAAAAGGCTCTCAAGGAAAATCTGGAGATCATCCCGCCTTCGATGGTTTACGCCTACGCCGCCATTCGCATGGGCGTGCCCTACGCCAACGGGTCGCCGAACCTTTCCGGTGAAATCCCCGCGCTCGTCGAACTGGCCGCCAAAACCGGCACCCCCATCGCAGGCAAGGATTTCAAGACCGGACAAACGCTGATGAAAACCGTCATCGCGCCGGGCCTCAAGGCCCGCATGCTGGGGCTGCGCGGCTGGTTCTCAAGCAACATCCTCGGCAACCGGGACGGCGAAGTGCTGGACGATCCGGATTCGTTCCGCTCCAAGGAAGTCACCAAGGGTTCGGTGCTCGAGAGCATTTTACAGGACGACCTGTACCCCGACCTGTACGGCAATTATTACCATAAAATCCGCATCGAATATTACCCGCCGCGTGGCGACGAGAAGGAAGGCTGGGATAATATCGACATCTCCGGCTGGCTCGGCCAGCCCATGCAGCTCAAGGTCAACTTCCTGTGCAGGGATTCGATTCTCGCGGCCCCCGTGGTGCTCGATCTGGTGCTGTTTCTAGATCTTGCCAAGCGCGCCGGCCTGTCGGGCATTCAGGAGTGGCTGTCGTTTTATTTCAAATCGCCCATCTGCCGCCCCGACCTCAAGCCCGAGAACGACCTGTTCATCCAGGACCAGAAAATGCGCAACACGCTGCGTATCATCATGGGAGAAGAAGTGATCGACCACTCCGGGCTGGATTATTACGAGGGCAGCTAAAAGGGGCGGGCAAAACCCCTGGGAATCTAGAAACTGATTCCCAGGGTGAAGACGTGCGCGTTGAGGCCGATGTTGACGCTCTCGATCCCGCTGTTGGAGACGTGGAACAACCGGTAATTGATGGAGTAGGACCCCTCCTTGCGGAAAAACTCCAGGCCGGCTCCCACATGCAGCAAATACTCGAAATCCGAGCCCAGCTCCGGAGCGACATCCCCCCAGTTGGTCATGGAAAAACCCGCGCCGCCCAGAAGGTTGGGCGCCCAGCCGCGCTTCGGATCGACAAACTTATATTCCAGCATGATGGGCGAGAAACCGGCGAGGTACTCCCCGCCATGGTTCGTCAGATACGCCACGTTCACCTCCGGTTGCCAGTAAAGCGCGCCCTGGTACCAGGAGTCACGGCCGATCACCCCGGTCAAGTTGTACTGAAAGTTGGGGAAAAGGAGAGCAAACTTGAGATCGCTCCGGTCCTTGCCCCCCGGCAGGTCGAACGTGTAGCCGAAGCCCGCCTCCGCTCCGAATGTCCAGGTGCCCTGACCGAACCGATCGCTGAATGTTTCAGCCCGGGCCACTCCGGTTCCCAAAAAACAGACGGTAAGCAGCCCGGCCATCACCGTTTTCCAATAAGGCATGAAACCACTCCAGAAAATATAGACTGACGGAACTTGCACATGAATTTGGCGAATGGGGATAATATCACAAGTCGATTGATTTTTTACCCTTTAATTGAATTGTGTTCCACTTTTTTTATGCTATAATCCCGTCATCCTGCACCACAATCATTAATCGTTTGTCACAAGCCAAGAGGTGTCTCTTATGATGGGGATCGGTTTTCCAGAACTCATGATCATCCTGGTGATCATCATGATCATCTTCGGAGCGGGCAAGCTTCCTGAGATCGGCAGCGCCTTCGGCAACAGCATCCGCAATTTCAAGAAATCCATGAAAGAAGCGGAAGAGATCCAGGAAGCAGCGGATGTCACCCCCCAGCTTGCCGAGGGAGAGACCGCGAAACTGGAAGAAAAAGAAGCCGAGGGGGCCCCCGTCGCTTCAGAGCCAGAAGCCAAGAACTGACCGGCCAGGCCTCCCCCTCCTTTCAAGCGACCTCCATCCGCCTTTCGGCGTTTTTCGCCGCATGCCGGCCCCCGGGTCCCTTTTTTAAGTGAATCGCCCGCGATGACATCCGCATCTAAAAACAGGACGACCGGTTCTTGCAAACGTTACCCGCAAAGGACGGTCGTGGCCGGCCCCTATTTTCCGGCTGGCCTCCCCAAGGGATAAGCAGACATGGCGTTTACCCAGGACAAATTAGAACGGGAAGAAGACGAAATTCTTGTCCGGGAATTCAAGGAAGGAAACCTGGAGGCCTACGATAAAATCGTAGAACGCTACCAGAAAAAAATTTACAGCCTCAGCTTCAACTTGTGCCGCAACCAGATGGACGCGCAGGACGTCACCCAGGAGGTGCTTCTGACGCTGTTCAGAAAAATCGAGACCTTTCAGGGGAAGTCGGCGTTTTCCAGCTGGGTTTACCGCATCACGCTCAACGCCACCTACATGAGGCTGAGAAGCAAGAAGAAGGAACCCAACGTCTCGATCGACGATCTGATGCCTTCACTCAACGGGGCGGGGTACCAGCAGGAAAAAATACAAGACTGGTCTGAAGACACGGAATCGCTCCTGTTCGACAACGAAACACGGGAAACCATCCAAAAAGCGGTCGACCAGTTGCCGGAAAAGGAAAAGGTCGTTTTCATTCTTCGCGACGTGGAAGGGTTGTCCACTGAAAAAGTCAGCGGAATTCTGGACCTCACCATACCGGCCGTGAAGTCGCGGCTGCACCGGGCACGCCTGTTTTTGCGAAAAAAACTTTCCAATTACTTTGAGGAATTCCAATTCCGGAGAGAGAAAAAATGATCTGCTGTAAAGAATGCCTCGACCTTCTGGCCGATTACCTCGATGGAGAACTGGACGAAAAAACCAATGCGTCCCTTGAAGAGCATTTCAAGGACTGCCCGCCGTGCATTTCTTTCTTCAACACCTACAAATCCACCACCCGGTTGTGCCGCGAAACCCTCAAGGAAACCGAGATTCCCGATATCGTGCGCATCAAGCTTCAGGAATTCCTGAAAGAAAACACCCGTAAAAAAAACTGATCGATTCGGCTCCCTGAAACTTCGGCTCAGCGTAACTTCCCCTCGGTATGCGGCCATTGACAAATCCACCACGTTTAATTATATTTGAAAAACGTCGATACTCTTAGGAAGGCATGTTTGCAGGTTCCACCCAAGTCTCTCCCCTTCCACCCGAATCCGGTGTTTCACTGAATCCGGTATTTTTTTAATTTAAGGAATAAAACGTCATGGTTGAGATGAAGGTCGAGGGCCTCACACTGGACCCGCTCACGAACATGCCCATAATCATCCTGAAGGATTCTTCAGGAGCAAAGGCGCTCCCCATCTGGGTGGGGTATTTCGAGGCCAACGCCATCGCCCTCGAAATTGAGAAGATCACCACCCCGCGCCCGATGACACACGACCTGATCCGCAACCTGATTCAAACCATGAAGGCCGAGGTCAACCACATCCTTGTCAACGAACTGAAGGACAACACGTTCTACGCGGTGATCTCCCTGGTGTGCGGCGGCAACACCTTGAGGATCGACTCACGGCCGAGCGACGCCATCGCCCTGGCGCTCCGCACCAAATCGCCGATTTATGTCGAGGAAAACGTGATCGAAGCGGCCAAGAACCTCGAGATCCCGGAAACCGATAAAAGCAAAAAAGACGAAAAACAGCAGTGGAAGGACTGGCTCGAAAATATCAAGCCTGAAGATTTTGGAAAAATCTGATCTTTTTTGCACCCCCCTTTGCTTATCCATTCCTCCCGGCGGTAGAATTCTACCGTTGATTTCCGGAGGCAATTCCCCGATGAACACAGCCCGGCTAAGCGAAACGTTTCGCGAACACTTCGCCAAAGGGTCCGCTCATGGTCCGGGTTTTCTAAGGTGAACGGGTGAAAAACATAGCCGTCTTCTGCAAGCAAAAGCCTTCCGCGAACCGGGAAATTCTGCGCCAGTTGGCCCGCTGGCTGCGCGACCGGAAAGTCAACGTTTTGATGGACGCGGATACGGCCGGACTGATCGGCGAAACCTCCCCCCACGCCCGGGCGGAGCTTCCACACCGGGTGGACCTGATCATCGTTCTGGGCGGCGATGGCACCCTTCTGAGCGTCGCACGCATCGCGCACACGGCCGATGTGCCCATCCTGGGCGTCAACCTGGGCAGCCTCGGCTTTCTGACGGAGATCTCCCAAAACGAACTTTACGATACGCTCCGGAGAGTGCTCGACGGCGATTACACCTTCGAGCACCGGATGCTGCTTTCCGCCAACCTGCTGCGCCAGGGAGAAAGCGTGGAGGAGTACCACGTTTTAAACGACGTGGTCATCAACAAGGGGGCGCTCGCCCGCATCGTCAACATGAAAGTGAAGGTCAACGGCCAGCACATGACCTCTTACCGGGCCGATGGCCTCATCATCGCGACGCCCACCGGCTCCACCGCCTACTCCCTCTCGGCCGGCGGGCCGATCATCCACCCCAGCATGCACGCCCTGGTCTTAAGCCCCATCTGCCCGTTCGACCTGGCCAACCGGCCCATCGTGGTTCCCGATCAATCCATTCTTGAAGTGGAACTCACCACGCCGAATGAAGATGTGCGCGTGACCCTCGACGGGCAGGAGGGCTGCGAATTCCTGACCGGCGACGTGCTCGTGGTAAAAAAAGCCGAAAGCGCCATCAAGCTGATCCAGGCCCAGGGGAAAAACTATTACCAGCTGCTGCGCAAAAAACTGCACTGGGGCAGCCGGGAAAATACGGGCGGAGATCCGCCCGCCTGAAACCCGCGAAGAGGGGGCTTAGGCCTCCACCTCGCCGACCCAAGCACCCACGCCATGAACCAGAGCATCGTCGCCTGCGGAAAAAAAATCGATATCGGCAGACGGGTGGTTCTGTGGAGCGAAAAAGGCGGTTTTCGCTGCCCGAACCCGCGGGGCCGGGCGGCCTGCCGGCAGCACGACCCCGTCCTCAACGACCGGCCCACACGCCCCTTTGCCGACTACCGCTTTCGCGACGCCGGCCAGGCCCATGCCGAACTGGCACAAACCGTGCACCAGTTGATCCTGCATTACGACGCCTGCTACTCCTCGCACCATTGCCACCAGGTGTTGAAAGCGAGCGACTTCAAGGGCAGTCACTTCTATCTCGACCTCGACGGCACCCTGTACCAGACCTGCGACCTGTACTGGAAAACCAACACCGCGCCCGCCGACGACCGCCTGGGCAATGAACGGTCGGTGCATGTGGAAATGGCCAATTTGGGCTGGGAGGCGCGCCTGAACGAATCCACCCTGTACCCCATCGACCGGGACCAGTACCAGTTGCAAAACGGCCAATGGGTATTGCACCTGCCCGAGAAATACCGGGGCCGGCTGCCTGCGCCCGGCTTCACGCCGGTGCCCGCCCGGGCCCACCGCCTGCGCGGCTACTTCAGCCGCCGGGTCAACGGCAAAATCGTCCGCATGTGGGATTTCACCGAAGAGCAGTACCAAACCCTGATCGCGCTCGCCCGCGGCATCGGCCACCTGCTTCCCGGCATCGCCGCGCGCGTTCCCTACGATCCCGAAACACGCCGCACACCGCTCGACCGGATTGAGAATTTCGCCTCGTTTCACGGCATCCTCGGCCACGCCCACGTCCAACAGGGCAGCCCCGGCGGCCCCGACGCCAAATACGATCCCGGGTCGGCGTTCAACTGGTCGCGCCTGCGGGTGGCTCTCGGTCAACACCCGGGCGCGCCTGAGAAAAGCAAAGCCTAGAAAATATCGCCAAGAAGCCGCCTTGCCCCGGCGCCACGAGGTGAGCGGCGGGAAAAATTTGTTGACCTTTGCCGCCGTTTGAGGGAAGCTTTATAGCGAACCCCTGATGAATAACACCCTGAATCCATTGAACATGGCCATGAAGCGATCGTTGCTGGTTCTCCTGTTGCTGACCCTCTCGGGCCTGGGCCTCGCCTCGGCCGCGCTGGCAGAAACTCTCTACGTCAAGAGTTCCGCCACCAAGCTGCAGGCCGCCGATTCGGCATCGTCCAAAGTGATCAAGACCCTCAGCCAGGGCACCGCCGTCGAAGTGGTGAAGAAATCCGACAAGTTTTACCAGGTCACCGCCCCCGGCGGCGTGAAAGGCTGGATCTTCAAGTTCAAGCTGAGCGCCAAGGCCCCCGAAGCAGCGGGCGGCAGCAGCGGCCTGCTCGACGCACTGGGCGGCCAGCAAATGGCCGCCAAAGAATCGGCCTCCGGCTCCAGCATACGCGGGCTGAGCCCCATCTCCGAGCAACACGCAAAGAGCAAGGGCATCTCCCAGGAGAGCATCGACGCGGTGAAACAGATGGAGGCTTTCAAGGTCAGCGCGAAGGAACTGGACGAGTTTATGAAGACGGGCAAGCTCGGTGAGTACGCCCCATGAATCCCGCGGAACGATTGATCGTTACCCTCGCAAACTGGTGAACCGCATGCGTTTCAATAAATGGCAGTGGACCGCTCTCGCTTTTGCCCTCCTGTTGCTGGGAGGGGCTCAGGCGTCTCAGGCTTTTGATTTTGGCGGGCTCCTCAAGGAACTGGAAAAACCGAAAACCCCGCCCCCCAGGGAGAGCGGCCAGACGCCCGCCGCCGAACCGGCCAGGAAAGAACAGGACGGCGGGTTGCTCGGCCTGGGTGAATCGCTGGGCTTGATCGACAAAAAAAGCAGCGACCTGCTGAAGGGCAGCGTGAGCACCCTGAAGGCGTTTCAGCCCATCGGTTATGAAGAGGAACGAGCCATCGGCGGTTCGCTCGCGGTGCAGGTGTTCAACCGCTTCGGCGGGCCTTACCCGAACGAAGCGCTCACCCGTTACGTCAACCTGGTCGGGCGGGCGGTGGCCGACGTTTCCGACCGGCCGGAGATCGACTACCACTTCGCCATCCTGAACACCGAGCACCCGAACGCCTTCGCCACGCCGGGAGGCTATGTGTTCATCAGCGTGGGGCTGCTCCGGCTGCTCAAGAACGAAGCCGAACTCGCTGGCGTGCTGGGGCATGAGATCGCCCATATCACCCGCAAGCACGCCCTGCAAACCATCCAGCGCGGCCAGGCCCTGAAGGGGCTCACCTCGATCACCCTCACCGCCCTGAATAAAAATATGGGCCTGTTCGACAAGGTGATCGATGAAGTTTCAGAAATCCTTTTCACCCGCGGCCTCGACAAGGAACTTGAATACGAGGCCGATAAGTTCGGTACCGAATACGCGTTCCGCATGGGTTACAACGCCGAGGGGCTGAAAAATTTCATCGCAGTGCTTGGGCAATCGCACGAGGGCGAATCGTCCATTTTTTCCAGCACTCACCCCACCCCCGGCGACCGCTTGAGCCACCTGGCCGGGGAGGGCGAAAAATACAAACTCCACGCTCACTATCCGGTGCTCGCGCAACGGTACAAAGCGACCGTTCAGGGAAAACTATGAGTCAGAACCGCATTTTCAGGGAAGAGTTACCCGGCGAGAAGAAAAGCATCGTCAACCTGCTCATGACAGGCTACCTCGTAACCATTTCCTGCCTCGGTTATGCGGCCTTCTACCTCTACATCCAGCTCGGGCAGTTTGAACGGATCGTCGAGAACATGCAGCCTGAAACTCAGACGGCGGAGCAGATCACCTTCCTGAAAAACCGCATCGCGAAAAGCGCCGACCGCCTCCAGGGAGAAATGGTATGGCTCGCCATCCTCGGCAGTGCCGTATCCATCATCGGCGGGATGTACACCATCAACATGGTGGTGCGTCCGCTGAAGAAGCTGATCGACTACGCCGACTCAAACGGCGAAACCCCGCTGCCGGAAATCAAAAGCAATAACGAGATCAAACAGCTCTCCACCGCGCTCGAGGCGCTCACCCCACGCGCCGCCGAAACAGCGTCCCGAGCGGAGCCCTGAAAAGAGAGATCAGGTGGATGAAAAACTCCCCGTCATCCGCCGCAGCCGCTCCTCGAACTTGAGCACCTCTTCGGAGGAAATCTCCAGCGCCTCAAGCAGCCTGAGATAATACGGATAATCCATCTTATCGCGCAGAACGAACAACGAGCGGCTCACCACCTGCGCATCGTCGCTGAGCGGCACCCAGTAGGCGCACTTCCCCGCCGCATCGGAAACCGCCGGCCCGGCAACCGTCTTAGAGCCACGGCCTGCCGTTGCCTGCCACTGCATTTCGATATATTTCCGGCATTGATCGCGAAGCGCGACAGAAAACTCCCACGGCTCGCGCCGCCCAAAGGTCGGCGCGGGGGCCTGGGGGGAAGACCCGTCGCTCGCCAGCCCTTCCATGGCCCTGCGATGCACTTGCTGCCGTTGCTCGCGGCTTTCGTCGCGCGCGATCCGCTGGTTTTCCCGGGCCAGCGATGCGAATTCCTCACTCGCATCGACCCGCTCCTTCCAGCCCCGGTATCGCAGGACGAGGGCCTCCTCGGCCGACAGGGAATGAAGTTTCCAGGCCAGACGCCCCGCCTCGATCCAGTGAAAGGATTTGAAATTTTCCGTCATGGTCTGGAAGGTGTCCGGAGATTTTTGCATGAGCCCGGCCACCCAGGGATACCCCCACTGCCAACCCGCGCCGGCAGCCAGCAACAGACCGAGCACCATCGCACGAACTATTTTTTTCGTCATTTCATTCGGCTCATGTCACGGTCTCCCGCAGAGTGAAGGCGGCCTCAGGCCCCCGGAGGCAGGCCCGCGGCCCGTTCGGGAAGCCGGACCACGAAGGCGGTCCCACTCCCCTCCTGGACGCTCTCGACCTGAATCGTTCCGCCATGCCGTTTGGCGATGCGCTCGCAGATCGCAAGCCCCATGCCGCTGCCCTCGTAAACCCCTCTCCCGTGCAAGCGTTCGAAGGGCTTAAAGACGCGTTCGCGGTGCTGGTCCGCGATGCCGATGCCCCGGTCGGCCACGCGAATCAACCACATCCCCGCCGCCAGAGGGTCGCGGCGGGCCTCCACCAACACGTCGGGAGGTTCGCCCGGCGGGTGGAACTTCAGGGCGTTCGATATCAGGTTCTGAAACAACTGCTGCATCTGGACCTTGTCGGCCGGAAGGGTGGGCAGCGGTTCCACCCTCACCCGCGCGCCCGCCCGCGCGATGCGCGGCTCCAGGTCGCTCTGCACCGACACGAGAACGGCGTTCAGGTCGACGCGGGTGAACGGGCGCGCCTCGCTGTCGATGCGCGCGAATTCGAGAAGCGCATCGATGAGAACCTGCATCCGGGCGGTCGCGTCCTGCATGCGCCGGAGATAGTCCGCGCCGGTGGAATCTAACGATTCGCCCAGGCGTTCCTTGAGGCGGTCGCCAAAGAGAGCCACCTTGCGCAGCGGCTCCTGCAGGTCGTGCGCGGCAACGGCCGCGAATTCCTCCAGAGCGGCCTGGCTTTTTTTGAGTTTCGTGAGTTCATGGCGAAGAGGGTCCTGCTCCGTGTCTCCCCCATTCCCGGGGCGTCCGGGGAAACACCGGAAAAGAAGAGCCGCCCCGCCCAGGGCAAGAACCAGCGCAAGAGACAAAAGCCCTGCCGCAGCCGGGCCGGAAAGGTTCGCGGGTCTCAGCCCCGTTTCCCAGAGGAAGAAAAAACAGGCCAGAAGCGCGAGGGCCGGCCCCGCCGAATAGAGAAGCTTCTTTTGCAAGGGGGACTCCTTTTCCAAGGCACCCGGCCAGGGGGAGGAGACAGAGGGGGAACCGCCAGGATCAATGCTTGAAATGGCGGATGCCGGTGAACACCATGGCCATGCCATGCTCATCGGCCGCGCCGATGACTTCTTCATCGCGTATCGAACCGCCCGGCTGGATGATGGCCGCCACCCCGCTTTTCGCGGCGGCGTCGACCGAGTCGCGGAACGGAAAAAACGCGTCCGACGCCATGACGCAGCCGTCAAGAGGCTCGCGGGCCTTTTCCACGGCCAGGCGCGCCGAATCCACCCGGCTCATCTGCCCCGCGCCGATGCCCAGGGTTTTCTGGCCGCGCGCGTAAACGATGGCGTTGGACTTGACGTGTTTGGCGACAATCCAGGCAAACTGCAAATCGCTGAGGTCCTGGCTTGCGGGCTGCTTTTTGGTGACGGTTTTCAGGTTGCCGGGGTCGAGGGTGATCTGGTCGGCGTCCTGCACCAGGATACCCCCGCCAATCTTTTTGATGTCCAGGGTTTTGCCCGCCTGGGCCGAGTCCGGCATTTCCATGAGACGGATGTTTTTCTTCGCGGCGAAAAGCTCCAGCGCTTCGGCGTCGAACCCGGGCGCCACCACCGCTTCGACGAAGTTCTTCAGGATTTCGCGGGCGGTATCGGCCTCGACCGGCCGGTTGAAACCGAGAATGCCGCCAAAAGCCGAGACCGGATCGGTGTCTCTGGCCCGCACAAAAGCCTCGAGCTGAGAATCGTGAACGGCAACGCCGCTCGGGTTGGTGTGCTTGATGACCACCGCCGCCGTGGACTCAAATTCGATGACCAGTTCCCACGCCGCGTTCAAATCGATAAAGTTATTGAACGAGAGTTCCTTGCCCTGCAACTGCCGGGCGGAAACGATATCGCGCCCGGCGGGCCGCGTCTCGCGGTAAAGCGCCGCCTGCTGGTGCGGGTTTTCCCCGTACCGCAGATCCTGAATTTTTTCGTACGGCGGGTGAAACACTTCCGGGAACACATCCCCCTCGCCGAGCGCGCCGGTCAGATACTGCGAGATGAGCGCATCGTAACGGGCGGTGTGGGCGTAGGCATCGCGGCTCAGGCGCCGCCGTGTGGCCAGCGACACGCCCGTGTCCTTCATTTCCCCGAGCACCCGGGCATAATCACCCGGGTGGACGACCACCACCACATCGCGGAAGTTCTTCGCGGCCGAGCGCACCATGGCCGGCCCGCCGATGTCTATGTTTTCGATCGCCTCTTCCTCGCTCACCCCCGGCCGGGCGATGGTGGCTTCGAACGGATAGAGGTTGATGGCGACCAGGTCGATGGGTTCGATGCCATGCGCGGCCATCGCCTGCATGTGTTCGTCGATGTCCCGCCGGCCCAGAATGCCGCCGTGCACCCTGGGGTGCAGCGTCTTGATCCGGCCATCCATCATTTCCGGGAAGCCGGTGTAATCGGAAACCGCCCGAACGGAAACACCATTTTCCGCGAGCAGGCGCGCGGTGCCGCCCGTGGATAAAATCTCCACGCCCTCATCTGCGAGAGCGCGGGCGAACTCCACGACACCGGTTTTATCGGATACGCTGATTAAGGCCCTGCGAATGGATTTCATCGATAGATCAATAGCGAATTTTCTTTTTGGCCGGAGGAGATTTCGAGGTCAAACTCTCGGGAGTGAAAAAATCGATAATTTTAAGAAGCCAGACGGGAAAGGAACCCACCGTTTCCAACAGGCCGGGCTCTTCCTGGGAAGCAGGCTTGCGGCTGGACGGCCGCCGAAGCTCCGATTTGTTTTCCTGGGCATTTTCACTCATAAACAACCTCTCTGTAATAGACAGGGCTCGCGGCCAAATCCGCTTTAGGGGATTGGGTTTTTGGACCCGCAGATATTACTATTTTTTGTGGCGATTTGAAACAGCAAACCACCGCGAAACGTGAATTTAACCGTCTGAAGGCCCGCGCTTCAGGCTTAAGGGCCTGTGAATCAACGCCATCCGCCTATTGGATGACCGCCAGCCCATACGTGTACTGCCAGTCGACCGGTGCTTTGAAGTTGAGCCGGCCGTACTGGGTCTCCAGGTTTTCCACCGAAGCCGCGATCAATTCCCCGAGAAAACCGCGATCGCTGTCGGTCCAGGCCATCGGGCCTTCAAGCAGGCGGTCATGGAACGCATGGATCATCTCCTCATGGCATGCCCTGGCATCGCCGCCATGAATGGGCTGCACGAACACCACCTCGAGAAAATTTTTCGCCGCCGCCTCGATCAGCGGCACCGCCGAAACTTCCCTGAACATCGTATGACGGGCCAGCGCGGTCGTCGTCCATACCCGCAGGTCCGCATCGTCCTTGTGCGCGGGAATAGTGCATTGCGCGAGGAACGATTCCAGCGTTTCCGGCGTCAGCCCCAGGCACTGCCTGGCAAAGCGGGCGAAAAAGGCGCCCCGCTCGAGAAACCGCTCCATCCGCTCGATGTCTTCCACCCGGTCGAAATCTTTCCATTGTTCGCCTTCGCCGCTCTCCAGGCTTGCGATGCGGGGAAAGCGATGCAGCAGGGCGCCGAGTTGTTCCTTGTCCCCGGCGCTGATGAGGTAGTCGATGAGGTTTCCATGATCGCGGAGGAACTTCTGCACCTTCCAGCGCAGTTCCTTGAGACGCGAGTAACCCGCCTGAAACAGGAACCGGGCCCAGGTGCGTTCCAGCAGCCGCCGCCCTCTCTCCAGGTCGCCCTCGGCGCCAAGCTCAAGGCCGATATTGACATAGCCTCCCACCTTGTCCATCGCCTTTTTTCTTTGCTCAAAATCGGCCGGGTCCATGCGGTCGGCCACCAGGACCTTGTTGGCCAGACTGACAAGCTCCCAGCGCAGCGTGTTCTTACGCTCCTCGCTTTCCACCAGGGCAATGCACTGGCTGAAAAAGGACGACGGGTCGACCTGCAACAGAGGGTACTTCGGCGCATGATGGAAACCCTCGGTATCCGCGATCGTCTCCGGAGCCAGCGATTCATCCCGCAACCAGCGGGCATCGAGGTTGCTGTAAATGGTGAAGGCTTCGTCGAAGTCGGGAATACCCCGCTCGGCGGTGCGCACCAGGTGCCAGCGGTAGGCGCTTTCCACGGTGGCCGTGAGGGGATACCAGATCACCGCCTCCATGAGCGAGAAGAACAGGGGCTCGTCCTCCGACCGCAACACGAAAAGCAGTTTTTTAATCGCCTCGGGCTCCGCCACTTTGAAGAAAATATCGTAGACGCCGTCGGGCGAGAAATGCTCCATGCCGTCTACATTTTCAGGGATATCTGTCATCTCATCGCGCTTGTAAACCTTGATGAGCGACTGCAACAGCATCACCTTCTCGTCAAAATCCTCCGATTGAAACCACGCAAGGAGTTGCGATTCTTCGCATTGGTCGAGGAGACTGAGCCAGTGAAGGGCGCGGTCGGGACGGAAGCGATCCCCCCGCCACCATTCGAGGTCGAAAAAATACTGCAATTGGTCGGACGAAACCATTTCCAGGAGCAACAACGCGTCGTTTTCGCCCCAGTCCTTGATCATGAAGTAGATCGACTCGGGAGGCAGTTCGCGAATCACCTGTACCGCCTGCGGAGACAGGATCAAGAGGTCGCGCTGAAGTTTGCCCGAAAGGCTGTCCACCAGCCCGGCCTGTTCTCCGGGGGTCATTTTTTCCAGGGCGGTTTCCACGGCGCGCGGGTTGCTGCTGATCCACTCCAACGGAAAGGGCGAAGCGATTTCGGGAAGAGAATTCATGGATGTAAGATCTGGGTTCAGGGTCAATCACACGGTGATAAAGCGGCCCGCTCACGGGACGGCCTTCTTCATCGGCCGCTCACGATGAGCCTGCCACCCCCTCGCGGGGCTGGACGGGTTGGCCGTTAGCATGAAATAGAGAGCGGACCGGGAAAGTAAAGCCATTATAACAGGTCCCGCCGGCCTTTCAACTCGTTTAAACAGGCGGCCGTTCCACACTTCCGGCACCTCGGGTCGGCCGCCGGATCTAACGCGAAGCAAGCATGGCCAGAGCCATCATTCTCCCCCTGGCGCCCTCTTTGCGGTAAGAGTAAAAACGATCGTTGTGACAGGAAGTGCAAAGTCCGGTTTGATGGATTTGCAAGGGAGGCACTCCCGCCTGTTCCGCATCATCCCGGTTGGCGGCAAAAAGATCCAGCAGGTATTTCCCGGCAGGCCGCGTCTCGACCCATTGCTCCCAGCGGGCATAACCTGCGCGAAAGGGTTCGATGGCGGCCTCATCCACTTCGTAACAGGCACCGCAGATACCCGGCCCCATACCCACAATCAGGTCCGCGGGGCGGGACCCGTAATTGTCCCGAAGGGCGGCAATGCTCTTCGACAAAATATGCAGCGACGTTCCCAGGCGGCCCGCATGCACCACCCCCGTCACATGACAACGGGGGTCGTAGAGAATCAGCGGAATGCAATCGGCCGTGAGAACGGCAATGGGGAGGTTGGGAAGATGCGTGACGACCGCGTCGGCTTCGACCGGGCCTTCTCCAGGAATCGAAACACCGGCTTGTTTTAGCACATGAACTTTATCGCCATGCACCTGACGAACACCGAACACGCTATCGCCTGAAATGCCAAGCGCACGGAGATAGGACAACGTATCGCCCTTCCGGGCCCGGGCGCCCGCATCGCGGCCAAAGTCCAGTTCACGGCATTGCCCCTTCTCATCGAGGATACGGCGGGGGCTGAAGCCATGAACCAGAGACGCACCGGCAGCCAGAGCGCCTAAAGTAACGGGTCGAAACCGATCGGTCATAAAAAACTCGAACTCCATTCAAAGAGTAAAAACGACCCGCGCCTTACGGCGGCATCAAAACAAGCGAACCGTTGTTCGCCTTGAACTCTCCTGGTGAGAACAACATTATTTTTTACTCATTCATCACTGGAGCCAGGCGTTAAAAAACTTCTTCGTTCGTCGTCGCACACACGCACTCTTTACCAATATTTTCTTGACAATAATCCCCCATAACATAAAATAATGTTACAATATTATTTGGGCGTTGAAACGAATAAAAAAGGGAGGGAGCAAAGAGAATAACGAAGGAGATCTTGATGGCAACCAAGAAAAAAGCAGCAAAGAAAAAAGCGACAAAGAAAAAGGTCGCTAAGAAGGCCGTAAAGAAAAAAGCCGTAAAGAAAAAAGTCGCTAAGAAAACCGTAAAGAAAAAAGCGGCAAAGAAAAAAGTAGCTAAGAAAGCCGTAAAGAAAAAAGCGGTGAAGAAAAAAGTCGCTAAGAAAACCGTAAAGAAAAAAGCGACCAAGAAAAAAGCGACGAAGAAAAAAGCAGCAAAGAAAACAGATTAAGGTTCGATTGAGTCACTTTTTTAGTTCAACCGCTTCAACTAACAAAGTTTCTCTTCAGTCGACTCCCAAAATTAGATTCAGTTTTAATCTGATAAATTCGTTTCAACGCCCAATAGTTTCTCTCTTGTCTCCGCCATCCTCCAGTTCCCCCACACACACAACGGCCGCGCCGCCCCCGCGGCCCTCTTAACCCCTTATATTTAAAGAGTTATCAGAATATCTCGGCGTAAAGCGCCTTCAGGTATTCGCCCCCCTCAAAGGTGATCGGGTGGTCCTTCGCGTGCCCCGTTCTCGATAGCTCCTTCATCGACTTTCCCGCAGCCTTCACGCCAGAAATCACCGCCTCAAAAAACGCCTGTTTGGGAACCTGTGCCGAACAGGAGGCCGCCATC
>QJZQ01000155.1 GCA_003246675.1 Nitrospirota bacterium | reverse complement strand
AGTGATAATCCTTGAGCACTTCCATCTGCGTGGCTTTATCGGCCACGGCGTAGATGCGGATGGTGTCGAAATGCCGCACCTGCTCGATCCGCAGGATTTTGAGGCGCATCAGTTCGAGCAGGGCGAGAAAAGTGACGATGATTTCCTGGCGGGTGTTGAGCACGGTGAACAGCGATTCAAAGGTCACGCTGCTCGCGGCGTTGACGATGTCGAGGATGTATTCAATGCGGTCGGCCACCGAGAAGGTGGTGACCTTGATCTCGTAATCCTTGGTGAAGGACTGGCGCTTGAGGATCTTTTGAAACGCGTTCAGCAGGTCGAAAACCGACGTATCGACCAGGGCGTCGCTTGAGTCGGCGTCTTCCTCCACGACGATTTTCGCGCCGCGCGGGAAAACCTGCTGGCGGTCGTGCTCGCGCATGCGCAGCTGAAACGCCGCTTCCTTGTAGCGCCGGTATTCTAGGAGCCGCCGGGTCAGGTCCTGACGCGGGTCCTGCCCCTCATCCTCCAGCCCCTCCTCGGTTTCCTGCTTGGGGAGCAGGTAACGGGATTTGATGCGCGTCAACTCCGCCGCCATGACCAGGTAATCGCCAATGGTCTCCAGGTTGAGTTCCTTCATCACTTCGATATAGTTCATGTACTGCTGAGTGATCTCGGCGATGGGAATATCGTTGATATCCATCTTCTGATCGCGGATCAGGTGCAGGAGAAGATCCAGAGGACCTTCGAAAATATCGATCTTGCATTGATAGCTCATGCGGGAAACCCTGGATGGGCGGATAAAGTTACAGGACAAGGCCTGGGAAGTTTCTGGCTCGGCCCGAAAAGATGCCAGCAATGTATCACAATTGATCTTTCTTCCGGCAGCGAAATCGGGTTTACAGGTCGCCCCAAAGGCTCTGCACGAGGGCAATCGCCACCAGAGGCGCCGTCTCCGCCCGCAGAATGCGCGGCCCCAGGCTGACCGGAATAAAACCGGAACCCCGGGCGGCGGCCACCTCGGCGGCATCAAAACCGCCCTCCGGCCCGATGCAAAGAGCGACGCTTGCCGGCGCTTCCTTCAGGTCGCGCAGGCGGGTGGCGGCTTCCTCTTCCCAGAAAATCAGCTTGAGATCGGCCCCGGCGTGCTGCTCGCAATAGGCCGCGAGGCTTACGGCCTCATGCACGGGTGGAATTTTCGAACGCCCGCTCTGCCGGGCCGCGGCCCGGGCGATATCCTGCCAGCGCTCGGCCTTGCCCCTGGCGGCCTTCTCCGGCACCTGGCAGCGCACCGCGGTCACAGGAGTGATCGACGCCGTGCCCAACTCCACCGCGCGGCGGATGACGCCGTCCATCGCCTGCCCCTTGAGTAGCGCCTGCCCCAGATGAACCCTGAGAGGCGATTCGGTGTCATGACCTTCCCGGCCAAGAACGACGCCGCGCACCCCCTGCCGGCCCACCTCGGTGAGCTCAACCAGAAAGCGCGTTCCCTCGCCATCGTGCACGTGCACCCGCTCTCCGGCCCTCAGCCGGAGCACGCGGTGAATGTGCTCGCCATCCCCCTGGGGAAATACAACCTGGTCCCCGGAGATGTTTTCCCTGGCAGTGAAAAAACGATGCATCGGTTCCGCTCAACGCGGCCCGGCCGGCGCAGGGGCGGCTTTCAGGTCGAGCAGGTCCGTCAAACGCTGGAACTCATAATCCGGGGTGATCCCCATAAGCCGCGCCTCGCCGTCGCGGTTGATCCAGGCGGTGGACATCGCGGCTGCCTTGGCCCCGGCGACATCGACCTGCTGATTGTCGCCCACATAAAGGATGTCCGCCGCGGGAAGCCCGAGAATCGAGGAAGCCAGGTCGAAGATCGAACGATGCGGTTTGCGGTAGGGCACTTCCGAGGAATAGATCGCGAACTGGAAATAAGAGTCCAGCCCCAGTTGCGCGCGCTCGCGCTCTTTCATGAAACCGGGGTTGGTGGTGTTGGAGATGATGCCGAGCGGAACCGCCGCCCGTTGCAGGGCATCGAGCGTCGGAACGACATCGTCGAAAACCCGCCTCGCCGCGTAAACCTCGCCGTAATACTGCTCCAGCATTTCGCGCACGCCAGCCCCGGCTTTGACTTTTATATCGTGCTTTAAAATCAAATAGTTAAGGACATGCTCGAAGAGCGCTTCGCGGTGGGTGCGGCGCGAATTTTCGATCATCCCGGCGAAAACCTCACGGCCCTGCTGCAGGCAGGTCTCGAAATCCGGCAGGCGAACCTCCCGCGCATCCAGAAAATCGAACACCCGCCTCAGTGGCCGGCGGTCGTCTTCCACATCGAGGTCCACCAAAGTCCACGCCCAGTCGAACACCACGGCACGGAAGGGGAACCCGGTCTCTGCGTTTTTTGCTGTCGTCGGAGGCATTTATCATCCGCCAGGGAACCCGGCGGCACGTTACAGGTTCAATGAATTAAAGGATTCCGCATCGATCAAGGCCTGGCGGAACGGGGCGCGGCCGGTTCTAACTGCGCACCGGCCGGCAATACTCCTTGACCCTCAAGGGGTTCGGCTGAATAATATAGCATATCTCCAGATCCCCCCGCTTACTCTCCCGAGAAGCGGAAGCCTGGCCATCGATAATCCGGCAACGCCACGGGCTGGAAGCGAGCCGGAACCGCGAGGCGATATGGACAAAAATACGACAAACATCATTCACCTGCCAAAGAGCGTCCAGAGCCATCAGGAACTCATCGACGAAGCCCTCGCTCTCGGCTGCCGTCAGGCGAAGGTGATTCAGACCCGCAGCATCGTTCTCGGCGCCTGGATACGGCTGAAATGCCAGTACGGCTGCGCGCATTTTGGCCGGTTGTTCACCTGCCCGCCCTACTCCCCCACCCACGATGAAGCCGCGGATATTCTCGTGGACTACAAGAAGGCCCTTCTCTTTCAAGGCGGCTCAGAACAGAACCTGAACGAGGTGGGCCTCGCCCTTGAGGGCAGGCTCAGGCAAAAAGGTTTCCACAAGGCCTTCGCCGTGCACGCCCGGCCCTGCGACTTGTGCGAGGAATGCACCATCGACACCCGCTGCCATTATCCCGAAAAAGCCCGGCCGACGCTCCAGGCCTGCGGCATCAACCTTTCGGAGACGCTCTCGGTCAACGGCTGGCAAGACGACGCCAGGCTCACCCCCTGCTCGGAAACCTCCAGCATCGGCATGGTGCTTATCGATTGACCGGACAAGCGCCCTGCCGCGGCCACGGCAAACGGCGCGCGGGCTGAAGGACCGCTTCCATGGCCCCTTGCGGCTCACGCCACGATTTCACGTAACTCCTGAAGGTCTTTACCGTTAATTCCTAGAAAGTAAAGGATCAGGTCCAGGCTGGACTGATTGATACTGGCGCGGGCATGACGCTGCACGATAGGCTTGGCGTTGAAAGCGATGCCCAGCCCGGCCATCGCCAGCATCTCGATGTCGTTGGCGCCGTCGCCCACCGCCACCACCTGCTTAAGAGAGAACCCCTCCTTCTCCGCCAGCGCCACCAGGATGTCTTTCTTGGCGCGGGCATCGATCAGCTGGCCTGTAAGCTCACCGGCAACGGTTCCATCGATGAGTTTAAGCTGGTTGGCAAAGCCGTAGTCCAGCTGATATTTCTTCGTCAGCCGGTCGATGAAAAACTGGAATCCGCCGCTGACGATGGCGATCTTGTAGCCCAGGTGCTTGAGGATCTTCACCAGGTTCTCGGCTCCCGGGGTGATGGGAATGCGCCCGGAGAGGGCCTCGAGCTCGGCCACGGGAAGACCCTTGAGGAGACCGACCCGCTTCTTGAGCGCCAAGCGGAAATCCAGCTCGCCGTTCATCGCCTGGCTGGTAATCGCCGCCATCTCCGGGCCGACTCCCGCAAGCTTGCCCAGTTCATCGATCACTTCGCATTGCAGAAAAGTCATGTCGGCGTCGAAGACGATCAGCCGCTTGTTGCGGCGGAAAAGCGTATCGTCCTGCACGGCGATATCGACCTGGAAATTCTCCTTGAACCGCACCAGGGCGTTGAGCACGTCGACGCTGGAATGCGCCTCGCGCGTGCCGATGAGAAATTCGATGACGTGCTTGTCGCCGTGGTCGAGCTGCTCGATGCGCAGAATGTTGATGTCCTGCCGCGCCAGGGTCTCGGTGAGGTCGAGGAACACCGGCGTCGTGATGCGGTTGCCAAGAAGCGTCACCACCGAGCGGTGCCTGTAGGGTATTTCCGGGCGCAGGCCTGGCTCCCAGGGAAAGACGCGAACGCCGATTTTTTCCCGCGCGCCGTGGTCGAGAAGCGCGTCCCTCAGCGGGCCCACCGCTCCCCCCTCCGGCTTTTCCAGCAGCAGGGAAAGGTTGAGCAGGCCGTGAAACACGAATTGCTTGATATCCAGCACCTCCCAGCCCTTTCCCACGATGCAGGCAAGGGTTTCAGCAAGGATTCCCGGCCGGTCCTGGGCGGAGATATGAACATGAACCTGACAGGCGTTTTCGGTGTCTCCCATCGTCAGCCCTGGGGGTTGTAGCGCCAACCCTCTTTTTTCTTGCATGTCCAGCCATCGTTCACCTGAAAAACAGACAAACTATCGAGAGCGTTGGAGGAAAAAAGGGCCACCACACCCTCGCCGCGAATGGGATTATTCTTCAGGTGCAGGCGCTTGAGTTTGGAAAGATGCGGCGATTCGGCCAGAGCCTTCACGCCTTCGTCGGTCACCTGATTGCCGTTCAGGTTCAGGTACTGTACGTTCAGGAGCCGCGGGCAAGCCGCCAGGATTTTCACCCCCTCGTCGCCCATGCGGTTGTCGTCGAGGTCCAGCCAGGTGACTTCCTCCATCCGCGGAGAATCGGCCATCAGCCGCGCCTCGCCAGGGCCCAGGCCACGGCCGCTCAGCATGAGCTGGTTGCCCCGCAGGCGGCCTGAAAAAAGCTCTTCGGCATCCTTGAATTTTACGTTCATCGCGCACCCTTTTCTTTTCTTGTGAAGCCCGGGGCCCTCGGCCCGGGCACTCTTCGGATCACTTTGTTTTACCCGCCGCGCCCCCGTTGTCCTCGCGGGGCGGGACGTATCTCTTCGATTCAAGCTCCGGCGGCAGAAATACCTGCGCCTCGTCCGGATGGTCGTGGGTGTACTTGTAGCCCACCCCGTAACCGTATTTCTTCGCGTCGGAATAATGCGAGTCCTTCAGGTGGTCCGGCACCGGGAAGGATAAACCCTGATGCCGGATGTCGTCAAGCGCATGATCGATGGCGCGGATCGCCGAATTGTCCTTGGGGGCCCGCGCCACGTAGATGACGGCCATGGCCAGCGGAATGCGCGCCTCGGGCCAGCCCAGCCGGTCGGCGGCGTCGGCGGCGGCCAGGGCCACGCCAAGGGCTCCCGGATCGGCCAGGCCCACGTCCTCCGCCGCGGTGACCAGCAGGCGGCGGGTGATGAACTTCGGGTCCTCGCCGCCGGCGATCATCTTGCCCAGCCAGTAGATGGCCGCATCGGCATCGGAACCCCGCAGGCTTTTCTGGAACGCCGAGGCATGGTCGTAATGCTCCGTGGCATTTTTATCGTACAAGACCGCCGCCTGCTCGATGATACCCAGAAGAGAGGCCCGGTCGATGGAACCGCCCGCCCCACCGGCCAGCGCCGCCGCCTCCAGCACGTTGAGCGCCCGCCGGGCGTCGCCGCCGCTGTAGCTCTGGATCAGCTCCAGAGCCTCCTCGGTGAATTCCGGCGTCACCTCGCCCAGGCCCTTTTCACGATCCTTTATCGCCCTGTCGAGAATTTTTCGCAAATCCTCGCGCGACAGGCCATTGAGCCGAAACACCTGGCAGCGCGAGCGCAGGGCCGGAATCACCTCCAGCGCCGGGTTCTCGGCGGTGGAACCGATAAGGCGCACGGTGCCATCTTCCACAAAAGGCAGCACCGCGTCCTGCTGGGCCTTGTTGAAGCGATGGATCTCGTCGATGAACAGCACCGTCCGGCGGCCCTCGGCGCTCCAGGTTTTCTTCGCCTGGGCGATGACCTTGCGGATGTCCGCCACCCCCGCGCCCACCGCGCTGATCTCGTGAAACGCGCTGCCGGTCAGGCGGGCGGCGAGGCGCGCCAGGGTGGTTTTGCCCGAACCCGGCGGCCCCCAGAGGATGAAGGACACGCAAGCCCCCTTTTCGATCAGCCGCCTGAGCGGCCGCCCCTCCCCCACCAGATGCTCCTGGCCGAGGTAGCCCTCAAAACCCTCGGGCCGCATGCGGTCGGCCAGCGGAGCCTGCGGACCGGTGGGGGTGTCCTGATAATCGGGAAACAGTTCCATATGGTTTATTGAGGAGGGGGAAGCGGGTCAGAGGTCCATTTTTTCCAGAGCGCGAACCCCGCTCCGCAGCGGGAAAAAGGCCAGCGAAAGCGCCAGGCCGACGATCAGCCCATAACACACGACCGCGTCGATGCCGGCGGAAGCTTTATGCAGAAACCGCTCGTTGAAATAAAGGTACATGGGCCGGCCGCCCAGCGCAAGCACCAGCAGCACCCAGCCCAGGCTCGAGGCCATGAAAAGAATGCCCCCCGTGCCGGCGGGAATTTCCGAGACGTTTTCGTGATTGAATACCGGATAGCGAGCGCCCAGGCCCAGCCCAAGGCCGACCAGGCTGAGGGTGATGAGGAATACCCCGATCACGGAAACATACATAACATAGGCATCGACCTGAAGCAAATAGTTGGAGGCGACGACGAGGACTTCGGCGATCAGGACCAGGGGCGGAATAAACAGCCAGAACTTGCCCCACAGATATTTCTTCATCTCGACCGGCGCCGTGTAGATGGCCCACATCACCTTTCCCTCCATGCTGGGAGCCGGGAGCACGAAACGCGAGATCAGCGCTGAAAGCACGAAACCAATGAGGCCAATGTTGAGCACCGAAACCCAGTTTTTCAGCACCACGTTGCTCAGAGGGAGATTCATGATATTGAAAATGTAAACCGCCACCAGCGCGCACAGGATGAACAGCTGCGACCATTGCTCCGGATCGCGCGCGAAGGTCCTCAGGTCCTTGATGAGGAGCGCCCTCGCCACGGGCGACAGGGGAAGACGGGCAAATGCGCCGCTAAAGCCCCCCCGGTTGCGGCCCGACCGGGGTTCGCCCCGCACCTCATGGACCAGGCGCCATCCGGCCAGATAGATCCGGCCGCTCAACCCTAACAGCGCGGCCCCAAGGCCCAGGGCCGTGGCGTAAAGCCAGGCGAGCTGCCAGAGAGCCCGCGCCGTATCGCCCGCGATGAAACCGGTGAGCCCGACGGTCATCCAGCTGCTGGGAAGAAACGCATGGTCGGGCGCACGCAGGCTTTCGACGAACAGCGAGATCATTTCATCGGATACTTCCTGGCCGAAAAATTTCTCCGGTGACAGGAAACGCAG
>QJZQ01000198.1 GCA_003246675.1 Nitrospirota bacterium | reverse complement strand
GAGCCGTCGCCATCGTGATGTTGGCTCCGGTGAGGGTGTAGTCGGTGCCCGCTCCGGAAAGCAGGCGCAGGCCGTTCAGAAAAAGAACCACGGAACCGGCCGCCGGGGCGTTGGCCAGGGTGAACGCCGCGTTCGCCCCGTCCACCACGCCGCCGGGGATCTCGCCCCGAATGAAGGTGAAACTGACGGGCCAGGAAGCTTTGAGGACGCCGTTCAGCGTGATGGAATTTTTAGCGACGATTTCATCCGCTCTGATTTTTAGTGGCATAGTGGTATTCCTAAGGAAGAGCCTGTTTCATGAAATAAAGCGTCACTTGAATCCCATTGCCCTCGTCTGTCGACCCCACCTGGCTGTACCTGAGCCCCAGCCTTTCCCCGCCTGAGAATTCCAGGGCAGCGGGCAGGACGGTATTTTGCCAGTTAAGGCCTGCCGTCAGGGTGGCGGAGCCGGGCTGGGCCACGCCATTTTTCAGAACTTCGACCGTCAACGCCTGCCCTGCAGGCGGAGTCTGAGCAAAGATGCCGATTTTTTTCAGGGTAATATTTTCCTGCGGAATCCATCCTTCATAAAAAGTCATTCCCGCCTCGGGAACGAAGAGAGTGGAAACGCTCCACAGAAATAAATTGCCGATGTCGTCGATTGCTTCCTTGACGCTGTCCTCCGCTCCTTTCCAGTCGACGGAGCCTGCTTCGGACTTTTCAAGGTTGAGGTTGGTGGTGAACGTGGATGCCATGTTTATCCCCCGTAGGATGAGACGCCATAAGGCTGCAGGCCGTAACCCGAATCCGCTCCCAGGGTCACATGCAACAGCTGAAGCGTCATCGGAATGCTGTCCATTCTCAAAGCTTTGGCCGAGCCCAGGTTTCTTCCTGCTCCAACAACCAGGGCGGGCAATCCGCCGATCTCGTGAGTGGGGGGGCTGATGGAAACGGTATCCCCTCTTTCCAGGTCCAGATTGTCGAGAAACAATTCAACATGAACCAGATCGGCTGGCTGGCGGTGTTGTTTAAGGTAGAATGAAACCAGATCGGCCGCCTGCGGCTGATTCCGGGTCCAATTGAGTAAGAATTCTCCGGGTTTTTCCTTCACTCCGAATTTGCCAATGGAATCGGCATCGGCGCCGGTTTCCACCGAGGAATAACCCGATGCGAACCATTGCCTGTCGTAAAGAAGGTCGATGCGGTTGATGATGTTTCGTGTTGAGGTGCGCTCGCAGTGAAGCAGCATTTGCCCGCCTTCGCTGCGAACCATATTTCCGCTAAGAACCTTATCCACCGGATATTGCAGGGAAACCTCATTGAGGGGGCGGTACAGGATTCTGGCCCGCCCAAGATCCCAGTAAAAATGCGACCGGCAATTTTTCCCCCACTGCCCCCACAGATCCTCCACGGGGGATTTTTCCTGAATCACCCCGGCCAGCCGGTACCCTCCGGAAATAGCCGCGCTGTATATCGCGCCCGCCGCCTGAAACGAAGCACTGTCGATTTCCGTCTGCGAAAAACCCAGGGCATCGACGATACTCCAGCTAAGGACATGATCCGGCCGCTCGATAAGCTGGCCGGGAATTCCCGTGTGGGTCCCCTGGGCATCGTCCTTGACTCCTTCGACCGCGGCGGTGACGTCGTCGGTGTATTCAATCGCCTGGAACCCGTAAGAGATCTCATACACGACGTTGATGATGTAGGCGGACCGGCCATCGAGAACGCCGTTATACTTCACTTGAACCACCTGGTCGGTGAAGTTGTTCCAGTCGCCGTTGATCACATTGCTGATGTCGATCAGGTCCACCACCGAAAGGGAGGATTTTTCCGGGTCGACCGCTCCCTCCAGGGCTGGGGAGGACGCATGCTGTTCGATAGTGCCGGTCCGTGTCGCCTGCGCGGTGCCAAGCTTTGAATCGGTATTTCCCTCCGGGGTGGAAAAGGTGGTGCGGTTGAAGGAATTGATGGTGACGGTGGCGCCAAAATCGCCGCCAAAGGTATCGACAACCAGGGTCAGGGACGAGCCGGGAGACCCCGTCACGGAAGCGGAGGTCTTGTTGATATTGACCACTTTGCCCAGGCCTACCTGATATTGGGCGTTGTAAATGATCTCGTTGGTGGGCTGGATCTTTATAGTGATGGCGTCGGGAAACGAACCTGCCGTGATGTTGCCGTCGACGCTGAAAACGTAATTGGCGCTGTCTCCTGTGCGCAGTGGATAATAAGAGTGACCGTCTGCCCGATCTGATTGCCGTTCAGGGAATGGTTCCCAAGACCGCTGGTCGGCGCATCATCGAAAATATTGGTATCGAAAAAAATATCGTGGCTGTGATTGAGGGGATCGAGAACCACTCCCACGTCTTCGATATGCTGGTGGGTGATATCCACCGTGGACCCCGCTGTGCCGCCGGTCACGGTGTCTTCCGCCGCCGGCAGCGACAGAGCGCCCACTTGGCCCACCCCCGGGATTTCGACCGTCAGGGTGTCGTTAGGCATCCGGCCTTCTTCAAAATGCTCCACCCTGAGCAACACGCGGTTGATCCGGCCGATGTCCGGCAGGGCATCGGTCTGCTTCAGGGACAGAACGGGGTTGGCCTGGTTGACCGTGGCGAAATTCGTCCGCTTTGACGGATCAAGCGCGTTGGCCGGGTTCACGCTGGTGTTCGCGGCGTCGACGCTGTCGAACCGGGCCTGGAGAATCTGCGAATCGACGCTTTTCTCGGTATGCGGCCTTTCGTTGAAAACCACCTCCCCCTTGGGAAGATCTATGGTGTAAAGCGCTGGATCGGCGAGAGCCCCCTTGACCCGCACCCCGGAGATGCTTTGAATGGGAAAGTCGGGATCGCTCACCAGGAACCGGTGATCGGTCAGCTTTT
The DNA here is from genome assembly GCA_003246675.1 of Nitrospirota bacterium. GTDB lineage: Bacteria > Nitrospinota > Nitrospinia > Nitrospinales > VA-1 > SZUA-259. Next base: position 25,404 of record QJZQ01000198.1, on the reverse strand, counting down.
CTATCACGATGTCGCCGGGATAGTGAATCTGGTCGATACCGGAGACACCCAGGAAACTTGTCGCGGTGATGCCGCTGTAAACGATTTCATCGCCATCGATAACAAGCGTTCCTGAAGTGGGAAACTGCTCGGTGGAGGTGACCTCAAGCACGGTGTCGGTTTTAAGCAGCAGGGTCTTCAGGGTGGTTTCCATCACCCGGCGCACGCGCAGGGCAGGCACGCGGTCGACGCTGCCGATGACGATGGGAACGAACCGGCCGATATTCTCCTCGGGAGCGTCGGGATAGTCGAGGGGAGAAAGCGTCCGCCCGATGCTGTAGGAGCCCCGGTCGGCGGAAATATCCACCAGGTCGAACGAACACCGGGCCTCGTCGAATTCGATGGGGTCGGCAATGCGCGCGACGAAGATCCGGGCCTGGTCGAGATCGGTCAGACCCTCAAACCACTGGTAAAGGGTGACGGTGGCGGCCTCCGGCGGCCGATCGCGAAACACCCATGAAAAAGGCTTCGGCGGGTTGAAAAGCGCCGTGGGAAGGTTGGCGAGGGTAACGCCCAGATCGGCATCGGAATTGCCAAAGAGCTGGCCCGGCCCCACCAGCCGGTCGATGGAGCCCAGCTCCTCGATGACGGCGTGCCACATCACCCCGCCGATGAGAAGAGCCGCGTTATCTCCCTCCTGACCACGGTCGGTCATGTTCAGGGTGAGGGCCGAAAGCGGGCCCAGCGCGGGCCATTCGATCCTCATCAACGTCACGGGGGCGTTGGCGGTTTTTGCGGCTTCGGTAGAGAAAGCGGTTGTGAAATCACTGCGCATGCAAGGCTCCTCGGGCTCTTGGTTGCATACACGGCCGTGGCCGGAGCGTTGTATGCAAGAAAGATGGGCTCACTACTGCAAAGGCTCCGCGGGCCGTTCAAGCAACTGAAGCCTGTCGGCCACGGCCAGGGGTTGGGCGCGGCGGCGTTTGCTCAATTCCTCCCTGACGCGGGTTTTCAGTATCCGCATCAGGTTCTCCTGCCAGCCTGCTGTCGTTCTGAGCGCGTGCCAGAATTCCACGCTCAGATGCAGCGTCTGGTTGAACGCCGGCTGACCGCTCTTGTGAACCACGCGGACGGGAAACAGGACGCGTTCGCCAGCGACGTGTATTTCTTCCGCCTGAATCCTGATGCTGAAATCCTGCGGATCTGCGTTGTGATAATCGATCATTAATCGCACCCTGGGTAGGAACGGTGCTCCGTTCAATATGAAATCCTTCATTCCTTGCGCAGTTCGATGACGCCGCTGTAGCGGCCCTCGGCAACGTGTTCAAAGTTGAAGCCGTTGATCCAGCGGACGGAATGCACATTTCCCTTCCAGTCCTCGTATTCGAAAACCCGCAGGGATTTTTTGACTGTGTCGAAAAACGTGAGCGCCTGGTTGCGGTCGGACGCGGGAAGCCGGTCGAACTCCAATTGAAAATTCTCCCGCCTTGCGCCCTTATCCTGAACGTACAATGTGCCGCCGGCGGTTTCCCCGATCAATTGCTCGGGGTAGTCGACGGCTTCGAGGGCCGGGAACACCGGTTGCCTGGTCGGCGTCCATTGGGCGGTGGGTCCGGATTTTGTGGGGAAATAAAAGCTGACCGGCATGTCTTGTAAATCCTCAACGGTTGGCCGGGTTCATAAAAGGACGGCTTGCGAAAGCCCGTCTCATGGCTGTGGGGTGAAAAGCCCTTGCTCGCGCTGCCAGCGAAGAAGGATGGCAAGACCGAGCCAGTCGGCGCGGGACAGGCTATCGCTGACGAAGGGGTAGCCGGCCTGCTTGAGGAGTGCAAGCTCCTCGAGGTGCCGGACCCATTCCCCGAACAGAGGCGGATAACGATCCAGGATTTTGCGTGCCGGGTGATGGCGGATGTTCCACTGCGGGTCGCCGGTTTCCCGGTTCACCTCATTGAGAAAGTTCTGGTACGCTACCTCCAGCCCCGGCACATCGTCCTGCAGGTAGCCGATCAGTTTTTTGCGGTCTGATATTCCACTTCCGCGGCCTTGCCTTCGAGCTCCAGCGCCGCGGAGATTTTCCAGGAAGGGTTGACATAGTCTTTCCATCGCTCCACTTCGGGGGTGAGCGGCTTCTCCTCGCCGGTCGCCGGGTGGACGTAGGTCACGATATCGCGCTTGCCTGAAGCGTCCTCGGCCTCGAGGTCCGTCAGCAGCTCGTCGATGAAGCGGATTCGGGCGGACATGGATTGATCCTCGACCTCGCCCTTGTTGCGAAAACCGAAGCGGCTGCTCATGAAACGGGAGTACTCGTCGGCGCTGTAATCCCTGAGGAGCAGAACCACCACGCTTGGACCGACAGGAACCCGAACCCGGCGGATTTTGGGGTTGGTGCATATGGGCATGGATGCGTCCTTTCTTAAACGTAAAGGGAGATTTACAGGAGATAGCCCGGTTGCTGGTTGACCACCTTCACGATCACCGACCCGTAAACGGGATCGTCCAGCACCTGAAATCCGGCCTTGACGATGAGCGCCTGATCGTCAGCGGTCTTTTGCGCCTGACGGTAAACCACGCGGGGAAACACAATGTCACAAAGAAAATTAAACGCCCCGCTGCCGCCGGAAATGACGCTGCCGGTCACGGGAATATTGAGAACGTAGGGGGTGCCGGATAACAACGCGGTCTTGTGCGTGTCGTCCTGCATTTCCAGTTCGGCGGTGAGTTTGTGTTCAAAGCGATCGCCGCGTTCCACCCGGCTGACGAAACCGCTGCCGTCTCCCATGGCATAGATGGGCCGGGCCTGGTTGTCGAGGGTCCACTCGAAACTGATGAGGTCGGCGGCAAAGGACACCGGCGATCCTGAAACTGCAAGGTCGCCGCCCGCCACCGAACCGGTGAGTGCGCCGCCGCGGGTGAACTGGACGTCGCCATAGCGCAGGTAGGACTCGGCGGCGAGGGCGGGTTTGGACAGTCCGCTCGCTTCCTCCTTGCCCATGCCGCCAAATTCGGCTTCCACTTTAAGGAAATCGCCTCTCTCCCCGGTGAGCTTGACCGACTTGCCAAACACGCCCGGGTACGACCGGGCCTGGATACCGTCGTGTTCGACCAGGGTGACGGATTTGAGTTCGGAGGTGGAAAGGTCTCGCTCGATAAAATGCCGGTAAACCGTGGGGTCGCCCACGGCATTGGGTTGATCGGTGGTCACCTGCCCCATCACCAGCCCCAGCAGGTAGGCCAGGTTATGGGGAAGGGCGCGCTGCTTGTGGCTGCCTTCAAGTTTCCAGTTGAGAACCTCGTGCGCCGAGGCTTCGTTGAAACCGGTGATTTCTTTTTCATCGGTCAGGGCGGTCTCGACGGCGATATCGGTGGGAGAACCCTCGAAATTGAACGCCGTGTCCACGGGTGCGGGCACGCCGTAAGCGGTTTCCCGCGCGGTGGAAAACCCGCGCCAGCCGATGGTGATGCGTTTTGTCGTCATGGCTTTTCCTTTCGCCGGCCGGGGTTATACGCCCGGGCGGAATCCGGTGTCGGTGGGTTGGGGAATCAGAACGCGGCCGTCAGCTCGATATCGGCGGCGGTGGTGGAGATCAGATAATAATAATCCCCGCTTTTGATTTGTTCGTCGGTGGTGGACAAGGCGCGGACAAAGGCGTCGATCCCCAGATCGTTGGCGGAGGATTTCTGTTTGTCCAGTACGCGCTCGAGGTGAAAAACGAGTGCCTGGTGCACATCCAGGCCGGCCTGATTGTCGCGGCTGCGACTGATGAGGATGATTTCGGCACGCAGGGTTTCGCGGATTTCGTTGGTGGTAACCAGCGCGCTGTCCTTGGCGCGGGCATTGGCAATGATGGCGATGGCGGGAAGATCCCCCGGGGAAAAGAACTGCGCGTCCTTCTCGTCACTGAGTGAAAACCCCCGCCGCCTAGTCTCGATAATCTTGATATTGGCAGGATCGCCCAATATGGCATCTGCTTGCAGGGTGGTCTTAAGAGCGACGGCGAGTGCGTTATAATCGGTCATGGCATCATCTCGGGATAATTTTTTCGTTGAGAGCCTTGCGGTATAACTCTTCGGCCTGTTCTCCCGCCTGAAGGACCGCTTCACTCAACACGCGGTACGCGGGCGTTCCCGGGTGCCGGACCGCCTTCACCGGATGGGGGCCGCCGGGCCAGAACAGGGCCCGCCGGGCGCGCGGCCGAATGAGATGGGGCCGGCTGCCGAATTCGATGATCGGCCCTATGGCGCTGCGGGTCGACAGGACGCCTTGAACCTGCCCCGGCGTCTTGCGCGAGGCGATACCCAGGGAGCTGAAATAGCGTCCGGTGCCGAAAAAGGGCCTTTGTGTGCGCGAAAGCACCCGCGCCCGGGCGATACGGAATGCCTCCTGAACCAGGGCCTCGCCCGTCTCCTCCGCGGCTTCGTGGAGAGCCTGGGCGATTTCATCACGCAGGCCGTCGAGCACGCCGGGATTCAGCAGCTGAATGCGAAGCATCATAATTGCACTCGCCGGTAAGGCTGCCACATCGTCTGCACCTGGGGAGGGATGGGCAACCGGTTCATCTCGAGAAGGGCCGGTGTGCTCTCATCGGCTTCGAAGAGTTTGGATTTATCGGCAAACAGCAGTTTCGTCCAGAGAAGGATGCCCTGGCGGATGGGCCCGGGAACATCGCTCGCGGCGCCATAACCGGCGACGAATTCGATCTCAACAGCGTTGGCCGGGCGCAGCCCGCTGGGCCAGACGGCACCTTCATTCAGGACGATGCGCCCCGGCGCGGAAACGGTATCGACGAAGTAGTTGGCGGCATCGAACACGGTGCCGATGTTGGCCTTGTCATACGTCTTGATAAAATTGACGGACACCAGCGGCGGCCGGGGAAGCGAAAGCGCGCGGCCCGGGATTTCGGGAACGTTCCTCGGCCGGTCGGTCCAGGCATCATCGAGGAAATCCGTCCAGCCGCGTCCGGCAATACGATCCTGCCAGAGGACCCAGGTCTGGGTGACGAGCGCCCGAGAAAGCCACTCCTCCGCTCGCTCGCGCACCGCTTGCAGGATGGCATCGACGAGGGCATCGTTGTCGGTATCGGTGAGGCGGAGGTATTCCTTGCCCTCGGCCAGGGAAACCGGCTCGGAGTTGGGAGGTGTTCTGAGTTGGATGGCCATGATGTCCTCAGCTTATGGAAAGGGCGGGGAGCGGCTCCCCGAACTTATTTATTTTTCAATGCGGGCTTTTAGGCGGTTTTGTTTTCCGGCGCCGCGTCAAGGTTTTTTAGGGAGCGGCTTCCCGAACTTATTTATTTTTCAATGCGGGCTTTTGGACGGCTTTGTTTTCCGGCGCCGCATCAAGGTTTTTCCGGTCCGGCTTGCTTTTCGCGGTGCGGGAAGCCATCGCCAACCGCGCCCAGCCTTCTTCGATAAACACTTCAGCGAGCGCTTTGGGCAGGTCGTAGCGGCGGTCCTTCTGGTAAACCCGCACCGTTAACCCGTCGGGAGAGCCGGCCTGGGTCTTCAGCATTTTTATTTTCACGGCATTATTTCTCCGGTCGTGAGGTGATGTTTATCCCCGCCCCCCCTTCCCCGGAGCCGAGGAGGGAGGAGCCCCGGAAAAGGGAAGACGGGAATTTATCGGGTCAGGCGGACGAGGAACCGTCAGGCGGCCGGGGCAATGTGCGGCGCACCGCGAACGACCAGCGAAGCCAGGGCTCCTCCTGAGGTGGCTCCGGAGACGGTGACCACGGGGCGCACGTATCGTTTTGCACCTCTGTAACCCACGCGCATCACGGCGCTGGCCGTCAGGTTGGCGAGAGCGCCGTCCTGATCTTCCGCGGCGACATCGGTGTAGGTGATGTCGTCTGTGGAGTCCTGAATTTTCGGGGTGAAGGTTCCATCGCTGATGCCGCCGGAAACGAAGACGACCATCGCGCTGTCAAACCCCTGAAGATCAACGCCGGCGCCGTTTTCCACCTGGTTGGTGGAATAGACCTTCGGCGCCAGGCTGAATGCGGCGTCCAGATTGTTCTTGCTGTCTTTCATGTTTTACTCCTGTGATCCGTTCCTCCACGCCCGCCGGACGAAAGGCCCGGCAGGGCCGGAGAAACAGGGTTCGCGTATTTATTGGGAAGAGCGGCTGGGCGGCCGCACGGGAAAAAACCTTCGGAGAATTCCTGGCCGCCGGTTTACGCGGCGGTTTTCTGGATTACAAATGCCTCGAAGTTGGTCACGTCGCCGCCGGTTCGCTTGGTGGCGTAGAAAAGCACGAAGGGCTTGGAGCTGAAGGGATCGCGAAGAACTCTGAGGCCGGTGCGGTCGACGATGGTGTAAGCCTGGCGGAAATCGCCGAATGCGAGGGAGAGGGAACCGGGCGCCACCGCGGGCATGTCTTCCATGCGTTCGATGGGGTGCCCAAGCAGGGTCTGCGGTTCGCCCGCCTGCAGGGAGGGCTGCCACAGGTACTGGTTGTTTGCGTCCTTGAGCTTGGAAATCTCTTCCACCGTGGTGCGGCTCATCAGCCAGCGCGCGTCGTTCACGTAGGGGCTCTTGAGCGCGTAGAACAGCGACCGCAGGCCGTCTGCGGTGAGCGCCGCGGCACTGCCGGAGTTGACTTGTTGAACCTGGCCGGGGTTGCTCGTTCCCGCGGGGTAGGTGAGAATGCCGCGCGGTTTGCCGGTGTCGTTGCCGTTGATGAAGGCGGTGTTTTCCAGCCGGGCCAGCTTGTCGGAGATCTTGCGCGACAACCAGTCCTCGACGTTGATTCTCGCGTCGTCGAGCAGGGTTTGCGTGGCCTTGGGCATGGCGTAGAGCTCGTGAACCGGGATGCGCCGGAGGCCGATTTTCGGGGTGTTGGTTTCTGGCCGTGTCGCCCGCTCCGAGGTCCAGCCTGCATCGGCCTCGTCGACATCGTCGGGAATCTCAAGCGCGTCGCCGGATATGGTCTCGATCGAGGCGATAGCCCGCATGGGCGATGTCTCGAATACCTTGTTGATCACCATGGTGGACATTTCCGAATCCACCCAGTAACCGCCTTCGGGGTCGCTGTCGGAAGCGAGAAGTTTATGTTCCTCCGGGCTCAGGGCATTCTCGCCGCGGCGCAGGTATTTGGTGACCGCTGCTTTTTTAACTTCGCTCAGGGGGTCGGCGCCCGCTTTCATCCTTTCAAACCCGGGCCGGTTGAGGCGGGTTTCGATTCTTTCCAGGCCCTCTTTCACGTCGACGAGGTCCTGAATTTCGCTGGCGATGCGGTCGACCTGCTGCTTGAGAAGCGGGTCGCTGCGGCCCTTCTTCTCCATGTCGTTCAGGCGCTCGTCGTTCTTGCGGATAAATTCCCGGTGCGCGCGCGCGAGTTCTTCGATTTTGCTTTTGATATGGTCCATTCCTTCACTCCTGATCAATAGGTTTTAAAGTTTGCAATCATTTCATCCAGAACCTGCAACAGGCCGCCGTCGGGGGCATTTTTCAGGCCGCTTCCCTGGTCTGTCTCTTGCGAGTGGTTGCCCGGCTCGGAGGACAGAAGGGGCAGAAGGCCGGCGAGCGCCGCCTTCGCCTGTTCGGCATTCATGCCGATTTCCTGCTTGAGAAAGTCGCCGAGCAGGTTCTGCTTGAACTTGACCTGTGTGACGGCGGCCTGGGGGTTCATGGGAAAGCTCACGAGGCTGTACTCGAAAAGCTGGATTTCTTTCAGGTGGCGGATGCGGTTGTTGCCTGGGTCGGGCTCCTCCTTGATGGTCCTGAAACCGATGGACAGCCCGGTCTTGCCGCCGATGTGGGCGGCCTGCTTCATGAGGCTGTGGCGCTCGCGCGCGAGCTGCACATTAAGGTTGAGCTGGCCTCGAACGAACAGGCCGAACCGGTCTTCTCCGGCTTCCAGGTTCCAGCCGATCTGCTTCTGCGGGTCATGGTGGTCGAGAACGGGGATTTTACCGCCGCTCTCCCTGAGGGTTTTTCTGAACGCTCCCGGATCCACCACGTCGCCGCCGAGATCCAGGTTGTTGAATGTGGAGGCGTAACCGAAAAATTCGCCACCCTCTTCCACGCGGTCAATTTTGAAGGGGAATGACTTGATTTCTTTCATGCGGGCTTCCTTCCGGGGCGACGAGCCGGGGCCTGTTCGCCCTTGTTGTGGGCAGTGGGGTTACTGGGATGAGCCCGATTAACGGGCGGGGGCGCCGCCGTTGTCAGCGGCACGGGGCGTGCGCCGGTTTCGGCCCCGGGGCCGCGCCGGGCGGGGGGTCTCCAGGGTGTCGCCGCCGGGGAGGTCGTCGAAGCCGACCATGCGGCGTTTTTCGTTAAGGGTCAAAAACGGGCTGGCCCCGGCGCGGTTCCACAGGGCATCCTGGTCCTCGGAGAGCGCTTCGATGCGGTCTTTGTCGAAATCCAGGTAAAGTTCCTTGCCGAAGCGGGGTGTGAGCCAGGTGTTGAGCGCATCGCGAAAACGGTTGAGCGCCGGGCAAACCACTTCGGTGTAGAGGGCTTTGCGGGCCTCGCGCCGGTTCTGGTAGGTGGCGGGTTGCAGCCCGATGAGCTCGGTCGGCATGTTATAGACTTGCGCGATTTGCTGCGCGCTGAGTTTGAGGCCTTCCACCCAGTCCATGTCGCGCGGGCTCATGCCCAGCTCTTTCCACTCCAGATCCTGCTCAAGGAGCAGGGGTTCGCGCGCATTTTTGATGCCTTGCACCTGCTCGCGCATTTCGGCCTTGAGCCGGTCGAACTGGCTTTCGCTCAGCCGCTCCTTGGCCACCAGGGCCCCTGAGGGAACCGCCGAGTTATGAAGCAGTGCGGCATTCCATTTGTCGCCGCCATTCATTTTATCGATGGCCAGGGCCGCCACCTGCACGGGGGACAGGCCGTACCAGTCGTCCAGGGGGTTAAACAGTTTGAGATGCAGCACGCGGTCGCGCGGGAAACGAACGCTTTCTCCGCCAACCCGGTACTCGTAGCCATCGATGAGGTTGACGGGATGGGGGATCACCTGGACACGGTCGGGCCTGAGGGCGTAGAGCTCGCGCGGCTTCGCGCCTCCGGCCTGCCTGTCGCCGGCGCCGACGCATTCGATGAAGGCGTTGCCGGAAAGATACAGGTAGGCCATGGTGGTTTCGATGAATTCGAATTTGCCCTGAAGCGGGTTGGGCTTCTCGAGAAGGCGCAGCAGGGGGTGATCGACGATTTCCCTGAGCCCGCCCTCTCTGGACCTTTCGTAAAGAATCCAGGAAACGCCGGCGGCGGCTTCGGAGATCTCCTTGATGCAGGCGAACACCACGCTGTTGCGGGTGAAGCCTTCGCGAGCCAGGGAGACGTAATCGCTGCGTGGGGAGATGCCCTGGTTGAGGGGCAAAAACAGGGTGAGCGCCCGGGCCACGGAGCTTTGCTTCATGTTTTTAATCCACTGGAACAAGTTTTATCCCTCCTGTTTTATGAGCCTTTTCTCTGTTCGAGACGGTGTCTTTCGTCGTCCATCATGCGGGCGAATTTGCGCGCGGTTTGCCTGTCGGGCTGGAATCCGCCCTGGATGTTGAAGGTGATATTCCCGCCACGGGGGACTGCGGCCGGGGAACTGGCGAACCGGGTTTCCCGGGATACGGCGCCGCTCGACGGCCCGGAAGGTTGCGCCAGGCCTTGGCTCTGCGAACTGAGCCGGCTGATGGGGCTCCTCGCCGTGCTCTCAAACCGCGGCCGGCCGGGAAAACCGGTGGTTCGCGCTTCGATGATCTGGATGATGGGGCGGCTGAACAGGGCTTCCAGCCCGGTGCGGATGCGAAGGGCGTCGAAGCTGGCCTGATCGTTCACGGTCATGAGGGTTTGGACTTCCCGCTGATCGATCTGGGCGAGTGTTTCGCTGGCCTGGCTGACGACGGGGCTGATTTCGTCGATGGCGGTGAGGGTCACTTCGGCCCCAAGGGCCGAAAGGGAGGCCAGGCTGGTGATGAGTTCCGGAACCACGGTGTTGATGCCCGCCACCACCCCCGCCAGCTGGGTCTGAAGGTTTTGCCCAATGTTGAACGATGAAAACCCGTCCAGGGCGGTCTGGGCGACTTGACGAAACTGCTGGAATGCGTTGGCGGCCGGTCCGGAAAACCGGTCCTGAAAGGTCGCCACGATATTGGCTTCGACGGTGTTGGCTACGGCCATGGGCTTATGATCCTTGGAAGGTTCGGGTTCTTGTTTCAGCTGCTATGGGTATCATCAGCCCAGACGGCGGATTCGCGGGCCTTCCTGGTTGCGCGCCGCCAGGCTGAACAGCATTTCCAGGGCATCGGGCCCATCGTCGTGGTCGGCCTTGGGAAAGTATTTGAGCTGGTCGAGGAGCTGGCGATCGCTTCTTCTGAACCGGATGAAGCCGTTCTTTATATGGGGTTGAAGTTTGGTGATGCGGAGCGTTTTATCGGCATGGGGCCTGATGCCTTCCACGGGGAGGTAAAGGCCGCGGCGGGCACTCTCCCGCACCACCTGGTCCTTGAAAAACTCCTGAAACTGCACCTCTTCGATGACCACCCGGTCGAAATTGTACTGGGTGTGATAGTGAAACAGATCTTCCATGATGGCGTCGGGGTGGCGGCGGCGGATATCCGCCTCCAGGATATCGATGACTCCGCTTTGCCTGACCGCTCCTATGAGAATGGCGGAAGGGTCGGACCGGCCGCGCCCCATCGAGGGATCGACGGCGCAGAGAATACGGTCCTGCGGCTCCAGGGACGCGGTCTGCCCGCCGGGGTCGCCCCAGTATTTGAACCATTCCTCGCGAAACAGGCAGTCCTCGGGATGGATCGGTTCGTTCTGCTTTTCTGAATCGAAGAAGGCGGGCCCGTCGGAGACTCGCATCTTCATGAGGTAATAGTAGTTTTCCACCTCCGGCCAGAGAACCTCGGTGCCGGCCAGCATCGCGGTGCGATGTTGCTGGAAGAATGCATCGGCCTGGTCCTGGGCTTGCGGGCTGGCGGTGTTTGAGTAAATTTGTTCCCAGGTCTCCCACAAGGGGGAGGAGGACCAGCGCAGCACCGCCTGCCACTTCTTGCCCGTCCAGCCCGGTTGCTTTAAAAGACGGGCCAATAGCGAGTCGTAATGCAGCAGGGTGCCGACGACGATAAACACGGTGTAGGGCGCGCCGACCTTCATGACGGCTTTGAAAAACCAGCGCCGGTCCTTCTCCCGCTGCTCCGGGGAGTCGATGTTCTCGTCGTCTTCCAGGTCGTCGCATAGGATGAGATCCGGCCGGCGGTTTCCGAAGCGGGCGCCCCGCAGGCGCTTGCGTTTTCCCCAGCAATTGATGCGCACCCCATTCAGGGTCTCGATGCGGCCGATTTTCCAGATGCGGCCGCGGCCGCAGGCCTGGGGAAAGTCCTCCTGCAATCTTTCGTTGGCCACCAACTCGGCCTTGATGGTTTCGAGAAAATCCTCGGCCTGCTCGGTGGTGTCGGACAGGAGGCCGATGAAGCGGCGGTGCCGGGCCGCAACGCACCAGATCGGCAGGATCAGCGTCGAAAGGGTGGATTTGGCGTGGCCGCGCGGGGCGGCCTGCGCTGTCCGGGAACCGGTGCCCTGGCGCCGGGAGGCAAGAATCCGCTTTTCAAAGCTGCTCAGGAGATGCTCGTGCATGGCGGAGCCCTTCTCGCTGAGATGGTGGGGAAAATAGGTGCGGGCGAAATAGCTCAGGTCGGTTTCGGCCCGTCTTCGGCGATTTTCTTTTTCCTTCTTGCTGGTTTTGGCGAAGGGAGAGACGGCGGTTTTGACCAACTGGAGAATTTCGCCGTATCCCCGGGAAAGTTTAGTCCTCTGGAACTCAACCATTGCTCCTTCACTTTTTCACCGATATCGTTCAGAGACTCGCCCACAAGCTCCGCGGCCTGGGTCTCGCCGTGCTCCATCAGGGTCAACACCACAATTTTCAGCGTATCGATGAGCAGTTTTTCCGGCTCCTGGGCCTGCGACTGAACACGGACTTTAAGTATTTCAACCACTTTACCGACATAAGTGAGGTAAACCCGGTGCGCGGGCAAATTATCAGGCGAATTTCTGAGCAGGTTTTGCAGGGCATGCTTATATTCCAGAAGCTCCTTTTCGAGGTTTTCGAGAGCCTGGCTGGCCGCCTGCTGAGGGTCATTCTCCGGAATTGCTGTCGCGTGCATTGAGCGCTCCGATGATCTGATGAACCGAGCGGCTCATGTCGTTCAACTGGTCGAAGATCCTGCGTATCAGGGATTCGGTTTTTACCAGCGCCTGGGTGTGGGCCTCTTTGTTGACGAACTGCTCGTACATGTATTTCTGGTCGGTCTGCCGGCTCTTCTCGAGATCCTTCAACTCGATACCTAAATGACGGATCTGCCGCTGAAGCTCGCCAAACTGCCGATGGTTGCCGTTGATCATCCATTTAAGAAACCAGCCGATGATTCCGATGATTACGGCAAGAAAAAAAGTGGCGTATGGAGTGAGTGCGCTAAGCGCTGCCAAATTCACGGTTTGTCTCCAGAGTCAGTAACGGTTGCACGGCTTCGGGATGAACCGCGTGTGGGTTCGTGCCCGATAAAATACTTCAGGAACGGTTCTGCAGGCTTTTGACGATGGAACGACCGACGGTGTACACCGCCGAAATTCCGCCGATCAGCGTGGCCGCTTGTTCCGCGGGCATGCTGACCATGACGAAGATTGACGACAACAGGCTCACCCACGCTTCGCTGGTTTTGTATCCCGGCTTGATGAATGCATTGTTGCTGCTCATAACTTTCTCCTGTGAAAATTTTCAATAAGTCCAAATGGACGGTTTTGGTTTTGTTTCATCCAGGTCCGCATGCACAAAGTTCTTGCCGATGCCGATTCGCTTGAACCCGGCTTCCATCAGCCGGGCGACCAGGAGGTAGCGGGAAAGGCCGATGGTGCACTCAAGATCCACCGCCAGGCCCACCCGATGGGCGCTGCCCGGGGTGCCGCCCTGGAGGCGGTTATGCTCTTCGCAGCGATATCCCGAGGTGACTCGCAGGGGGCCGAAATTATCTCTAACTTGTTGAAGTTTTGTGATCAGTTCATTTTTTACCGCGGCCTGGCCGCAACCGCACCGGCAGGCGAATTCCTGCCTTGAAAAGTTCTGACTCAGGTCTCCCATGGAACGGCTCCTGATGAAGGCGTGGGGAAGAGCGGGCCATAAAACCGGCCCGCTCTTTCAGGTGGGATGATCCCCGGCGCGCGCGGGGATGGGAAGACTGAAAGGTTAATTTGGCGCGTCCATCACATCGCCTTTTTTGTCTTGATTTATATTTTTACGCTGTCTCTAAAATGCCGCTGCGTTTCTCTGTTCAGCGGCTGGGGGGAGGCGGTTGTTTTTTTCCGCCCCGTTGTTCCCCTCACACATTAGGGAAAACAACAAGGGCTCTTTAGCGTAAGCCCATACAAAATCGGCTTGTAGAGCGGCTAAAAGTTAAGGGTGGGCGCATGGACGGCGGCCGGGAGAGGGCCTTTGGCAAGCGGGTCTGCCGGTCTGCGAAAAAAAATACCTTGTTTAGGTTGGGGTTATTGCGAAATTATGGAGGCGCTTCTTTTTGCTGTTGCAAATAAAAAAACCGTCTTATATATTACGGCTTGCTTCCCCCCCAAAAAACCATTTTCCTTCTGAATGCATGAAAACGAAGAACGTTCTCTGGAAGAAATGTCTTGAGAAAATCGAGGAACAAATTCTTCCCGAGAGTTTCAGCACATGGTTTTCTCCCACTCATCTTCATAAGACCCAGGGCAGAGTATGGACCATTGCCGTTCCCAACGACTTCTACAAGAAATGCCTCAAGGAAAATTATCAGAGCCTGATCGAGTCCACGCTTGAAACCCTGACGGAAGACAAGATGGAGGTGGACTTCCTCGTCGAGTCTCACGCCGAGGAGGAGCCTGCGAAACCCAAAAAGGAGGACGCGGCTTCCGAGCCCCGCATCGAAGTCCTGGACAAATCTCTCAACGGCACCCTGAACCCGAAATACACGTTTTCCAGCTTTGTCGTGGGTTCCAGCAATCAGTTCGCCCATGCCGCCAGCCTGGCGGTTGCAAACCATCCGGCGATGGCCTACAACCCGCTATTCTTATATGGTTTTGTGGGGCTCGGAAAAACCCACCTGCTGCATGCCATAGGCAATGCCATTGTGGAGAAGGATCCGCACGCCCGGGTGCGCTACATTTCAGCGGAAAGTTTCACGGTGGATCTCATCGAATCCATCAAAAGTGAGAAAATGCCCGCCTTCAGGAACCGTTACCGGCCCCTGGACGTGCTGCTGATCGACGATATTCAGTTCATTGCGGGAAAGGAAAAGACCCAGGAGGAGTTCTTCTTCACCTTCAATTCGCTCTATGAGTCCCACAAGCAGGTGGTGATCTCGAGCGACAGGTACCCCAAGGACATTCACAACATGGAGGAGCGGCTGCGCTCCCGTTTCGAGGCGGGCCTGATCGCGGATATCAAGCATCCCGACCTCGAAACAAAGATGGCCATCCTTTACAAGAAGGCGGAATTTCACCAGAAAACCCTGCCGCAGGACGTCGCGCTGTTCATCGCCAGCAACATCAAATCCAATATCCGCGAGCTCGAGGGTTTCCTCCTCAGGATCATCGCCTACGCTTCGTTTACTCAGAGGGAAATCGACCTGAAGCTGACCAAGGAGATTCTGGACGAATTCGCCCTCGACAAAACCAGAAATTACACGATTCCGATCATCATCAAAACCGTCGCCTCGTATTTCAATATCAAAGTCTCCGACATCAAATCCAAAAACCGCTCCAGAAATATTTCCCTCCCCCGTCAAATCGCCATGTATTTATGCAGGGAATACACCAAGGCCTCCCTGCCGGATATTGGCCGGCAGTTCGGCGGCAAAGATCATACAACGGTGATTTTCTCCTACAAAAAGATATCCAAAATAGTCAAAGAAAACAACGACTTATCCAAAGACGTCCAGAAAATAATGCGGCTGATCGAGGGTAAGTAAATTGTCAGCGACCTGTGTAAAAATTGTGGGTAAAGTTCGCTGAAATAAGGTATAATATCTTTGCGTTAGGTTCCTCCTGCCCGTTCCTTGCAAATTACATTGTTATTAACAAAATCTTCACCCGTTTTGCTCCCTGATTTCAATGGGTTCTTCTTTTTTTCCACATTCTGACAGTCCCAGCTTCTGCGACTATAGAATATTTCTTTCATACTATTTTCTTATACCTGTAAATGGATCAAGCCGAACATAAGGTTTACGACTCTTCCAACATCAAGATTCTTGAAGGCCTGGATGCGGTAAGAAAAAGACCCGCCATGTACATCGGTGGCACCGGGGTCAACGGCCTGCATCATTTGATCTTTGAACTGGTGGATAACAGTGTCGATGAGGCGATCGCGGGGTATTGCTCCGAGATCGAAGTTCTTATTCACATCGACAACAGCATAACGGTGTCGGACAACGGCCGGGGCATCCCGGTGGGCATCCATCCGGAAAGAAAAGTGTCGGCGGCCGAGGTGGTGATGACGGTGCTGCACGCGGGGGGCAAGTTCGACAAGGACACCTACAAGGTATCCGCCGGTTTGCATGGCGTGGGTGTGTCGGTGGTGAATGCCTTGTCTGAATCCCTGACTCTCGAGATCAAGCGGGAGGGTTTCCTGCATGTGCAGAAGTACAGGATGGGCAAGCCTGTGACCCCGCTGGAAATAAGGGGCAAGGCCAGTTCCACGGGCACCAAGATCGTATTCGTTCCCGATGGAACGATTTTCAGTGAAACGGTTTTTAGCTTCGAAATCCTTTCCAACCGATTGCGCGAACTCTCCTTCCTCAACAGGGGGCTGAAAATTCATCTGCATGACGAGCGCGACGGCAAGGACAGCGTCTTTTTCTATGAAGGCGGGATCGTCTCCTTCATCGAGCTTCTCAGTAAGAGCAAGAAAACTCTGCATCCGGAGCCGATCTACATCGAAAAGGAGAAGGATGACTGCGATCTGCAACTTGCGATGCAGTATAACGACAGCTATTCGGAAGAAATTTTCACGTTCGTCAACAATGTGAACACCCGCGATGGCGGCACCCATTTGAGCGGTTACCGCTCGGCTCTGACCCGGACCATCAACAGTTACGCGGTGCAGAACAACATGTTGAAGAACGTGGACACCAGTCTCACCGGCGAAGATGTCAGGGAAGGGCTGATTGCGGTGTTGAGCGTCAAGGTGGCGGAGCCTCAGTTTGAAGGACAGACGAAGGGCAAGCTGGGAAACACCGAGGTCAAGGGAATCGTCGAGCAGATGGTTAACGACCAGCTCAAACAGATATTTGAAGAGCAGCCCGCCGTTGCCCGCGCCATTGTTTCCAAGGCCATCAGCGCCGCCCTGGCGCGCGAGGCGGCGAAAAAAGCCAAGGACCTGGTGCGCCGGAAAAGTGCCCTGGAGGTGAGCGCGCTGCCGGGGAAACTCGCGGATTGTTCGGAAAAGGACCCGGCGCTCTCGGAATTGTTCCTTGTCGAGGGGGATTCGGCCGGGGGTTCCGCCAAACAGGGGCGGGACCGGAAATACCAGGCCATCCTGCCGCTGCGCGGCAAAATTCTGAACGTGGAGAAGGCGCGTTACGAGAAAATGCTGGCGAGTAACGAAATTCGTACTCTGATCACGGCGCTTGGCACGGGGATCGGTAAAACCGATTTCAACATAGAGAAATTGCGTTACCACAAGGTCATCATCATGACCGACGCCGATGTCGATGGATCTCATATTCGTACGCTGCTGCTGACTTTTTTCTTCAGGCAGATGCCTGAGCTGATCGAAAGGGGTTATCTCTATATCGCTCAGCCGCCGCTGTTCAAGGTGAAGCGGGGCAAGCAGCAGGATTATATAAAAAATGAGAAGGCGCTTTTTAAACACCTGATTGAAAGGGGCACCGAAAAGCTGGAACTTAAAAATTCCAACGGGGGATCCCAGTTCAAGGGGGAGGAGTTGATCCGCGTGGTGAACGGCCTGTTCCTGTACAAGGAGCGCTTCGACCAGGTGGTTAAAAACAACATTCCCGCAGGGGTTCTCAATGTGCTCATCCGGCTGGGCATTCAGCGGGAAAGCTTCACCTCTCTCGATGCGGTGGCCAGGCTCCTGATCAGTATCGTCGATGACCTGATCGATGATGAAAACCGCGAAAAATACGATTACCGTGGTGAATTTATCAATATCCCGCTGGAAATAGACGTGGGTGATCATATTGACGAAGGCGATGAGCAAAGGCTTAAGGACCTGGGCATCGTGATCGACAGGGATGAGGCGGGTGTGTTTGCCAGAACCACGCACGATCATCAGCAGATGGACGTGACCGGGGAGATCAAGGACGTCTCTTTTCGCCTGGCTTACGATCTGGAAAATGAGCTGTACAAGTTATTTATCAAGGGCCTCAACCATGGCCGCGAATTCGAGCTCAAGATCAACGCGGAATTCATGGGATCGGTCATTATTCAGAAAATCATGGAAGTCTATGACCCGCTGCGCGCCATAGACCACCCGCCCTTTTTCCTGACGCAAAACGGGGAAACCACGGTGTTTAACTCTAAACACGCTTTGCTGGACGGGGTGCTTGAAAATGCAAGGAAGGGGATTTCCATCCAGCGTTACAAGGGACTGGGTGAAATGGACCCGGAGCAGCTGTGGGAAACCACGATGGATTCGGAAAAACGAATCCTGCTGCAGGTGCGGGCGGATGACCTGGTCACTTCTGAAAGCCTGTTCACCACGCTCATGGGGGATGTTGTGGAGGAGAGGCGGCAATTCATTCAGACTAACGCGTTGCAGGCTAAAAATCTGGATATTTGAAGACCTCACTCCCTCTGCCTGCCGCCGCTGGAAAGGGTGGCGTGCGGGGCGGCTCTTGCCTGAAAAATAATCGTAACCTGAAGTTTTGAAAGGGAAAATATGGCCGAGATCATCGAGCCAATCAATATCGACGATGAAATGAAAAGCGCCTATCTGGATTACGCGATGAGTGTAATCATTGGGCGGGCGTTGCCGGATGTTCGCGATGGTTTGAAGCCGGTGCATCGCCGGGTGCTTTTCGCCATGGATGTGGCGGGCAACCATTGGAACAAGCCGCATAAGAAATCCGCCCATATCGTCGGCGATGTTCTCGGTAAATACCATCCCCATGGCGATACGGCTGTTTATGACACCATCGTCCGAATGGCGCAGGATTTTTCGCAGCGCTATGTCATCGTCAACGGTCAGGGAAACTTCGGCTCCATCGACGGCGACTCGGCCGCGGCCATGCGTTATACGGAAATCCGCATGGCTCCCATCGCTCAGGAGCTTTTGCGGGATCTGGATAAGGAAACCGTCCGCTTCGACCCCAACTACGACGAATCGCTGGTGGAGCCTTCTGTTTTGCCGGCGGGTTTTCCCCATCTTCTGGTCAACGGTTCGTCCGGCATCGCTGTGGGCATGGCGACCAACATTCCGCCGCACAACCTGGGCGAAGTGATCGACGCCACCATCCACCTGATTGAAAACCCCGACTGCACGGTGGACGACCTGATAAAAATCGTCCCGGGTCCCGATTTCCCGACGCGTGGGATGATTCACGGCAGCTCGGGCATTCGCTCCGCTTACCGGACGGGCCGGGGGATCATCAAGGTGCGGGCGCGCATTGAGGTCGAGCCGATGGAAAAGAGCGACCGAGAGCGCATCGTGGTGCGTGAATTGCCCTACCAGGTGAATAAGGCCCGGCTGGTGGAGAAAATCGCGGAACTGGTCCGGGAAAAGAGGCTTGAGGGCATCTCCGACCTGCGGGATGAGTCGGACCGGCAAGGCATCCGCGTGGTGATCGAGCTCAAGAAGGGCACGCATGCCCAAATCGTCATCAACACGTTGTACAAGAATACCCAGCTCCAGGACAGCTTTGGCATTATTCTCCTCGCCCTGGTCAACCAGCAGCCAAGAATTTTGAACCTGAGGGAAATTCTGCGGCAATTCATCCTCTTCCGCAAGGAAGTGGTGACGCGCCGAACCCAGTTCGATTTACGAAAAGCGCGCGAGCGGGAGCACGTTCTCGAGGGTCTGAAAATCGCCGTCGACAATATGGACGAGGTGGTGCGCCTGATTCGCGCGGCGGAGGACCCCGAAGATGCGAAGCAGGGCCTCATGTCGCAATTCGCGCTCTCCGAGATCCAGGCGAAGGCCATTCTGGATATGCGCCTGCAGCGCCTGACCGGCCTTGAGCGGCAGAAGATCATCGACGATCTGGCGGCCGTGCGCGAGGAAATCGCGGGGCTGGAGCACATCCTGGCGAACGATGCGGTCAAGCTCGATATCATCAAGAAGGAACTCGGTGAAATCAAGGACCGCTACGGCGATGAACGGCGCACCGAGATCCTGGAATCCGAGGAAATCGATATCGACATCGAGGACACCATCGCCGACGAGGACGCCGTGGTGGTTTACTCCCGCAGCGGCTATATCAAGCGCCAGGGCCTGGAAAATTACCGTTCGCAGAAGCGGGGGGGCAAGGGCGTCAAGGGGATGGACCTGCGCGAGGAAGATGTGGTGGAGAAGCTGATCATCGCTTCGGCGCTCAGCAATCTGCTTGTGTTCACAAGCGTCGGCAAGCTCCACTGGCTGAAGGTCTACCAGATTCCCGATGTCAGCCGGGTGGCCAAGGGTAAATCCATCGCCAACCTGCTGCAGCTGGTGCCTGGGGAATCGATCGCCAGTATCCTTTCGGTCAAACAGTTCGAAGAGGACAAGTCGGTCATCGTTATCACCGAGCGCGGGATCGTCAAGAAAACCTCGCTGATGGCTTACAGCAAGCCCCGCCAGGGAGGGATCATCGGCCTCACCATCGACGAGGGCGACCGGGTGATCGCCGCGGAGCTTTGCGAACCGGGAAAAGACATCCTCCTCGCCACCGAGAAAGGGAATTCCATTCGGTTCCGGGAGGACGATGTTCGCCCTATCGGGCGAACGGCGCGCGGGGTGCGCGGCATCCGGATTCGCGAGGACGACCGGGTGGTGGGCGCGCAAATCGTCGAACCGGGGAACATGCTGCTGACGGTGACTTCGCGGGGCTACGGAAAAAGAACCCGGCTGGATGAATACCCGGTGCAGGGGCGTGGCGGCTATGGCGTCATGACGATGAAGTGCAACGAGAAAACCGGTTCGGTGATCGGCATTCAGCAGGTGACCGATCAGGAGGAGCTTTTGCTCATCACCTCCGGCGGCAATATCGTCCGGACCCCCGTCAATGAAATTTCCGTGATCGGCCGCAATACCCAGGGGGTGCGGCTGGTGAGACTGGGAGACGATAATTCTCTGGTCAGTGTTGAAAAGGTTGTGGAGTGACCTGGACGGTGAAGGCGAAAAGGTCTCCGGTGCTGGCGGGGTGTGTTCCCGCGGCCGGGGGGTTCTTTTTGTGTCCGTCCGTCCGTCCGGGGGGCGGTCCATTGTTCACTGCATCCTCCCTTGGCCTTGTGCTGCGTTCTCTGGTGTTGGTTCTGGTTTGTTTTTTATGGACCGGATGCGAGGGTGACCGCAGCGGGCACCTGCTTAAAAAGGCCAATGACGAGTGGGTGAAGGGAAACCACTCGCAGGCCGTCGAGCTGTTCAAGGAAATTCTGGAAAAATTTCCCCGGGAACAAAGCGCCGAGGAAGCGATGTTCCGGCTGGGCGAGCTTCACCAGTACAGCCTGGGCGACAGCGACCAGGCGGTGATGCATTATCAGGATTTGCTGAAGAGCCACCCGGGCAGCGCTTTTGCGTACGATGCACAAAAAAATATCGCCGATATCCTTGAGTTTTCATCGAAAAACCTGGATCAGGCCATCATCGAATATCAAAAACTTATTTTCAATTTCAACCGTGCCGAGGAAAATAGCGACCATCAGTACCGTATTGCTTCGATTTATCTGAAGAAACAGGAATATGACCAGGCCCTGGTGGAATTTGGCACCCTGATCGACGAGTATCCCGAAAGCCCGTGGCAGGAGGATTCGCGGTTCAAGGTGGCCGAACTCCTGTATACTCTTGCCCGCTGCCAGGAGGTGCATGCGCTGCACGGGGATTTCGTGAAGAAATACCCGAAAAGCCGGTTTCTGCCGGAACTGGATTTTGTCGTTGCCTCGTGCCTGGAGGATGAGGGCCGGTTGAAGGAAGCGTATGAAAAACTTAAAACCCTGGAAGGCCGCTACAGTTACCCGGCCATGCTGGAAATGAAGATGGCCGGCCTCGAAAAAAGAATCGCCAAGCGGGGAAAGAAGAAAAAATAATGCTCGATATCAAGTGGCTGCGGGAAAACCTTGACGAGGCGAGAGCGGGCCTTGCGCGGCGCGGTGCGGGTGCTCCGGCCGAGCTTGCGGGCCTGCTGGAGCGGGATGAAAAAAGACGGCTGGGCCTCAAGGAAGCGGAGACCCTGAAAAACCAGAAGAAAAAACTCTCGGCCAGCGTGGGCCGCCTGAAAAAGGAAGGCTTGGCGGCCGAAGCGGAGATGGAGGAGGTCCGGCAGATCAACGCCCGCATCAAGGACCTGGATGACCTTGTCAAAAGCTGCGAAGGGGAAATAGAGGACACGCTTCTCAGGGTGCCCAACCTGCCCGACAAGTCCATCCCCGATGGAAAGGACGAGACGCAAAACCAGGAAGTTCGCTCCTTCGGCCAGCCGCGGGAGTTTTCCTTTGAGCCCAAAAGCCATGTGGAACTCGGCGAGGGCCTGGATATTCTCGACTTCAAGCGCGCCGCAAAAATATCCGGCGCCCGGTTTGCCGTCTACAAGGGTCAGGGGGCGCGGCTGCTGAGGGCCCTCATCAATTTCATGATCGACGTGCAAACCCGGGAAAACGGCTACGAGGAGCTTTATCCTCCTTTCCTGGTGAACGAGGAGAGCCTGACGGGCACCGGCCAGTTGCCGAAGTTTGCCGAAGAACTCTTCAAGATGCGGGATGACCCGCTGTATCTCATTCCCACCGCCGAGGTTCCGGTGACGAATTACCACCGGGATGAGATTTTGTCCGAAGAGGCGCTCCCCATACGGTACGCGGCTTACACGCCCTGTTTCCGCCGCGAGGCGGGTTCTTACGGCCGCGACACGCGCGGGCTGATCCGCCAGCACCAGTTCGACAAGGTGGAACTGGTCCAGTTCGTGGCGCCGGAGGAATCCTGGGAGGCTCTGGAAGGGCTGGTCGGCCATGCGGAGACGATTTTAAAGAAGCTGGAGCTGCCTTACCGGGTGATGGTGCTCTGTACGGGGGACCTGGGGTTTTCCGCCGCGAAAACCTACGATCTGGAAGTTTGGCTTCCCAGCCAGGGGACGTATCGGGAGATTTCCTCGTGCAGCAATTTCACCGATTTCCAGGCTCGCCGTTCGGGCATCCGATACAAGAAAAAAGAGGGCGGTAAAACCGGCTTTGTGCACACGCTGAATGGCTCCGGTCTGGCGGCGGGAAGGCTGTTTGTGGCGGTTCTTGAAAATTACCAGCAGGAGGACGGTTCGGTAGCGGTGCCGCAGGCCCTGCGGCCTTACCTGAACGGCGAGGAGCGGATTGGGCTGTAAAAACCGTACCCCCTGAATTCTCCCTGGGGGGGCGGCTGTTGGGGGCCACGCGGCGCCTCGGGCAGCTTTTGACGAGGGGTTGGCCTGAAATCTTTGGGCTTCCCCGTGCGAGTCGCTTGACATTTCCCTCGAACTGGATAACTATGGCATACTGGAAAATGCAGAGGGATGAAGGAGGGATGGCCGAGTGGTTTAAGGCGGCGGTCTTGAAAACCGTTGAACGAAAGTTCCGTGGGTTCGAATCCTACTCCCTCCGCCACTCCTGCAACAGTTGAGATGAATGATTAGCGTGGAGAGGTGGCCGAGTTGGCTTAAGGCGCACGCCTGCTAAGTGTGTGTAGGGCCAAAACCCTACCGAGGGTTCGAATCCCTCCCTCTCCGCCATAAACATATTTTCAAGGGGGCGCGGTTTCAATCGCCCTTGGCTGCGATGACGGTTAAAGGTTTTAAATATAATTTGTTCCTCTCGGTTTTTGCGCTGGCCTGTGCGTTGGCCGGCTGCACCAGCTCGACGAACGAACCGGTGGCCGAGAGTTCTCCCGAGGTGCTTGCCGAATTGGCCAGCCAGCAGGTCGAGGGTTCGGGCACCTTCAGCGAGCCGCCCCCGGCGACACAACAGCTGGCGGAGGGTTCCGGGACCAAGATGGTCGACCACCCGGAGTTGCAGGCCGAGGAAAAGGTCGAGCGCGGTGTTTTGGTGCCGGAGAACGTCAAGGGCAAGTGGAAGGCGGTCAAACTCCTGGTTCGGGACAGGCACAACGAGGAAAATAACGAGATCAAAACCGTGGACCTGGGTTCCCAATTTTCCCTTGGAAAATCGGGGCTTATGGTGACGGTGGGGCCGTTTTTCCCCAATTTCGTGATGAGCAAGAGTGCTTATTCCTCGATGGACAACCGTTTAATTAACCCCGCGGTGCAACTGGTGGTTGAACAAAACGGAAAAGTTTTCTATAAAGGGTGGGCGTTTAAGAAATATCCCACCATGTATGCCTTCGAGCATCCGGATTACGGGCTGGAACTTTTGGAATCCATCCCCGCCGAGGTGTCCTGAAGGTTCAGGAAGGCGGAACAGAGAGGAAAAAGGAAACGCGTTTTTCTTTTCTGTTCTTTTTTTCTGCAAGAATCAAGCGCCCATAGCTCAGCTGGATAGAGCGACGGTTTGCGGAACCGTAGGTCGGAGGTTCGAGTCCTCTTGGGCGTATTTTTTAAACCGGCTCCCCCCCAGGGGAGCGGGTGGCATTTAAATGGGGAGAGGTGGCCGAGAGGTCGAAGGCGATTGACTCGAAATCAATTGTTCCCTTACGGGAACCGGGGGTTCGAATCCCTCCCTCTCCGCCAGAAATTTTACTGCCTCCCTCCATGCCGGCCTGGTGCCGCAGGGCCCCGTTTCATGGGCCTGGCTGGCGAATGATTTAAAAGGAGAGGTGGCCGAGTTGGTTTAAGGCGCACGCTTGGAAAGCGTGTGTAGGCTAATCCCCTACCGAGGGTTCGAATCCCTCCCTCTCCGCTGTCATGCTGAAAAATGGGCAGTGTTGTTGGGCCTTACGCAACATGGAATTGTGAACCCCGTCAGGTCCGGAAGGAAGCAGCGGTAGCAAAATCCCGTGTGTGCTGTGAGATCCCCAGCAACTCTGCCTTTTTATTATTCCCCACCCCAGTTGTGGCCGCACCCCGAACCGCGGGGGTCAATATGGAATTCCAGGTTTCGGCGCGCAAGTGGCGTCCACAGAAGTTCAGCCAGCTCATCGGCCAGGAACACATTATCCGCACTCTCCAAAACGCGGTGAACCTCGACCGTATTTCCCACGCGTATCTCTTCTCCGGGACCCGCGGCGTGGGTAAAACCACCACAGCCAGGATTCTGGCCAAGGCTTTGAATTGCGAGAGCGGCCCCACGCCGGACCCGTGCGACGCCTGTGCGGTCTGCCGTGAAATCCGCGAGGGGTCCAGCATCGATGTCCGCGAGATCGACGGCGCGTCCAATAACGGCGTCGCCGAGGTCCGCGACCTGATCGATAACGTGCAGTACGCCACCTCGTCCTGCCGCTACAAGGTGTACATCATCGACGAGGTGCACATGCTCTCCAAAAGCGCGTTCAACGCGCTGCTCAAGACCCTGGAGGAGCCGCCGGAGCGGGTGGTCTTCATCTTCGCCACCACCGAGAGCGAAAAGATACCCGAGACGATCCTTTCCCGCTGCCAGTGCTTCGAGTTCAAGCCCCTGACGCATAAGCAGATCATCCAGCAACTCAAGCTCATCAGCGAGCAGGAGGGCATCGCCATCAATGCTCTGTCGCTGGAAGAAATCGCGAAGAATGGCGCGGGCAGCATGCGCGATGCGCAAAGCCTGCTCGACCAGGTGATCGCCTTCTCAGGCCGGGAGGTGACGCCGGGTTCGGTGGAGGCGGTTCTTGGCATTGTCGGTCAGAAGACCCTGCAGAATTTCGTGGAGGGTATGCGCGCGAGGGATTTCGCCGCTCTGGTCACCCAGGTTCAGGAAACCGTGAACGCGGGCAAGGACCTGAGTTATATCTGCCGCGATCTGGCGGAATACGTGCGTAACCTGCTGGTGGTTAAAGTGGCCAGCACGCCGGAAAGCCTGATGGACGCCCAGAGCCAGGACCTCGAGGTCCTCAAGCGGCAGGCGGAAAGTTTTCATGCCGATGAGCTGCATCAGATCTTCTCGCTCCTGATGCGAACGGAGGCGGAGATGAAGCGCAGCTCCCTGCCGCAGCAGGTGTTCGAGATGGCGCTTTTCCGTCTGGCGGATGTGCGGCCGTTTCAAAAAGTGGACGAGATGATCCAGCGCATCGCCGAGATGGAAGAAGCTGCGGCTCCCGCCGAAGTCCCGCCCGTGCGGGTTGTGGAGGCGCCGCCGGCCATGCCGGTGACGCGGCAGGAAAGCGCACCAGCACCGGCCAGGAAGGCCGTG
>QJZQ01000180.1 GCA_003246675.1 Nitrospirota bacterium | reverse complement strand
CGGTTCGCCGGGACAGCAAGCCGCCGTCCTGCAAAGGGAATTCGATGCGTCGGGCGGCGCACCGCACACGAAGGGGCCGGTGCTGCAAATAGGCGGCGACACGTCGGCCGGCAACCGGTTCGACCTCGGGCGGGAGCTTAACCTGGAACCTCTCGACCCGCGCTCGCTGGCCCTCCCCTCCGCCTTGGCGGGTACGGGCGCAAGCGGAGCCGACACCATCGGCCCGCTGGATAAGGCCCTGCAAGCCGTGTCCCGAAACCTCGGCCGGGTGGCCGCCGTCCGCGGCCGCCTTGCGCGCATTGAAAGCAACCTCGCTCGATCGGCGCAAAACCTGCAAGACGCCGAGATCCGCATCACCGCGGCCGACCTCGCCGAGGAAACCGCCGAGTTCGCCGCCAGCGGGATTCGCGCCCAAACCGCGCTTGCGGTTTTCATTCAGGGACACCTCTTCCGGCAGACGGTGGCACGCCTTCTCCTCAGCTAGCCACGCGAAACGTCCGCTGCCCCCGGCCTTCCCGGTCCTTTGACTTAGCGTTAATCCCGCAAAGGCAGGCAGAGCTTTATCCTGTAAAATTTTAGTGAGCTTGCACGCGCAGCATTCTCCTGATGAGTGCTGCGGGAGGGAGGTGGCGGGAAGGGCTTTAATCCTCAAGCTTGATGTCGGCGTGAGCCCAGGCTTTTTGAAAACGGGCCTGAACCTTTTCGGCTTCATCCTTTTTGCCCTGGGCGGCGAGGCTTTTCATCAGGCCGCTCAGAGACCAGCCGTTTTCCGGATGGCGCGCCAGGTCCGCGCGGAAATGCGTTTCGGCTTCGGCGGCGCGCCCCGCCTTGAGCAGGGCCCGGCCCAGCGGCTGGTGCATGGGCTGGTACCAGCTGTGCGGCTCGTCGTAGTAGAGGGCGTTCTCGATTTTCAGGCCCGCCCGGTAGTGGCCAAGCGCGTCATCCTGGCGCCCCTGTTTCTCTGCGATCTCGCCCGCCAGCAGGTGATGGCCGATTTTGAGCAGGTCGGAGACTTTGTTGCTGCCCCAGATCCTGACGTTCTCCAGCGCCGGGTTTTCGATCAGCGCCTCAAGCCCGGCCGCTTCCTTTTCAGCTTCGGCGATATCCCCTTTTGCGGCATGGGCGCGGCCCCGAAGGTGGTGCCACACGCCCAGGGGGTACAACAGGTCGGCCGGCGGCGCGGGTTCTTTGAGCGCGTCGTCCCAACGGGCGAAGCGCGCGAGGGCGTACAGCGGCGTCGCCCAGAAATGCTGCAGGGTGCCAAAGCCGGGCTCGCGCATGGTCTTCTCATCCACCCGTTCGCGCAGGCGCTGCGCCGCCTTCTGAGCATCGGCCCCGCGCCCTTCCAGGGAATAGGTCGCCCACAGGAAGTGGTGATTGTGCGGCATGTAGGCGAGTGGATACAGCCCCTTGGAGGCGCATTCGGCCTGGTAGGCATCGTCGGCGACGATGGCGCGCTCGTTGGCCAGCGATGCCTTGTGGTACGCCCCGGTGCGGATGTAGGTGTGCGCGGGCATGTGCACAAGATGCCCGGCGCCGGGCACCAGCTCGCCCAGCCGGTCGGCGTGAGGGATGGCCCGGTACGGGTTCATCGAGGCCTCCACCGCGTGGATGTAGAGATGAATGGCGTGCGGGTGGTTGGGGTCCTTCGTCAGAACGGCTTCGAGGGTCTCGATGATTTCCAGGATGTGGTTCTTCGGCCGCCCGTCGTCGGTCCAGTAATCCCAGGGGCTGAGGTTCATCTGCGCTTCGGCGAACAGCACGGCCACGTCGGCATCTTTGGGAAAACGCTCCCGCACCTTGCGCATGGCTTCGGCGAAGGCCAGGTCGAGCGCGCTTCTGTCCTCCACGGGTTCGGAGCTGTAGCGCACGGCCAGGGCCTCTATGAGGGCTTTTTCCCTTGCGCTGACGGTGCTGGAGAGCCTGAGCGCGTTCTGCACGGCCTCGTGGGCGGGGGCCACCGACTTCGCCTCCATCGGCGCGTTGATGTTGGGGCCAATCACGAGCGCCATGCCCCAGTAGCACATGGCGCAGTTCGGGTCGAGATCGGCGGCTTTTCTGAACGCGCGGCCCGCTTCGTCGTGATTGAAGCCGAAGGTGAGCGCCATGCCTTTACTGAATAGACGCTGGGCCTCGGGAACCGGGGTGGTGATGGGGTGCTGCCGGTCGCCCAGGCTGCCGAGCAGCAGGGCCGTGCAACGGTCGTTCTGAGCGTGGGCAAAACCAGCGAAATACAGGGAAACGGCGAGAACCATCAACAAACGAACCATTGGGCACCTCGAATGTCGTCGATTTTAAAATCAAAAGGAGGGAAGCCGAAGCAAACCATAAGCCGGGTTCTGTTCCCCACCCGAAGGTGGGACGGTGACCATCAATCTAGGCCTGCCGTTGCCGGCAGGCTCGAGCGATCAACCCGAAAGCATCGGACGGGCCGCCCTCGAACACTTTCCTATTCGATCTTGCTCCGGATAGGGTTTGCCAAGCTACCGCTGTCGCCAGCGGTACTGGTGAGCTCTTACCTCACCTTTTCACCTTTGCCGCCGGCGGCGAACCGCCGGGTAGGCTGTGTCTTTTCTGTGGCACTTTCCTTAGGGTCGCCCCCACTCCGCGTTACGGAGTATCCTGCCCTGTGGAGCCCGGACTTTCCTCTCTTCCGGCCATGAAGCCGGAACAGCGGTCACCTGGTTTACTTCGGCAATGCGTTTTCGGGAGACTCTTCCACCCAGTAGAGGAAGCGCGAGCAATGCTGGCACTGGTGGACCTGTTCTCCGACTTTTATATCGATCACCATTTGCGGCAGGATGTACTGAAAACACCCCTGGCAGATGCCTTCCTTCAACGACACCACCGCCTGGCCATCGCGTGCCTTCGCCACCTTTTCGTAGCTGCTCACCCACTTGGGATCGAGCGTTTCGACCAGCGCCTGGCGGCGTGCGCGCGTTTGCTCGAGCTCTTTCTTCACCCGCTCGGCCTCGGCATTTTTCTTCGCTTCGTATTCCTTGAAGACGCCCTCCTCCTGCCTGAAAGCCTCCTTGAAGGCGGAAATTCCACCTTCCGCCGACTCGAGGGCTTCCATGACTTCAAGCTCCTGGTCCTCGACCCCGGAGACTTTTTCCTTGATCGCGTCGATCTCGGAAAGGAGGGCGCTGTACTCCTTATTGGTTTTCACCGCGGGCAGCTTGGTCTTGGCCCGGGCCATGTGGTCGGCCTCGGCCTGCGCTTCCTGCTCCAGCTTGCGGCGGCGGGTTTTAAGGTCCTCGATGCGAGCCAGTGCGTCGTCAAGCTGCTTCTTTTTTCCATTCATACCCGAACGGGCTGCATCAATCTGCCCGGGAATGCGCCCGAGAGCCTGCTCAAAGTCCAGAATTTCGCTGTCGGCGTTCTGCAACAGGATGAGCTGCTCCAGTTCTTTCTTCATGGAAGAGCGTCCCTTTCAAAGTGACCCATGTTACGGGGCGAACTTGGCGCACCGGCCTTGTTTCTCTGGCAATTCTGGAATTTAGCACGCAGCCCGGGGGATTGCAAATCTTTCCCTGGAACGAGGAAGGCGGGGGTCAGGCTTTCTTGGACGCCTTGAACCAGTTTTCCCAAAACACGAGAAAAACACTGGCGATGAAGATCGACGAGTAGGTCCCGATGCCCACGCCAATGAGCAGGGCGAAGGAGAAGTCGTGGATGATCTCTCCGCCAAGCGCGAACAGCGCCACCACCACGAGCAGGGTGGTTCCCGAGGTGAGCAGCGTCCGGCTCAGGGTCTGGTTGATGCTGCTGTTGATGATCTCGCGGAGAGAGCTCTTGCCGCGCCTGCGCAGGTTTTCGCGAATGCGGTCGAACACCACGATGGTGTCGTTCAGCGAATAGCCAATGATAGTCAGAAATGCGGCGACGACCACCAGCGTGAACTCCTTGTCAGCGATGGAAAAGGCGCCCATGGTGATCATCACATCGTGCACCAGGGCGATGATGGCGGCGAGGGCATAGCGGAACTCGAACCGCCACGAGATGTAGATCACGATGCCAATGATCGAGTAGATCATGGACAACAGGGCCTTCTCACGCAGGTCGGCCCCCACCTTGGGCCCCACCATCTCCACGCGTTCGACGGTGATGGTGCTGTCGCTGAACGTGCTCTTGAGACTGTCTTTGACGCGGCTGCCCACTTCCTCGAGCTTTTCCTCGGAGCGCTGAATGCGGATCAGGATGTCGTTTTTCGAGCCGAACTCCTGGATGGTGCTGTCACCCAGGTCGATGGACTTGAGGCCCTCGCGCACCGCTTCGATGGACGGAGGTTTATCGAACTTGAGCTGCACCAGGGTGCCGCCCGCAAAGTCAACGCCGTAGACCAGTCCACCCTTGATGACGATGGAAACGAGGCCGATAAGGATCAGAACGCAGGAAAAGACCAGCGCCGCGGGGAACTTCCCCATGAAGTCGAATTCGGTTTTATTTTTCAGGATTTCCATGGACGGGTCAAATGCTCAGCCGGTTGATTTTCTTCCGGCTCATGGTGCTGTCGAAGATAACGCGGCTGACGAACACCGCAGTGAACATGCTGGCGGCAATCCCGATGGACAGGGTGATTGCGAAACCCTTGATCGGCCCGGTGCCAAACTGAAACAGCACCACGGCCGCGATAAATGTTGTGATATTGGCATCGACGATGGTGCTGAATGCCTTGGCGTAACCGGCTTCGATGGCGGCTCGGACGGTTTTCCCGACACGGATCTCCTCGCGGATGCGCTCGAAGATGAGGACGTTCGCGTCGATCGCCATACCCACGGTGAGAAGGATGCCGGCAATGCCCGGCAGGGTGAGCGCGGCGCCAAAATAGGAAAGCGCGCCGACCAGGATCACCAGGTTCAGGAACAGGGCGCTCACTGCGATCAACCCTGAGAGCCGGTAATAGATGGCGATGAACACGACCACGAGCACCCCGCCCCAAAGAATGGACTGGATGCCCTGGCGAATGGAGTCCTTGCCGAGGGAGGGGCCCACGGTGCGGTTTTCCAGGATGATGACGGGCGCGGGCAGCGCACCCGCGCGCAGGACGATGGCCAGGTCCCGCGCCTCTTCGGTGGTGAAGCGCCCGGTAATCTGGGCCCGGCCGCCGGCAATCTCGTCCTGGATCACCGGCGCGGAATATACGTGTCCGTCGAGCACGATGGCCAGCCGCTTCTTGATGTTCTCGCGGGTGACCTGCTGAAAAATCATCGCGCCCACGTTATTGAACGTCAGCGCCACATAGGGTTCGTTGAACTGGTTCTGGTCGTATCGCACTTCGGCCCCGGTGAGGGTGTCGCCGGTGAGCACGGTGCGTTTTTTGACGAGGTAAGGTTCCTTGGTGACGTCGCCGGTTTCTTTGTTCTCGATGAACTCGTAAAGAATATCATCGTCCTCGGGAAGGTTGCCCTCCAGGGCCTCCTGAACGCTGCGCTCTTCATCGAGCAGCTTGAACTCCAACAGGGCGGTCTTGCCGATGAGTTTGATGGCCCGCTCCGGGTCCTTGATGCCGGGCAGCTGCACGAGAATCCGCCGCTCGCCCTGCACTTGAATCGTCGGCTCGGATACGCCGAACTGGTCCACCCGGTTGCGGATGGTTTCAATCCCCTGCTGGACGGCGTTCTCTTCGATCACCTTGACCTGGCTGTCACTCAGCTTGAGGTTGAGCACACGGCTCTCGCCGGAAGCCTGCCGCTCCAGGAAGGGGTAGGCTTCCAGAACCTTGTCCACCGGAGGCATGTCCAGCTCATCGATGAGGGCGATGCGGACGAGGCGCGTCTCCGCGTCGGCACTCACGCGGTCGAGCTCCACATCGGCCTCCTCGATGCTGCGTTTAATCTCCTCGGCCATGCGTTCGAGGCTGGCCGTCACCGCCTTCTCGGCCTCCACTTCCAAAACCAGGTGCATGCCGCCCTGCAGATCGAGACCGAGGGCAATTTTTTCCTTGAGAGGCCAGGACAGCCAGACACAGCCCAGAATCACCACCAGGATTAACGGAATCTTCCACTTGAGGTCACGATACATACGGCCTACTTCCGGGTAGCGATGGAGGAACGGTTGATTTTGATGCGCACGTTCTCGGCGACTTGCAACATCACGATATCCTCTTTCAGTTTCTTAATGGTGCCATGAATCCCGCTCAGGGTGACCACGGTGTCGCCTTCCTTGAGTTCGTCGAGCATCTTCCTGGCTTCCTGCTGCTTTTTCTGCTGCGGCCGGATCAGGATGAAATAAAAGATCGCGAACATGATGATCATCGGCGGCAGCAGGGTGAGCAAGCCTCCACCTCCTGGCTGCGCCCCATCCGGCGGCGGCGCCATGGCAAACGCAATATCAAGCATCTGGGTATGTCCTCAGAAATTAAACGTGTGCGGCGTGTTTTCGCCTCTCCGTGCGGGAGAGGTCCGGCCTGTCTCCTCGAACTCCGCGTCTGTGAACGCTGCGCTCAAGTCACGCAAAGTGATTTCAAAACTTTAGCTTCTATCAAATCCCGCCGGGTTTGTCAAATCCAAACAACGGGGGCACCCCCCTGGGAAAGCCTCAGTAGAATGCCTGGACCCGGGTGGCCTCTTTGGTGAGTTTCCGGTAAAGGGTGTGAAACTCCTCGTCGGACAGTTTGGGGTCCTTGAGGGCCGCTAGTTCTTCTTCGCTGATGGGAACCTGGGATTTCTCGTCCCAGGCCGATGTGGCGATGGCTGCGTATTGGGGCGGATTCAGCGACTGGACGATCAGCATATCGACCTTGTCGTTGTACTTCTCGGCCAGGGTGATGACCAGCTGGGCATCCCGGGCGCTGATGCCGCTGCCAATGGCAACGTTGGTGGGCGGGTGGCCTCCACGGGGCCTCCAGACCTGGATGGTATTCCTGAGCACCTTGATGGAATTATCCTTCAGGACGTTGCGCAACTCCTTGTCTTCTTTCTTATGACTGTGCGCCAGCCAGATCTCGATCGTGCAGATGGTGGTGGCGGGATCGGCACACCCCGACGGATTGGACGTTGTTTCACCGGCCATCGCCGGCACAGAGGCCGCAACAAACAGGGCTACCGCAAGAGCATAAAAAATATTCTTCATGAGTCGTTCCAGTCACCGAAATAAAGAGTTCGCAATGATATCTGGCTATTTTAGCCGCTGTCTCCCGCTTGTCAAGCGGATGCCGTGATTTGCGTGAATTTTGCAGCAGGAAAAAACAAATAAATCAATAATTTAGGAAGACGCTAAATTTAATTGACATAAATAAGGCAATCCGATATTATTCCGGCCAGATCCATTCGATCGAGAGCCCTGAATAATGTCGGCAATCCCTTCTAGCATAATCCATTTCACTCCGCAGCCAACGACGCCCCCGGCACAAACAACCCCGCCAATAAATTCCGATATCCGAATATCAGCACCTGCGTCACCGCCCGCTGAGGCACCCCACCCCGCC
>QJZQ01000211.1 GCA_003246675.1 Nitrospirota bacterium | reverse complement strand
CCGGGCAGGCCGGAAAACCGGCCTCGCCCTTTAAAAAGGGTGAGTTAGCAAAATAGCCTACAGCGCCCGCGAACGCAAGGAGAAGATGGCGCGGTGGCAGGGCAGGGGGCAGAGGCCACGCCAAAGATTGGATCGGCGCTGGGGCGGGGTGCGGCTATAATATATTCCAGGCCCGATCATCGCGGCCCGGCCTGAAATCCCGTCCGGCGGCGCTTCGGGCCCCAGGCTCCCAAGGCCACAGCCGGGGAGCGAACGATCCACTCGCCCACCCGGAAACGGGCATAAAACTCACGAGGGCACATGATAAAACCCGTGCTGATCTACGACGGCGAGTGCCGCTTCTGCCGCCGCCTGACGCGGCTTCTGGCGAGAATCACCAAAAACCGCCTCGAACTCGCCCCCGCAAGCGAAGCGGCGGCCCGCTTTCCGCAAATTCCCGGGGAGAGCCTGCAGGCGTCCATGCAGATGGTGGGCGTGGACGGGTCGGTGAGCCAGGGCGCGCAGGCCCTGTTCATGGCGCTTGCCCTCCGACGGGGGTTCTATCGCGCCGGGCTCCGGCTCTATGACAGCGCACCCGGTTTCGCCCGCCTGTCGGAGAGCGTTTATCGCCTCAT
Organism: Nitrospirota bacterium; assembly: GCA_003246675.1. Lineage (GTDB taxonomy): Bacteria > Nitrospinota > Nitrospinia > Nitrospinales > VA-1 > SZUA-259. The sequence goes on along the minus strand of QJZQ01000211.1, from coordinate 6,815 downwards.
CGCTAAAAACCGGATGCGTCTGTGCCGGTAAACGGTGGGCAAATAATAAATGTTCCGCTCCTTATCGATGGCGGTAAAAAGAGTTCGCCAAAGCCCGCCGTCTTGCTGCGACCATGAGGATGAACAGGATGCAGGCCATGGCCATTGTCGCGGGAAACAGCACCGTGGTCAGCGAATAATTTTCGAGCGCCAGGGTGGCGGTCAGGTTGCGCGCCGCGATGAGGGCGAAAAATGACAGCTTCTCCTCGTGCGGGTGCGCGTAAGCCTTCCTGAACGTCGGCCCGAAGCCCAGGACATCCACCATCGTCAGGATCACCACCGCCCACAGCGGATCGGACGTGAAAAACCAGAGCGGCAACGAGGTCAGCCCGAGGAGGAAAAACGTCCAGTCCATCGGGGTGAGGGAAACGTCGGCCCTCTTCCTCCACGCGAGCACGGCGACGCCCAGGGTGATGACGGCGGAGACGCCGATGGGCCAGGCCCCGGCGCCGCCGTGGTCCGCAAGCTGCGCGAAAAAAACCACCAGCGTGCTCAGGCCCCAGAGAACCCACGAGAACACGTGCGGCTTCGTTTCCCCCTTGAGGATGGACCGTATGTAGGGTGAGAACGCGATGAACGTCAGGGCGATGGCCAGCGCGCTAAGAGTCTCTTTCATCGTTGCTTATTGCCTTCCTGATGCATTCCGTCCAGGGTTTGAAGTTTGCAGTCATCGACGGGATTATATTTGATGAAGCCGTTTTCACGGCAACGGAATTTCCGGTGGCCGCGGCCCCAGGCCAAAGGAAAAATGCCGCTAGAGTCCCTCTCAAAATCGGCTATGATGGAGCCATGGATTATCAGAACCTGATTGCCGAAATCGCCAACACATTGAGGGACGTGGACGACCAGGGAGAAGTGGCCTCCTATATCCCGGAACTGGGCCGCGTCGACCCCGATAAGTTCGGGTTTCACCTGGTCACCGTGGACCAAAAGCACCATGGCATGGGTGTGGAGGATGAAAGGTTCTCCATCCAGAGCATCGCCAAGGTATTGTCCCTGGCCGTCGCCTTTCGGCTGGAGGACGACCGCCTGTGGCGGCGCGTTGGGGTCGAGCCCTCGGGCAGCCCGTTCAATTCCCTGGTGCAGCTGGAATACGAAAACGGCATACCGAGGAACCCGTTGATCAACGCGGGCGCGCTTGTGGTATGCGATATTCTGGTCAGCCGCCTTGCCGACCCCAAGGCCGAGTTCATTGAAATCGTGCGCCGGCTTTGCGGCGACCCGGCCATTGATTACTGCCCGCGCATCGCCTCGTCGGAGCAGCAGGCGGGTTACAGGAACGCCGCGCTGGTCAACCTGATGAAAGCGTACGGCAACATCGAGAACGACGTCGAAAGCGTGCTGGATTTTTATTTCAACCTGTGTTCCATCGAAATGTCCTGCCGCGAGCTTGCCCGGGCGTTTCAGTTTCTTGCCACGGGAGGCGTGAACCCGCTCACCGGGGAGCGGGTGGTCAGCGTCAGCAAATCGAAACGCATCAACGCCATCATGCTGCTCTGCGGATTTTATGACGAGGCGGGCGAGTTCGCCTTCAAAGTCGGGTTGCCGGGGAAAAGCGGCGTTGGCGGCGGCATCATCGCCGTCCATCCGGGCAACTACAGCGTCGCCGTCTGGAGCCCGAGGTTGAACGCCAGGGGTAATTCCTCCCGGGGCATGAGAATTCTCGAATTCTTGACCACCCGGACGCAATCCTCCATCTTCTAAAACAGAGCCATGAACGCCCCACTGGAAGACGAACTCGGCGACATTCTTGAAAAGGCGCGCGACGGCAAGGGCTGGTCCGAGGAGGATCTCGCCCGCGCAGCCGAAGTGCCGGTGGCGGCCATCCGCCGCATGGAGCGCTACGAGATCGCGCCTTCGGACGACGAGGCCCGCCGCCTGGCCCATGCGCTTGATCTCGACTACCCGTCGCTGCTTGCCATCGCCCGGGGCGAGTGGTCGCCCCAGCCCGTTTCGGCCGACCCGGCGCCTTTCGACATGGTGTGTCTGGATCTTCTCATGGGCTCGTACCCGGTCAAATGTTATCTCGTCTCCTGCCGCGCTACGGGCGCCACCGCGCTCATCGATACGGCGGGCAACCCGCGCGCGGTCATCGAGCGGGCGCGGAGCCTCGGCGTGACGCCGCGGATGATCCTCCTCACCCACGCCCACGCGGACCACGCGGGCGGCCTGGGCGCGCTCGATAAGGAATTCGGCTGCCCGGCGTGGATCGGCCCGGACGAGCCGCGCCCCTCCGGCAGCCGCGATCTGCGCGTCTTGAAAGACGGGCAGACCCTGCCGCTTGGCGAGCTTGCGATCACCGCGCTTTTCACCCCCGGCCACACGGCGGGCGGGGTGACCTACCGGCTGGGCGAGTCGCTGTTTTCCGGCGACTGCCTGTTCGCGGGGTCGATGGGCCGGGCGAACGCCTCCTGGCCGGGCCTGTTCCATTCCGTCACCACGCGTCTGCTCAGCTTTCCCGGCCCTTTCCGGATCTATCCGGGCCACGGCCCCGCCACCACTGTCGCCGAGGAAAAGCGGCACAACCCGTTTTTTTGCGGCAAAGTCCCCGCCTGATCCGTCGAAATAGCCTCATTTCTCCCCCCGGGGAGCCCTGAAAAGCCTTTTTGACCTTGCGAAACCCCGCTCGCGACCTATAATTTCCGGTATGGACCCGGAGAAAGTGAATTATCACTACTGCGATGACCTCCCCACAGAGCCCCTCTGGCCGGGTGCCCGGGTTCTGGTGACGGGCGCGAGCGGCTATGTGGCGCACCGCTTGATCCCGGAACTGGTGTACCGCGGCTACACCGTGCGCTGCATGTTCCGCAACCGCAGCTGCCCGCCTCTGTTAAGCCACCCGCGTATCGAAACCGTCTATGCCGATTGCCTGAACGAGGACGATCTCGCCCGTGTGATGGAGGGCGTCGACGCGGCGTATTACCTGGTTCACAGTATGCGCCTGAAGAAGGAAAAGTTCGTCGAGACGGATCAGCGGGCGGCGCGCAATTTTCGCGATGTGGCGCAGGCGGCGGGAGTGAAGCGCATTATCTACCTCGGGGGCCTGGGCGAAACCGCCGGGCGGCTGTCCTCCCACCTGAAGAGCCGCATGGAGGTGGGCAATATTTTATCGCAGGGGGAGGTGCCCGTCATCCGCATCCGCGCGGCGATCATCATCGGCACCGGCAGCGCGTCCTACGAGCTGCTGAAGTCGCTGGTTCTGCACAACCGCCTGGTTCCGTTTCTGTCTCAGTTCAACTCTCACTGTCAGCCGGTGGCCATCCGCGATGTGGTCAAGTACCTGGTGGGCGTTCTGGAGCTGCCGGATCTTTCCACGCGGGCGTATCACATCGGCGGGTTGGACGTGATGACCTACAAGGAGCTGATTCGGGAATTCGCGAAAATCCTGAAGCGTAAAATCACCTTTTTCGACGTGTCGTGGCTGCCCTTGCCGGTGGAGTTCCTTTGCCGGGTTTACGCCTACTGGTTGCATCTGTTTATCTCGGTTCCCGTCAACATCACCGCGCTGCTTCTCAACAGCCTGCGCAACGACGTGGTGTGCACCGAGAACGACATTCGGACGCTCCTGCCCTTTACGCCGCTGGATTTCAGGACGGCCATCCACTGGGCGCAGGAGAAGGAGCAGCAGTCGCGGGTATTTTCCCACTGGAACAACGTTCCGCCCGAGAAGATGAGCGACTGGATGCCGCTTTGCGAGTTCGAAGCGGCCCAGTTCAAGGTCGACGAGCATTTCATCGACATCCCCGCTGCCGCAAGCCGAGTTTTCCCCATCATCTGCCGGGTGGGGGGGCGGCACGGCTGGGTGCACGGCAACCTGCTGTGGCAGATTCGCGGCTGGATGGACCGCATCATTGGCGGCGTCGGCCTCAACCGGGGCAGGCGCGACGACAACAACCTGCGTGTCGGCGATGCGGTGGATTTCTGGCGGGTGGAAAAGCTGGTGCCGGGCCGCGAGCTTTTGCTCAGGGCCGAGATGATTTCCCCCGGCTTGTCCTGGCTGCAACTGGAGCTTGAACCCCGCGGGGAAAACCTGACCCGCCTCATCCTGCGCGCGCATTTTATCCCCAAACCGTTTTGGGGCGATTTGTACTGGCTGTCCATTTCCAAATTCCACGATTACATTTTTCAGGGAATGCTGGTCCGGTTTCAAAAGCAGGCGATGGCGGCCGAGGCCGAGGCCGAGCGTGCCCGGCCGCCCCTGGCCGCTGTTTAAGGCCGGGGAAGGGGAGGCGGCCGGTCCGGCATCCGGGCTTATATCTTTTTCCCGGGAGCTGTGATAATCTCGGACTGACTCTATAATCCACATTCCGTCGATATCTCTTTTGCCCGAAGGCCCGGTCGCATTATGGGGAGGCGGCTTATTTCTGGTTCTCAATGAAAAAACGATTTCTGGCCTGGCCTCTGGTGCTGGTGCTTGTTACCGCGCTTGGCGGATGCCCGTCGGGTAAAAATCAGGAGCCGCTGCCCAAGTTGTTCTATTTTGCCGCCGCCCTGGAAACCGGCGAGGCGCCTTCGTATCTCATCGCTGACGATTTCAACCGCGACGACAAACTGGACCTGGTTGTGACAAACAGCGGCGATCATTCGTTCTCCTATTACAAGGGGCTGGGCGACGGCACCTTTTACGAACAGAAAAGTTTCAAGACCGGTCACGACCCGATCTGCATCGTCGCCGCCGATTTCAACAACGACGGTTACAAAGATCTGGCGGAACTCAATTACTCCGATCAAACCATTCTCATTTTTCTCAACACGCGCCTCGGTGGTTTTATCAAGACCGATCAGGTGATCACCCCGGGCAAGATTCCCATCAACCTCACCGCGGGAGATTTTAACGAGGACGGCTTTCCCGACCTTGCGGTCAGCTTGCGCTACCACAAGCTGGTGATTATTCTGGGCAATGGCAACGGCCGTTTCAAAGAGCCGCACCCCATTGCCGTGAACGGCCAGCCCACCGCGCTGGTGGTGGGCGACTACAACCACGACAAGCATGTGGATGTGGCCACCGCGCTTGCGGGTTCGGGCAATCGCGGCGTGCAGATTCTGTGGGGGCGCGGCGATGGCAGCTTCGAGGTCTCGAAAATGTTCAAGGGCGGCGGTCAACCGCTCACCCTGGCCAATATCGATGCTAATGGCGATGGGTATGACGACCTGGTGAGCTCGAGCAATGTGCTCCATTCCTTGACCATGTCGATGAACAACAAGGATAAAACCTTCAGCGCGCTCAAGGACTTCGCCTCGGGCAACTTCCCGAAGTTCGTCGCCGTGGCCGACTTTACCGGCGATGGTAACCCGGACCTTGCGGTGTCCAATGCCACAGACGATATGATCTCGGTCTCCCTCGGCCGGGGCGATGGGACATTTCTTTATCCGCCCATCTACCATCCCGTGGAGGAGCACCCGCAAGGCATCGCCACCGGCGATTTCAATGGCGACGGCTTGATCGACCTCGCCGTCTCCTGCCGCGACAAGCGCTCCATCGACATCCTGCTCAAGAAGAACATGGTTAACCCCAGCCCCAACCCGCCGCCGGATGAGGCCTGAGCCTGGCCGGGCGGGGAAAAATTTTGTCCCGCCTCCGTTTTGGTTTTATACTGTTGTCCTTTAATTGCCCGCCCCGGCCGCCTGGCCGGGAGCACCAAGGTGAAAGAATTGCCGGAAAAAGTGGAAACCGAGGAAAACAAGAAGACCGGATTTTTTGCGCGCCTGAAAACGGGCCTGTCCAAAACCCGCAACACGCTGGCCGGCGGCATCGACCAGATCGTCCATGGCCGCGCAAAGGTCGACGATGCCCTGCTCGATGAACTGGAGGAGGTGTTGTTGCTCGCCGATGTCGGCATCGGCGCCACCGGCGCCCTGCTCGACGCGCTCAAGAAGGAGGTGGCCGCCGAGCGCATCCGCAATCAGGAGGATGTGATGCGCAGCCTGAAGGCCCACATGGCCCGGTTGCTGAAGGAAGGCCACTCGCCCGAGGCAGAGGCCGGGGGGCCGCCCAGGGTGATCCTCGTCATCGGCGTGAACGGTTCGGGCAAGACCACCACCATTGGCAAACTGGCCCGCCGCTGGAAGAGCGAAGGCAAGAAAGTGCTCCTCGCTGCGGGCGACACGTTTCGCGCCGCAGCCATTGAGCAGATGCGCGTGTGGGCCGAGCGCGAGGGGGTGCCCTGCATTTTCCAGAAAAGCGGCGCCGATCCCTCCGCCGTGGCGTACGATGCGGTGCAGGCGGGTGTGGCCCGCGCCATGGACGTGGTGATCGTCGACACCGCCGGGCGCTTGCAGACGAACCAGAACCTGATGGAAGAGTTGAAGAAGGTGAAGCGGGTGATCTCCAAGGTGCTGCCGGGCGCACCGCACGAGACGCTCCTGGTGCTCGATGCCAGCATCGGCCAGAACAGCATATCGCAGGCCCGTTTATTTCATGAAGCCATGGGCATCGACGGCCTGGTGATGACCAAGCTCGACGGCACGGGCAAGGGGGGCGTCCTGTTCAGCATCACCCGCGAGCTAAAGATACCCGTGCGCTACATCGGTATCGGTGAAAAAGCCGAAGACCTCCAGCCTTTCGACCCCGCGGCCTTTGTCGAGGCCCTGTTCTCCAGGTAAGCCTGCCTCAGGCTTCCAGTGCTTCCCGTTTCCTGCGGGCGGCTTTCCCACGCAGTTCCAGTTGTTGTTCGATGATATAGCGGTGCAGCGTGTCCTCGCTTTGCGGGTCGATGAATTCACCGAAGCTCAGGCCGAGCACCTGTGAGCGCGCAGAAGCCCGGCCACGGTGGTGG
>QJZQ01000185.1 GCA_003246675.1 Nitrospirota bacterium | reverse complement strand
AATAGAATGGCTGTAAGCTTCTTGTTTGTTCTTGTCGGGGCCATAGATTGGTACAGGAGCCGGTGGGGCAATGTGTTGGTGCTGACCCTCTCCGGATTCAGCATTTACATCACCCTCTCGGTGGGTGGCCTGGCCATGTATGCTTTCATTCTCGGCGCCTATTTGGTTGTGGTTATCATGAAAAATCAACCCATGGCTAAGAAGCTCATGGTTCTAATTTCCGTAGTGCTGATAATGGTCTTAAGCAGCTTAGTTATGAAAAAGGTAATCCGATCGTACGATCTATTTTCCACGTATTCAGTGAACAAGAGGGTGGGGGATATTGCCGATCTGCTGAGTGGTGATTTCAGCTTTTTACTAGAACACAGCCGTACACAACTGATGGAGGATTTTTACGACAAAGTGATGGAAGCTCCCCTGCTGGGCCATGGTACGGGGTATTCGGAAAATTTCCCCACCGGAACGCATAACATGTTTCTTAGATACTGGCTTGAAAATGGTTTGCTAGGCTTGTTGTTTTATTTTTTGTTTATTGTTGGAGGCATCATTCACTTTTATCGCCTTAAAGATACCCGAGGGTTAATCTTTATGATGGTCACGATTATTGAAAGTTTTCACACTCAGAATCTTCTGGAATACAAGAGCTTCATTGTCATGCTGGGGTTTTTGTGTGCCTTGGGTTACCTTGAAAGGTCTGAGCAGCTCAGACGGGTCGGGCCTATGACAAGTCAAAATAAATCATGGGTATAGAAAGTCAAAAAGGGCCAATCGTTCATGTGATCACGGATCTGCCCGCGGCCGGGGCGCAGATGATGTTGTTCAAGGTGCTCTCCCGCCTTCACGGCAACCCGTGCCGGCATGCGGTGATCTCGCTGATTCCCGGCGGGGCGCTGGTCGAACGCATCCGTGAACTCGGTATTCCCGTCTATTTTCTCGGGATGAAGGCGGGGGTGCCGAGCTTCGGTGCGGTCGTTCGCCTGATTCGGTTGTTCAGGCGGTTGAGGCCGGTGGTGATTCAGGGCTGGATGTACCATGCCAACTTGATGGCGCTTCTTGCGAAATGCTTTCTGCCTGGAAAGGTGCCGCTGCTGTGGAACATTCGCCACTCCATTCACGACCTGGCGTATGAAAAACGGATGACGGTGTGGGTGATTCGCCTTTCGGCCCTGTTTTCCAGGCAACCGGTCCGCATACTGTACAACGCGCATACCGCGGCGAAGCAACACGAGAAGCTGGGTTTTTGTCCGGAAAGGCGGGAGGTGATTGGCAACGGTTTCGAAACCGAACGGTTCGTTCCGTCGCCGGAGGCCCGGCGGGAGGTGCGCGAGGAATTGGGCCTTGCGCCCGACGCGATGCTCATCGGCCTCATTGGCCGCTACCATCCCATGAAGGACCACCCGAACTTTCTCCGTGCGGCCCACACGCTCCTGGAAACTCACCCTGAAGCGCATTTTCTTCTGGTGGGGAAAAATGTCGATGCCGAAAATAAGGAGCTCGTGGGCCAGATCAACGGTGCGCCCGGCAACTTCCACTGCCTGGGCGAGAGGCGGGACATCCACCGGCTGATGGCGGGGCTCGATATCCTGACGTCCTCCTCTTACGGCGAGGGCTTTCCCAATGTGGTTGGCGAGGCGATGTCGTGCGGCGTGCCCTGCGTTGTCACCGATGTGGGTGATAGCGGCTGGGTCGTGGGAGACGGCGGCCTTGTGGTCCCCCCCAAGGATTCTCTGGCCCTTGCCGGTGCATGGAAAAATATGGTCGATCAGGGGAGCGATGGGCGAAGGCAATGGGGGGGGAAGGCGAGGGACCGCATCTGTAATCATTTTTCCATCGGCCGGATCGCCCGCCAGTACGGCGATCTTTATGACAGCCTGATCGATAACAAATCGGAGGTTTCTTGATGAGCGAGATGCAGGCGCAATCCGCCGGGGCGGAGCGCCGCGATTCTCCGCCGACGGTGGTGCTGTCGCTGGATTTCGAGATGCGCTGGGGTTGTTATGACAAGCTGGGCCTGGACCGGGAGGCTTACCGGGAAAACCTGGAAAACGTGCGCGAAGTGGTGCCGGCGCTGCTCAAGCTGTTCAGCGAGAGAAACATCCGCGCCACCTGGGCCACGGTGGGGGCCCTGGCCTGCCAGGACTGGGAGGAGTATTTCCGGCGGGCTCCGGCGACGCCCTGTTATGAAGATACCGCGCTGCGCTTCAGCGAACAATACGCTGAGCTGGACCCGGAGGGGCATTTGCATTTTGCCCCTCACCTGGTGCGCGCCATCCATGAAACGCCGGGGCAGGAGCTTGGGACGCACACTTTTTCGCATATTTTCATGCGCGAGCCGGGGATCACCGCAGAGGATGTCGATGCCGATCTGGCCGCGGTCGTTGCGCTGTGGAAGGAGCGCTTTGGCATTGAACCGCGAAGCCTGGTCTTCCCGAGGAATCAGCATTCCTTTATCGAAAGAATTTTATCGACGCCCATCCGCGTCTGGCGGGGCAACGAAACGCCCTGGTATCACGAATGCACGGATGCCGGAACCAATAAAATTTTTCCCAGGTCGCTGCGCCTGCTCGACGCTCTCAACCCGATGGTGCGGCGGGCCTCCTGTATGGACGGGGCCATGAACCGCGCCAGTCTCTTTTTCCGCGCCAATCTTCCGGAGGCCTTGTGGGGGCTTCATTTATCGCGGATTCGCGGCGAGCTCAAGGCGCTTGGCCCGGGGCAGATTTTCCACCTCTGGTGGCACCCGCATAACCTGGGGGCCGACGGGGCGCTGCGCATGGCCCGGGTGGAGCGGGTTCTTGATCTCATCGCGAACGGCTGCCAGAACGGCCGGCGGGTCTCCCGCAGCATGGGTGATCTGGTTCATTAAAAACTGCGGGGCGGCACCCTGGGACAAAATCAGGGGGCCACGCCCGGCATTGAGTGATCTCTACGAAAGAAGGTAGGCGTATGCGGGTGTACGATAACTATTTTGTCTCTCTTGCAAAGGAACCAGGAACCGAATGTGCGGTCTAGCCGGAGTATTGAGCCCGAGCGGTTCCCCATCGCTCTCTGAGAATGTACTGGAAGCCATGGCTAGGGCCATCGAGCACCGCGGTCCCGACGACCATGGCGTCTGGCTGGACAGGGAGGCCGGGGTGGGGCTCGCGCACCGGCGTCTGTCTATTCTCGACCTGTCGCCGCACGGGCATCAGCCGATGCTCTCGGAGAACGGCCGGTACGTGATCGCCTACAATGGCGAGATCTACAACTTCGAGGATATCCGTCAGCGGCTGGATGCGGGCGGGGGCGAATCGCCGCGATGGCGGGGCGGCTCGGATACGGAGGTGATGCTGGCCGCCATCGAGCGCTGGGGAGTGGAGGCGGCGGTCCGGCAATTCATCGGCATGTTTGCCTTCGCGCTTTGGGATAGCCGGGAACGCCTGCTTTTCCTCGCCCGCGACCGTCTGGGGATCAAGCCTCTCTATTACGGGTGGCAGGGCCGGTCGTTTTTCTTTGGCTCGGAGCTTAAGGCCATCAAGGCTCATCCGGACTTCCTAGGCGAGGTCGACCGCGGCGCGCTGGGGCTGCTCCTGCGCCACAACTACATCCCCGCGCCCCATTCGATCTATCGGGGGATTCATAAGGTGCTGCCGGGCCACATCCTGACCCTGAAGGCGGGGAATCGCGAGCCCATCTCGCAAGCCTATTGGTCGGCCCTCGAAGTGGCCGAGCGGGGGAGCCGCGAGCCTTTCTCCGGTTCCGAGGAAGAAGCTACGGATCAGCTTGAAGCCCTCCTGCGCGATGCCATCAAGCTGCGGATGATTGCCGATGTTCCGCTCGGAGCTTTTCTTTCGGGTGGGATCGACTCCTCCACCGTGGTGGCCCTGATGCAGGCGCAAAGCGACCGGCCGGTTAAAACCTTCTCCATCGGGTTTCATGAGAAGGGATACAACGAGGCGGAGGACGCGAAGAAAATCGCCCAGCATCTGGGCACCGACCATACCGAGCTCTATGTGACGCCCGAAGAGGCCATGGCGGTCATCCCCCGTTTGCCGGACTTGTACGACGAACCGTTTTCCGATTCCTCGCAGATTCCCACCTTTCTGGTTTCTCAACTGGCGAAGAAAAAAGTGACCGTGAGTCTTTCCGGCGATGGCGGGGACGAGTTTTTTTGCGGCTATCCCCGCTACAACCTGGGAGAATCGGTTTGGAACAAGATGCGCAGGCTGCCGATGCCGCTTCGGCAATTGGCCGCAGGCATGGTGACCACGTTACCTCCCAAAGCATGGGATGCCCTGTTCACACCCGTCGGGTGGGTGGTGCCGTCGAAAAAAATCCGCGTAAACCCCGGCGACAAGCTCCATTCCCTGGCGAGGATATTGCGGTTGGATGGCCCCGAAGCGCTTTACCGGTGCCTGGTTTCCCACTGGAAGGACCCCGCCGCCATGGTGGGGGCCGCCGAGCCGCCGACGTTCCTTTCGAATGGAAAAACTTTGTCCGGCCTGCCGGGTTTTCTTGAGAAAGTGATGTATCTCGATTCTGTCAGCTACCTGCCCGATGACATTCTCACCAAGGTGGACCGGGCAAGCATGGGCGTCAGCCTGGAGGCACGGGTGCCGCTCATCGACCACCGGGTGGTGGAGTTTGCCTGGAGACTTCCTATGCATATGAAAATCCGGGACAATCAGAATAAATGGCTGCTGCGCAAAGTTCTCTACCGGCATGTCCCGCGCGAGCTGATCGACCGGCCGAAAATGGGATTCGGCGTCCCCGTCGGGGCGTGGCTCCGGGGGCCGCTCCGCGATTGGGCCGAGGCGCTGCTCGACGAGAAGAGGCTGGCGCGGGAAGGATATTTTGCCCCCGCGCCGATTCGGGCTAAATGGCGGGATCAGCTTGCGGGAAAAAATGACTGGCACCCCTATTTGTGGGACATTCTGATGTTCCAGGCCTGGCTTGAAAAGGAGCGGTCCTAGCATGAAAATTGTTGTCGTTGGGGGGCTTGCGGATTCCCTGGTGCGGTTCCGCGGCCGCATGCTCGAGGCGTTTGTGGGGCGGGGTCACCAGGTGACGGCCTGCGCTCCGGAGGAGCACCCGCAGGCGCAACCCGCTCTTGAGGCCATGGGGGTCACTTACCAGCCGATTCCGATGCAGCGAACGGGGATGAACCCGCTGGAGGATTTAAAGACTCTGCTGCATATGGTGCGGTTTTTTCGCCGTGCCCGGCCGGATATCGTTTTTTTCTACACCATCAAGCCGGTGATTTACGGTTCCATGGCCGCGCGGTTGACGGGCGTGCCGAAGGTGGTTTCCATGGTGACCGGCATTGGTTATCCGTTTTTATATCCCGGCTTCAAGGCCCGGGTTCTTCGAGCGCTGACCTGCTTCATCATGGGGCTGGGTTTTAAAAAGAACCGGGTGGTATTTTTTCAAAATTCAGAAAACCGGGATCTGTTCATTGGCCTTGGCTTGGTGAAGAAAGACCGGTCGATATTGATCAATGGCTCCGGGGTCGACCTGGAGGACTACGCGGTGGCCCCGCCGGCCGGGCAGGGGCCGGTTTTTTTGCTGATCGCGCGGTTGATTCGGGATAAGGGCATCGTGGAGTATGTGGAGGCCGCGCGGATCGTCAAACGCCGCCACCCGGAAGCGGTTTTCCGGCTGGTGGGGCCGTTCTACCCCAACCCGACGGCGCTCTCTAAAGACGAGGTGGAGGGTTGGCAGCGCGAAGGCCTGATTGAATATTGCGGGGAGACAGAGGATGTGCGCCCACATATCGCCAGGGCCAGCGTTTATGTTCTTCCCTCCTACCGGGAAGGCACGCCGCGCTCCATCCTGGAGGCCATGTCGATGGGCCGCGCGATCATCACCACCGATGTTCCGGGATGCCGCGAAACGGTGGTGGATGGAGAGAACGGAATCCTCGTTCCGCCTTACGATGCGGAGAAGTTGGCCCAGGCCATGGAGTGCTTCATTTGGGATCCAGAGCGGATCGCATCGATGGGAAGGGAGAGCCGGCGTATTGCCGAAGAAAAGTTTGACGTGCACCGGGTCAATGCCGTCATCCTGAAAGCCATGGGGTTATCCGATGAAAAGACTATTTGATTTATTAAGTGCCACTCTGGGCCTGATCGTCCTGAGCCCCCTTCTGCTTCTGGTCGCGGTGGGTGTTCGCTTACGCCTCGGCTCACCGGTGATTTTCAGTCACCAGCGTCCGGGCCTGCATGGCAAGCCCTTTTATGCCTACAAATTTCGCAGCATGACCAACGCGCGGGACGCCCAAGGCCAGCTGTTGCCCGACGAGGTCCGCCTGGTGCCGTTTGGAAAGTTTCTGCGCCGCTGGAGTCTGGATGAGTTGCCGCAGCTGTTCAACGTTGTCATGGGCGATGTCAGCCTGGTGGGTCCCCGTCCTTTATTGATGGAGTACCTCCCCCGCTACAATAAGGAGCAGGCGCGGCGGCACGATGTGAGGCCCGGCATCACCGGCTGGGCGCAGGTCAATGGCCGTAACGCCATCAGCTGGGAACAAAAGTTCAAGCTCGACGTCTGGTATGTCGATCATCAATCGTTCTGGCTGGATATGAAAATCCTGCTGCTCACGGCGGTCAAGGTATTTTCAAGGAAGGGGATCAGTCAGGAGGGCTATGTTTCCAGCGAGGTTTTCATGGGCACCCCAACCCGGGAGGAAAACAGGACCTGAAGGCGAATGTTCAGGTCCGGCGTTGTCGGGGCGACAAGCATTGTCCCTTTCGTTCGCAGGGTACGGTCTACGATTTGCCGGCGGCGCTCAGGGATTAATGAACCCCATTACCGTTAGAATCCACGAATTCTTCGCGGATGGTCTCCTCGCCATCAAAACGGGAGGCTTCCTGCTCTTCCTGAAAGACATCCCAAAATTCGTTCATCGAGGTTTGCTGGGCCTGAAACTTTTTGGCCTTGGATTTAGCGGAGGGAGCTCGTTTTTTGGGAATCTGGGTGGCATCGTCGGTGAAGTGGGCCACGCCATCGTCGTCCACCCATTTGAAAATTTCGGCGAAGGCCGGAGTGGTCGATGAAATAATGAATAGGCCTACCGCAATCATCCTGAACAGCTTCATGAATCACCTTTCCCGGAAGGACTGAAGGGTGTTGATCTAACGATTGAATGTAAAACCAGCCCGGTAAAAACCAGCCGACGATCCAGAGGATCGAAAGAGCGGCGGTGCGGGCGGGATTACGACTCTTTAGCTCAGAGTTAAATATTTTTAAATTTTAATCTATATTGATAAAACATTCAATCGCTAAGGGGGATTTTCGCTCCGATTCTGGTCATAATTTTTTACTTTGAATTAAGGTTGAAACCTTTTGGATACGGGTGGGCGCGGATTCTTTTGCCGTTGTGCGGGGGACGAAGGAACGGTTTTTCAAAATGTTGTCTCCCTTAATCGGTCTATGTGGAATGCGCTCCGGGCGGTTCAGGCGGGGTTTTCCACTTGCCGGGCCATTTCGTGCAGCCATTCTTCGGTTTGCGTGTAGCCGCTGGGCTGAATGCCGCCCAGGGGA
>QJZQ01000023.1 GCA_003246675.1 Nitrospirota bacterium | reverse complement strand
GATGGCCTGAACCGCCACACGGCCAAGAAAACGAGCGGCGCGTGGGATGCGCTCCAAGCATATCAGAAGGGCCTCAACCCCATCGCCTAGCGGTTAGGACGCCGGCCTCTCACGCCGGCGACGTGGCGCTTGAATTTAGCCAGGCCGCCCACTTTCTGTTGCGGGTGCAGGTGGGGTGGGGAAATGCGGGTTCTTATGCTGCGATGATAGTGCTGCCCAAAAATAAAAAGGGCTTACAGCAGAAGCTGTAAGCCCTTTATGTATTTGATGGGCCCACCAGGACTCGAACCTGGGACCGACCGGTTATGAGCCGGGGGCTCTAACCAACTGAGCTATAGGCCCTGATTATCACCCTTCTACGAAACTGCGGAGTTTTTTGCTGCGGCTCGGGTGCCGAAGTTTGCGGAGCGCCTTGGCTTCGATCTGACGTATGCGCTCGCGGGTGACGGCGAAATCCTGCCCGACTTCTTCCAGGGTGTGCTCGGAATCGAGGCCGATGCCGAAGCGTTTTCTTAAGACTTTCTCTTCCCGGGTCGCCAGGGTGGACAGGACTTTCAGGGTCTGGTCCTTCAGGTTCTTCTTGACGACGGAATCGATGGGGGAGAGGACTTTCTTGTCCTCGATGAAGTCTCCCAGGTGGCTGTTTTCTTCTTCCCCGATGGGGGTTTCGAGGGAAATGGGCTCTTTGGCGATCTTGAGGACCTTGCGGACCTTCTCCACCGGCAGGCTCATTTTCTCGGCGATCTCTTCGGGGCTGGGTTCGCGGCCGAGCTCCTGAACCAGGTGGCGCGAAACGCGGATCAGTTTGTTGATGGTTTCGATCATGTGCACCGGGATGCGGATGGTGCGCGCCTGGTCGGCGATGGCGCGGGTGATGGCCTGTCGAATCCACCAGGTGGCGTAGGTGCTGAATTTGTAGCCGCGCCGGTATTCGAACTTGTCGACGGCTTTCATCAGGCCGATGTTGCCTTCCTGGATGAGATCGAGAAACTGCAGCCCGCGGTTGGTGTATTTCTTGGCGATGCTGACCACCAGGCGGAGGTTGGCCTCGGCCAGTTCGCGCTTGGCGGTTTTGTCTTTCACGCGGCCGCGGGCGATGGAGCGCACGGTGGCGAGCAGATGGTCTTTGGAGGTGATGGTGCTTTTCTCGATTTTCTTGATCTTGCGGCGGCCGCTCTGCACCGATTTCATGTAGTTGTCGTACTGAACCCGGGTGATGACGCGGCCGGAGGGGATCTTCACGCTTTTCTGCTTGACCCAGTTCTTCGCCAGTTTCTTGATTTCCGCGAGGGAGACGCCGAGCTCTTTTTCGAGGTTGCGTTCTTCCTTGCCCGCGGCGCGGATTTCGGCTGCGATCGCGTAAATTTTTTCGATGATGTTATCCATCACTTCAGCGCTCAGGTTGATGCCGGGGATGGATTTTTCGACGGCTTTACGCTGCTGTGCTTCTTCTTTTTCGAGGCGCTCGCGGATCTTGTCGGTCAGGTTGGAAGCTTCCAGGCGTTTGCGGATCTTGGCGAGCTTTTGTTCTTCGGCCATCACTTTCTTGATGTTCTTGAGGAACTTTTTGGCTTCGTCCTTTTCCGATTCCTGTCTTTTCTCGTCGGGCTCGGTGTAGCGGACCACATCGAACACGCTGATTTCCTCGTTCTTGATTTTCTCGCCGAGGCTGATGATCTCGTTGATGGTGACCGAGCAGTTGGCCACGGCGGCGTTGACTTCGTCCTGCCCGGCTTCGATCCTTTTGGCGATCTCCACTTCGCCCTTGCGGGTGAGCAGGGAGATGGTTCCCATCTCGCGCAGATACATGCGCACGGGGTCATCGATGGAGATGGAGTCGGCCTTGGACATGGAGGTTTCGTCCTCATTCGAGGAGTCGTCCTTGCCATTGTCTTCCTCTTCTTCCTTGCTGGCGTTAAGCTTTTCGCCTTTCAGGGCCGAGTCCACGATATTGATTTCGTTTTCACCGAAGAGATGCATCAGGTCGTCGATCTGGTCGGGGGTGACGAGGTCGGAGGGAAGAACATCGTTGACCTCCTCATAGGTCAGGTAGCCCTTTTCCTTTCCCTGGGTGATCAATTGATTGATCTCGGAAACGTTGGTGAGTTTTTCAATAGTGGCCATCGAAACGGTTTCTCCAGTTAATCCATCCGGATATTGATAAGTTGTACTGTATTTTTTAAGCCTGCCAGGCGCCGAGGGAGAGGCGCATTTCCCTGAGCCGGCTGTGCAGGGCGCGGGAACGGTCGGCCTCTCCGGCCTTTTCGGCTTCCCGGCGCTGTTTTTTGAGTTCTTCAATACTGGATTCGATACTCTTCCTTTTTATTTCATGAATGCAGTGCCGGGCCGCCTTTTTCGGGTCATCGAAGGTGATGGGTTCGAGGCCCATGCGCGACAACCAGGTCCGGGCTTCCGGATTGTCCAGCCGGTCCAGCAGCCGGTCCACCTTGAGCGGCGCCGCCTGGTCGAGGGTCTGGTAAATCAGCTCCAGGATCTCTCGGAAGGCGGGGTTGTGGATCTCTTCCAGGGCAATCTCCTGTTGAATGAAGGCGGCCGTTTCGGCATCGGCCAGCGCCAGCTGGGCCAGGTAAAACCCGGGTTCCAGCCGGGAACGGGCCGGGGAGGCGGCCTGCGGGGGCAGGGTCTCCTGGTTTTGCTCCATGGCTTTTTTCAGTTCGTTCAGGAGGGCCTTGTCTTCCACTCCGGAGTGCTCGGAAAAATAGCGCACCCACTCGCTTCTCTCGATCTGGCTTTTCACTTTCAGGAGCAGGGGCAGCACCCGGTTGACCACTTCGACCCGGCCACTGGGGGTGCTCACGTCTCCGTTCCGCAGCGTGCGCTGTATGTAAGATTCAATAAAGGGTTGCGCGGTTTCAATATGACGCAAAAAAGCCTCCGCGCCCTGATCGAGAATGAATGAATCCGGGTCCTGGCCTTCGGGCAGGACGGCGACTTTGACGTTGATCCCGAGTTCGAGCAGAACCTCGAAGCCTTTTTCCGCGGCGGCCTGGCCGGCCGGGTCGGCGTCGAAAACGAGGGTCACGTTCGAGGTGAGGTGCCTGAGAAGCTGGCCCTGCGCGGGTGTCAGTGCCGTGCCGCAGGCGGCGACGGTGTTTTTGATGCCGTGCTGATGCGCCCGGATCTGGTCGAAATAGCCTTCCACGATGAGGGCGCTGTCCCGCCGGCGGATGGCCTCGCGTGCGCCATCGAGGCCAAACAGGGTGCTGCCTTTTTTATAGAGCAGCGTTTCCGGAGAATTGAGGTACTTCGGCCCATCCTCCTCTTTGAGCGTGCGCCCCGCGAAACCGATGATTCGGCCCTGGGCATCCTTCAGGGGAAACATGATGCGGCCGCGGAAACGGTCGTAATAGTCCCCCCCGCCTTCTTTTTGACGGACGAGTCCGGCTTTTTCAAGAAGTTCCGCTTTGCAGCGGCCGGTTTTTGCCAACTCCGTGGCCAGCCCCCGCCAGCCGGGGGAGGCCCAGCCGATCTGATACTTCTCCAGGGTTTCGCTGTCCAGAAGACGGCTTTTGGCGTATTGTCGCGCCTCGAGCCCCGCCTCGGGGGCGTTGAACTGGCGCTGAAAATATTCCGCCGCCAGGCGGTTCAGGCGAAAGAGGGTTTCCCTCTCTCCCGGTGGCTGGTCCGGGCTGTAGGCCGGCAATTCGACGCCCACCTCCTGGGCCATCTTTTTGACCGCATCGAGGAATGAAATTTCCTCGGTTTCCATGACGAATTTGAAGACGTTGCCCCCGGCCCCGCAACCGAAGCAATGGTAAATCTGCTTGTCCGGGCTGACGGTGAAGGAAGGGGTTTTCTCGGAGTGGAACGGGCACAGGCCCTTCAGGTATTTCCCGGCTTTTTTGAGCGCGACCGACTGCGACACTTTTTCAGTGATGTCGGCGCGTGAACGGATATCTTCAATGACGCTGTCGGGAATGCGATTTTTCAATTCAACTCTCGGGGAATGAACCCAATTAGACCCACCCGCGGGGAAGGAAAAAACCGCCTGTCTCGCCGATCACGGGGAAAAGCTCTGCACAAATTTTGAACACCCGCCCCGCCTGTAAACACCGGCCTGAAAACGACTTCCCTTAGGAAGCCTGGCCGAGAAGTTCGCTCACGATGTTCTTGAGAACCGCGTTGTCCGCCCGGCCCTTGAATTCCGGCACCACGGTTTTCATCACCTTGCCCATGTCCGCCGGGCCCTTGGCGCCCACCTCGGCAATAACAGCCTCGACCCGCCGCCGGAGTTCCTCTTCCGGAACCTGATCCGGCATGTACTCTTCCAGGATGGCGAGTTCCTGATTCTCTTTTTCGCAGAGATCCATCCGCCCGCCCTTTTCGAACAGGGCTGCGGCTTCCTTTCGCTTCTTGATCTGAGTGGCAATGATGGAGATAATCTGCTCGTCTCCAAGAGGCTCACGAAGGTTGATTTCCTGATTCTTGATTTCAGAATTAATGCTGCGGATGGTGTTGAGCCGAAGGGTATCCCGCTGTTTCATGGCTCCTTTCATGTCGGAAAGGAGTTTTTCCTTTAAACTCATAGGGTTACGTTTTTAACCAAAAAAAGGAATATAGGAACCGAGGACGATTTTGTCAATACCTGCGGTGCGATTTTATTTTTAAACGGATATCCTCGAAAAATCAACATAACCCCGTTTTAAACAATGGGTTAAGCGGTTTCTCAAGGGAACGTGGTTTGTGGAAGTCTCGACTCTGATCCTTCAGTATAGCAGATTGTGGGAAGATTTATAAGATTTTCCAGTATAATTTAAAGGATTTGCTTGGTGAACAGGTAGAAACCACCGCTCCGGGGGAAAGTATTTATGAAACCCACCCGACTCCTGAATTCAATGATTCTTGCCTTCAGCCTCCTTCCCTGCGCAGCAGGCGCTGAAACGGTCGACGAGGCTTCCATTACCATCTTCAAGGCGATGGAGGAGGAGATGGCGCGCTCCCGCGAAGCCCTGAAGGTCGATGTGTTCGAGCCTCCCTATTTTATTCATTACCAGATTCGCCACCAGGATCGTGTCGCGGTGCAAGCGAGTTTTGGGTCGCTGATTGAATCCAGGGAGGAGAAGCATCGCACCCTTTTCGTCGATGTCCGCGTAGGGGATAAAAACTTCGACAGCTCGGTGCGCGGCAGCCATCAGTACGGCGTGGAGCAGATGGTCCCCCTGGACAGCGATTACGATGCGATGCGGCGCGCGTTGTGGCAGGAAACGGACCTGCGTTATAAGCAGGCCGTCATGAATTATCTCAAAAAGAAGGGCCGCTATATCAGCGGGGTCGAGGCCCACGACGTCCACGATTTCTCGCCGGGCGAGCCGGTGGGGGTGCGTATTGAAGAGGTGCCCGAGCTGGGGGTCGATGTTGCCCACTGGGAGGATCAGGCGCGGAAGGTATCAGCCGTATTCAAGCAGGCGCCTGGGATAGAAAAATCTAAAGTGAATCTCAATGCTGACCGCGTCATCCGCCATTATCACGATTCGGATGGCAACAAGATCCGGTCAACGCTTTTGCGTTACAGCGTGAGCCTGGAAGCGTGGACGAAAACCGCCGCTGGGGCTCCGATCCACGATCAGGAGACAATAACGATCTCCAGTATGAAGAATTTCCCCTCTCTTGATCTGTTGACCGCCAAGGCGAACCAGCTCATCCACGGTCTGAGGGAACTCAAGGATGCGCCGCGGGCCGAGCCCTTTGTCGGGCCCGCTATTTTCAGCCCCGATGCTAGCGCCGTTCTGTTTCACGAGGCGATTGGCCATCGCCTGGAAGCCGACCGCTTGCGCCAGGCCAGCGATGGCAAGACCTTCTTGAAAAAGGTCGGTCAGCGCATTTTGCCTGCGTTCCTGACGGTGGTCGATGACCCTCGCATGAAGACTTACGGCGAGATGGATCTGGCGGGGCACTATCTGTTTGACGACGAGGGGCAAAAAAGCGAAAAGGTGATGCTCGTCGAGCAGGGGGTGCTGAAGAGTTTTCTGTTGTCGCGTACCCCGATCCAGGGTTTCAATAAAACCAACGGCCACGCGCGAAGCGATGGGACGAGGCTTCCGATGTCGCGCATGGGTAATATTATTGTGAAATCCGAAAACAGGCTCTCACCCGAGGCGCTCAAGGAAAAGCTGATCGAAGAGGTAAAGCAGCAAAACAAGCCCTATGGCCTGTTCGTGAAAAAAATCCTGGGTGGCGAAACTCAGACCGAGGCGGCCAATTTTCAGGTGTTCAAGGGGAAGCCGATCTACACTTACAAGGTTTTTCCTGATGGCCGCGAGGAACTGGTTCGCGGCGTCGAATTCGTCGGCACGCCCCTTTCAATGATCAGCAAGGTGATCGCCACCGGGCGGGACGAAAGGGTTATCAACGGTTTCTGTGGTGCGGAGTCGGGTTTTATTCCGGTGACCAGCATCACGCCCAGCGCTCTGTTGTCCGAGGTGGAGCTGCAATCCACCCCCGAGAACCGGCTTCGTCCTCCCATCCTTCCACCTCCGCCGCTGTAGGCGGAGGTTCAGCGCCAGGCAAAACCGGCACGCACTTTAAACCCCTCCCATCCGCTGATGTTTTCCTCAGCGATATCCAGGTTAAAAATCAGGGGGGCGAAGGCGTGCCGGCCCATGCCCGGTTCATTCCGCTTTCTTAAACGCTTCAATTTATTTCACTCATTTGCAAGTGATCTTCAGGTCCGCAGTACCTCCGGTGCTGTTGATGATTCGTGCTTCTTCGATCCGGGTGCCCCGAGAGGAGTCCCAGCCTCCCGAGAAGCCGTAATCCCCGTTCAGGGAGTAATTCTTCATCGCATTGGGCGCCAGGCGATCGCTGACATAGTTGGCTCCGTTACCGAGGATGACGTGGAGCTCCGCCGTTTCATCGCTCATGTTTTGAACCATGAAATCCTTGTCGCAATACGTGGTTGTGCCTGGGGAAAGAACTGCTTCATTATTTTTAACTTCCTCCACGAACCAGGGGGATACGTCGGCTGTGGCGCTGGAGCTGATCATACCCATCGCGAACAGTGCCGCAAACATCATAAAAAATAATCTCCTTTTCATAACGTGTTCTCCTTAAAAAATAAGTTTGAATGGCCGGGTCTCTCGAGCTGGATGCGCGGGTTCATGCTGTTCCGCTTCACTCGCCTGCTGAAAGTATTCGGCGTATTTTTTTGAAAAAAGGCGGGGATAAGGGGGCCGCCTTCCAGGTTTTCCCGCCCCTTGCGGAATTCCTCGAACCCCCTATATTGATAACCATGTCTGCTTAATGATCAAAGCAAGAGGGATGCCAAAAAGCTAATTTCCCCATCTCGTTTGAATTGAAAGAGTTAGGCTTTGCCCGTCCGTCCTGGCGGGGTTTCCGCGGGATGAAAATTGGCCACCTGTGACCCGCTTTTATCGATAGCTCTATGTAAAATATCAAGTTGAAAAACCGGTCATTATTCGCCCAAGTGGCTAAAAACAGCCACTTCGCGCCAGGGTTTATAGACGTCCATGAAAACAAGGTGATCCGATGAAATACGACTTGGATTACGTATTGGATAGCGCCCTCGACGGGATATTCATCGTCGCCGGGGACTATCGGCTGGTATTGTTCAACCGTGCCTGCGAAGAACTGTTCGGGCTCGACAGGAATCAGGTGGTGGATCGGGCCTGCTGGAAGCTTGCGGACTTTGAGACCACCTGGAAGAGCGAGCGGAATCGCTCGGGCAAAGGCATTGCCTACGGCGAGCTTGCGGCAAAGAAGGAG
>QJZQ01000168.1 GCA_003246675.1 Nitrospirota bacterium | reverse complement strand
CAGGCCATGTTTTCCTCACCCGCTAATGAAACGAAGCGCTAAGAATGGAAACCCCGCCCCGCCTCAAAGCCGGCGGCTCGGCTCACTTGGCGAATTGCCGCAGGTGGAGGATGATCTGCCAGATCTGACGATCGGCCAGCCCGTTGAAAGGCGGCATGCCGGTGCCCGGCGAACCGTTCTTGATGATCCAGAACAACTGCCCATCCGGGATCTCCTGCATCGTTTCCTTGCAGGCAAAATTCCTGGGCGGCGGGTTGAGGCCGGGGGCCATCATGCCCAGGCCGTTACCGGTGACGCCGTGGCACACCTTGCACGCGGTGGGCTGGGCATCGGTGGTGAACAGGCCCTCGCCCGCGGCCAGGTTTTCCGGCGTCGGCGGCAAGGGGTTTTTAAGCTGGCGAATATCCTCGGGCGCCTGCGCCGTGGCGCGCACCTGCGGGCAGACCCCCGTCCCCATGAACCCCTGACCGTGGTGCAGGTTGTGGTGATGCAGGCGGTGACGCAGGCCGTGGTGCATGCCCGGCCCCGCAAACGCCTCGCTGGCGAGGGCCGCCACAAGCCCCCCGGCCACCAACACAACGCCGAGAAACCCCGGCTTCCAGACACATCTCATCATCGCTAGAACCTCACTTTAACCCCAAAAGCCCTAATGGGCGAACCTTCTGACATAAAGAACCAATTGCCACACCTGCTCGTCGCTCAACGCGCCGAACGCCGGCATGCGCGTTCCCGGAGAGCCGTTCTTGATGATCCAGAACAACTGGCCGTCGGAAAGCTCTCCCATGGTGTAGTAACAGGTGAAGTTCCTCGGCTTGGGTTGCAACTGCTCGTGAATGATACCCATGCCGTTGCCCTCGAAGCCGTGACACACGAGGCAGGGCGTGGGCCCGGCGTCCACCTTGAACAGGGTTTCTCCCGCCTTGATATTTTCCTTGGTTTCCGGAAGCGGGTTTTTCATTTCCAGGAACTCCGCCGGCGCGTCGGGCGTCTTGCGCGCCTGCGGGCAGGCGCCCGATGCCCCTTCGAGCAACATCTCCTCGTGCGCCTCGCCCCGGTGCGACGCCAGCACGGCGGCGCCAGGGTCGGCTTTAACGTCCGGGCTTCCGGCATGGGCCAGGCCACTCATCGCCCATAACATTAAACCGGCCGACAAGGCCCTCCCGAAACCGCTCCTGCCGCCCTCTCTTTTCCGCCGGAATGCGAACATAGGTTATCCTCGTTCAAGTGATATTTTTCCCTCCCCCATCCGGGGAAGGGTGTGCCTGCCCGCGCCTCGCGGCCTAGAACGCCAGAACCAGGCCGATGACGCCGGTGTGCTGCTTCTCCGGATGAGCGGAACCCTTGTTCTGCAAATCGCCGGTCACCTCGGCCATCACCTTGAAATTGCGCATGACATAATAGCTCAGGTTGCCCGTCATGGTGTGGGCGTCCTTTTCATCCATGCCATCGACATTCACCCGGTTGTACAGAAGCGACAGAACCCAGTCCTCCCCGAGGGGCTTGGTGAGCCCGACAAACCCGCCCCAGTGCGTGATGTCCTCGGCGGGGCCGGTGAAGCGGGGGTTGCTGTCTTCACCATACAGGAAGTTGCCCCACAGATTCCAGTCTCCCATCACGGTGAAATCAAAATCCGGCCCGGCGCGGAAGAACTCGTTCTGGATGGGGCCTTGTTCCTCCTTGCCGTAATAGCCGTAGAAGCCAACGCTCTGGTCGCCGCTGGCGAGGGACAGTTTGCCGTAATAATTCTTGAAATCGTCGGAATCGAAATTCCTGTCACTGTCGGCGGTGCCGATGCCGTTGCCGTTGGTGATGGCGGCCACCAGGCCCATTTCCACATCTCCGGCGAGGTTGAAATTGTAGGACAGTTCGGCGATGCGGTCGTAGGTCAGCTTGAAACCGCTATCGCTTATCGCCGTCGTATAAATCGTGTAATCCTGGAACGTCAGCCGCTGCTCGCGCGGAAACAGTATGTCGGACACCTGAAACTGACCGATGCGCAGGTCGAGGTCCACATCTTTGTAGGCATTGTTGAAGTACAGGAACGCATCCTCCACCCCTGTCTCGGTGCTGCCGCGCTCGTTGAAGAAGAAATAAAAGTAGTAGCTGATGTTGTTGGTGATGGGCGCGCTGGAGAGGAGCTTGATGCCGTAAGCCGTCTCGAAATCGGCATTGACCTTGGTGTCGCTTCTGCCGCGCAGGAACGAATCGGCGCGCACCGCGAAAGGGAGTTCCTTGAGCAGCAGCAGCTTGTCGTCGCCGGTGTCGACGGCGTGCTCTTTCAGGTCTTCGTCCGGCATCTGGTAGCCGTTGGCGGCGAACGCCTCGCCAAAGCTGTTGAGCTTGGGGAACGCCACGTGACAGACCGTGCAGCTCATTTTATAGCGCCGGGCAAACGCGGGGATCGCCTCGGCGGACACTGCCCACAGCTCCACGCCCAGAAACACCGCGAGCAACAGCAACGCGCCTGACATTTTCCCTTTCATGTTCGTTCTCCTCTCATTGGGTAATATTTAACAAGTCGATCGCGCACGGTCAACGCACAAGAAACGGTTCCGCCTCCGCCCGCAGTTTTTTATAACGACCCAACCTTAAGCCAACCGGCCGCCAGCGTCAACGCACAAGAAACGGTTTTGCTTCCGCCCCGAGGTTTTTATAACGACCTGACCTTTAGCCAACCGGCCGCCAGCGTCAGCGGACTAGAAACGGTTCCGCCTCCGCCCCCAGGTTTTCAAAAGCGCCGATGCCGCCCAGCAGGTTGACCACCTCTTGGCAGCCGTGTTTTTGCAGCAGGCTGCAGGCAATGGAGGAGCGGTAGCCGCCGGCGCAATGGACCACAAGCGTCCCGCCCCGCGGGACTTCAGCCATTTTGCGGGTCAGGTTGTTGAGGGGCACGTGCCTCGCGCCTTTAAGGTGCCCCGCGTCGAACTCGCTCTTCGCCCGCACATCCAGAATATTCGGCGGCGATTCCTTTTTCAGCGCGTCCAGAAGTTCCCTGCCGGTCCAGGAGACGACCGATTGCAGCAGATCCGGCCTGTGGGCCGCCGCCAGCATGCCGCCCTCGAGGTAGCCCGCCACCCGGTCGAAGCCGATGCGCCCGAGCCGCATTTGCGCTTCGGTCTCGCTGCCCGGTTCGGCAATGAGCAGGATGGGCACCTCCGGGTCGAGCACGATGCCCGCCCAGGTGGCGAACTTGCCGCCAAGCCCCACCTGCACCGCGCCGGACAGGTGCGCGGCGCTGAATTCCTCCTGCGGACGGGTGTCCAGCACCTGAGCGCCTTCGGCCTGCCGCTTGAGAAATTCGTCGAGAGGCAGCGGCCGAAGCCCCGCTTCGAGCGACTGATCCAGCCGGGGCCTCTCCTTCTTGTTGAGGCGCGCGTCGTAGGAAAAGTACTCCGGCGCCTGCGGCTGGTTTTCGGTGACCAGGGCGATGAAAGCCTCGCGCGTCATCGGCGCGAGGGCGTAATTGAGAACCTTCTGCTCACCGATGGTGGACACCGTCTCGTCGCTCAGGTTCCTGCCGCACAGGGAACCCGCGCCGTGGGCGGGGTACACCCGGGTTGCATCGGGCAGGGGCAGCAGCTTTTCGCGCAGGGAATCGTAGAGCATGCCCGCGAGTTCGTTCTCGGACACACCCTCCGAGGCCATCAGGTCCGGCCGGCCCACATCGCCGATGAACAGCGTGTCGCCGGTGAGCACCCCCTGCGGCACATCGGAACCTGAATCGTGATCGAAGATGAGGATGGAGATTCCCTCGGGCGTGTGGCCGGGCGTCTCAAGAAACTCTAGCGACACGCGGCCGAGGTCGAGGCGGCTCCCCTCCTCCTGGCCCTCGAAGGCATACTCGGCCTGGGCCCGGGCTCCCAAATGAATCACGGCGCCTGTGCGGTCGCGCAGTTCCAGGTGCCCCGCGACGAAATCGGCATGAAAATGGGTGAGGATCACATGGCGAATTGTGAGGCCGTTTTTTTCGGCGTCCGCCAGATATTGGTCGATATCGCGCTGCGGGTCCACCACCACCGCCGTCTGGGAGCTTTCATCGCCGATGAGGTAGGAAGCGTGCGCCAGGCACCCCAGATAGTATTGTTTGAAAAACATCGCGCCCCCCAAAAAAAGATGCGCCGTGGTGCAGACCGCCGTGCCCGTAAGAAACCGGACCGGCAAGCCCCCGCATCATATACCCAACCCGAGGGGCATGAAAAGTTATTTCCCGGGAAAGGTGCGGATGAAGTGGATCGTGCTCCAGCCCTCCTCCTCGCTGATCACCTTGCCCACCCGCACCGGCATGCTGGTGCCTGGGCTGCCGTTTCTCAGCACCCACATCAGTTCGCCGTCGGTACGCGCCTCCTGCCACTTCTTATCGGTGAAATCGCGCGGAGAATGACCGGGAATCTTGATTCCCTTGCCGTCCTTGCCGTGGCAGGTGACGCAAAGCCCCTTGCCGAAATAGATCTCCCTGCCTAACTGAATGCGCTCACGCGATGCCGGAAAAGGGTTTTCGTTCTCCTGCTCCCTTTCCAGGCTATCCTTCGGCACACGGGGCTCGTAAATGCTGGGGTGAAATGCGCTCGCCAGGGCCCAGGCCAAAAGCAGGAGCGGCAGCGCAGAGTAAAATCTTTTTTTCATAAAACAACATCCGTTCAGGCGGCCACGCAATTTTAATGCTGCCATCGTCTCAAAACAAACCTCGGCCGCCGGGGTGTTCCTCAGGAAACAGGCCCGCGCACCAGCCGCAGAAAGGCGTCGACGCCGGTGATTTTATCCTGATACTCCTGGCCTCCCTCGCCCTTGAAGGAAACGACGATGGCCTTGCTTTCTTTGTCTTCGTTTGTCCAGGTGCTCCAGCCCGCGCCCGGCGGGAACACCGGGTCGATATGCATTTTATCGCCGTCTTTATCGACATTGCGTTTGCGGCGGTCGTAAAGGGTGCGCGCTTCCTCCGGTGTGGGCAAGCGCCAGTCCTCGTGGCCGGCGAATTTTTTGTTGTTCATTCGCTGGACGTATTCGCTCGCCGTGTACCAGTTGATCCATTTCTTTTCCGTCTGCCAGTAGTCCCTGGTCATCCACACCAGGCCCGTTTTCTGGTCGTGGATGGTGCCATCGCCCAGGTCGGCAAAACGTTTGTCGGCGGAATGGCCGACGGGCTCGCTTTTCTGCGGACCGGCGGCAAGGGCGGGCGCAGCAACAAGGCCGGCCAGCAGGGACAGCATCAGCATCCAAAACCAGGACTTGAAGTCAAATCGCATGGGCAGGCTCCTTGGATTCGGTCGTCACGACTCTCGAACTCCTTGTACCGATGGGGTTTATTGTACACACCCCCCGGCACCTCGTAAACGGGAAAATCGGCTTGACAGGCCAGGGGGAGGCCGTAGAATGGGCACATTGAACCACGGGTCGAGAGCCGCCATGTTTCCGCCTGCCGCAAAATTCGCAAGAGCCCTGCTGCCCCTTTTGCTTCTTGTACTCGGGGCCTTGCCGCTGACGCAGCCGGTGGAGGGCAAGCCGCGCGACAAGGAACGCTGGGACAGCAAGTACGATTCCGAGGTCTACCTCTTCGGCGAGAAACCCATCGCCTTCCTGGAACACAACGTGCACCTCCTGCCCAGGGGGCGGGCTCTCGATGTGGCCATGGGCGAAGGCCGCAACGGGGTGTTCCTCGCCCGGCACGGCTTCGACGTGCTCGGCCTCGATATTTCCGCCAAGGGCCTGGAAAAGGCGCACCAGCTCGCCGCGCGGCACAAGGTAAAAATCGAGACCCGGGTGGTGGACCTCGAAAGCCACACGCTGGAGAAAAACGCCTACGACGTGATCCTCTGCACCTACTACATGCAGCGCGACCTGTTTCTGCAATTCAAGGACGCACTCAAGCCCGGAGGCATGCTGCTGATCGAAACCTACAATCAGGACGATGTCGCCAAATACGGCAACATCAGCGAAAAGTGGGCGCTTAAAACCAACGAGCTTCTTGAAACCTTCAAGGACTTCAAGGTCATCCGCTACCAGGCCTACGATTCGGGGCGCGAGGCCTATTCCAGCATCATCGCGCAGAAACCCCTCGAAGGCCGGTGAGCGCTCCACAGAAACTTTTCCTGGCTCTCGCCAACGCGTTTCCGCTCTGGGTGATCCTCGGCGCGGGTCTCGCCCTTTGGGAACCGGCGACGGCGCTTTGGTTCCAACCGAACTGGATTCCCTATTTTCTCGGGGTGATCATGCTGAGCATGGGCCTCACCCTGGGATGGCAGGATTTCACCCGCGTCTTTAAAATTCCCGGAACAATCCTGGCCGGGGTGGCGCTGCAATACCTCATCATGCCCCTGCTCGGCTTTTTTCTGGCGCGGGCGTTTCAATTGCCGATGGACTACGTCATCGGCCTCGTCCTCGTCGCCTCCTGCCCTGGCGGCACGGCATCCAACGTGGTGTGCTTCATCGCCCGCGCGAACGTGGCGCTCTCGGTGAGCCTCACCACCGTGTCCACCCTGCTCGCCGTCGTCGTCACCCCGGTGCTCACCACGTGGCTCGTGGAATCGCTGGCCGAAGACCTGACGGGCACCCGCATCGAGGTCGACACGCTGGGGCTGCTTCTAAAAACTTTTCAGGTGGTGGTGCTGCCGGTGCTGGCCGGGGTGTTCCTCAATCATTTTTTCCATGCCTGGGTGAGGCGGGTGAACGCCTACACGCCGTTTCTGGCGGTGCTGGCCATCGTCTTCATCGTCGACTTCATCCTCGCCGCGAAAAAAGACGAAATCATCGCCACCGGGTTCTCCCTGCTGGCAGCCATCCTGATCCTGCACGCACTGGGCTTTATTCTCGGCTACGTGCTCTCCCGCGGCCTGGGCTTCAGGGAAAAGGACTGCCAGACGATTTCCATCGAAGTGGGAATGCAGAATTCGGGCCTGGCCACCGAACTGGCCCGAAGCAATTTTCCGGACTTTACCCTGGCCACGGTGCCCGGCGCCATCTCGGCGCTGACGCACTGCATTCTGGGCAGTCTGGCGGCAGGGGCGTGCCGCATCCAGTCGGCCATCGCCCACCGCCGGCCGGCGCAGAACATGGAGCGCGGCCAATAGGGCGGGCCTGGCCATGAATACGGCGCGGGCTTTGCCTTCGCGGTGTTTCGTTATAAAATAAGCGCCCGAGCAAACCTGTCACACGAAAGGAGAACCACTTTGAGTCAGGTATTCAATGTGCTTTTGATCGCGGAGTTTCACGATATTCAGGAAGCGGACCAGAAGGAAATTTTCCTGAGGATGGAAGAACACGGCCTGGAAAAAATCCCCACCGTGACTTCGGCCTGGGAGATGAAATGCGAGGCCGAGGACGAAACCGACGCCAAGGACCAGGCGGTGCAGGCCCTGGTCAACATTTGCAGGACCTACCCCTTCGAGCTGAAGCTGCTGGCCCACGCCGGGCAATCGCAAATTGTCAGGCGGAGGAAAAAGTTCGAGCCCTGAAAAGAGAGTTCATCCCCTCGCGCGGGCGGAAAATGAAACGGCGCCCCTGGGCGGTCAAAGAATTCGATCGGTCTTGAATTCGTTGGTGACCATGAAGACGTGGTAGCCTTCTTCGGTTTTCAGCGGCCCGTACACCTTGCCCTTGAGCACCTTCATATCGGCGACGCCCCGGTGGATGTGGTCGTTCAGCTCTTTGTTGGCGAGGGTCTTGTACCCGCCGCGCGGCCGCCTGGGGTCGGCCGGGTTCCAGCCCACCTCGAGCCAGCCGAGGTTGCCGCCGTCTTCTTTCGAGGCGCAGCGGCTGTACTTCTCAGCCAATTTCATG
>QJZQ01000026.1 GCA_003246675.1 Nitrospirota bacterium | reverse complement strand
CGTGAGCTCGTCTTCAACCTTGGTACCCATCATTCCCCCCACAATCAGCCCGGTGGCGTTTTTGGCTTTGACACCGAGCGCCCCGATGGCAATGCCACGGATGTCCCCGGCGATGACACCCAGACCCAGCCCGAGGCCGTTTAGCTGACGATTCACCTCCACATTGCCAAACGTCAGGGCCATGCCATTGACTTCATCATTTAAGCTCCAAATAGGCCCCACGCCGATTCCGTTCAATTGTTCCGCGTGCTGGACGAAAAGACCCACGTTCAGACCGTTGACCTCGCGGGCGGACAGGGGGACGCAGCTCACGTTGATGCCGTTGATCCGCCCCACCTCCTTGTCGAGCACGTTGAAACGCACACCGGTGAAGTTTTGCGAGTTGCCGAAACTCAGCCCATAGCCCTTCACCGGGATGTCCAGCGAACCGGCAAACGCATTTCCATAGACCAGAGATAAAATCGATACCGCTCCGATAACGCTCCACAGCTTTTTCATGATGCCCCTCCTTTGTTGAGCACTCACCACACTCTCTTCAAAGCAGGAAACGTGCCAAAACGGGGCTTTACGGCGAAGAGCCTTTTAACCATGGATTTAGCGAAGCGGCCCTTTTAACCATGGATTTAGCGAAGCGGCGGACGGGGCATCTCGAACCGGTTGTCCCCGCCGCCGTTCAATCCATGCCCTCACATGGCAGAATATGTACTTCCGGGGAACGGGAGAAAGCGCCGGAAGGGCAAGGTTTCGCACACGGCCCGCCGGGCGCTTGCGGCGGAACCGGATAAGCCGGAATCGCTGAAGAGGCGGCGAAGAGCAGCTTGCGCAAAGCTTAAAGGGGGAAGGGGAGCAGAAAATGCTCAAAAAAAAAACAAGGGGCCAGCCGATAACGGCTAACCCCTTGTTATTAGTGGCGGGGCCGACGAGACTCGAACTCGCGACCTCTGGCGTGACAGGCCAGCGTTCTAACCAACTGAACTACGACCCCGATGATCTGGCAGGTTTCTTCCCGAAGGGGGAAACTGCCCGCCCTTCAGGTGATCCTTACAATATAAAGGGTATGAAACGTTTTTGCAATTTCCCGTTTCACCCTTCCGGCAGTTGAGGCATGGTGGGCGGAACAGGGCTCGAACCTGTGACCCCCGGCTTGTAAGGCCGGTGCTCTTCCAGCTGAGCTATCCGCCCTCACCTCTCCTGGCCGGTGTTCTCGCCTGTTCGGCAAGAGGGAATGGTGGAGTATAGTTTCGCGCCCCGGCCGTGTCAAGCGATTTCATCCACCGGCTTCCCGGGGCCGATGCAAACGTTTTCGTTATAAGGGATTGACTCCTCCTGCAACTGGTTATATGATTGTTTTTAAATTGCTTCTGCTGAAGCATCGGAACCGTCGGCAACTTCGGCGTTTCGAACTGCTGACCTGGGTTTTGGGGCCTCCTTCCCCTTCTTCGGCTGATGGTCATCTCCGACATTCTCTCGCATCTCATTGAGCTCACGGCCAACGTCTCCAACGCGTTCACGGCGGTGCTCTTTCGCCTCGACGGCGAAGGGCTGACGCTTGTGGCGCGCGAGCATCTGTCGCTTTCGAAAAGTTTCCGCGCCGGGGTTCGCGTCCGTGTGGGCGACGGGCCGATCGGCCAGGTGGCCGCCACGGGCAAGCCGATGGTCATCGATCATTTCAACCCGCGCACGACGCCTCTCGAAATTTACGACACCGATGAAAATTTGAAGAGCCTCCTCGTGGTTCCGGTGGAGCACGACCGGCTTGAGGGCGTGCTCCTGGTGGCGAGCAAGGAAGCCTACAGTTTTTCCACCAAGCTGCAGAAGATCGTCTCTTCCTTCGCCGACCAGATGGCCTGGCACCTCAAGCAGGAGCAGGGCCTGCCGGGCGAGAAGGGCGGCGTCTGGCCTTCGGTGCACAAGATGAACGTGTTCAGCCGCCTCATCGCCGAAGCGGCGGACCGCGAGGCCATCGCCGAGAGGCTGGTGCACACGCCGCCTTCGGTGTTGCGCTGCGACGCCATCGCCGTCATCTGGTTCGACGAACGCGGCGAGGTGGGCCGGGTGCAGGGGCAGCGCGGCTTCGTGCAGGAGCTTTCGGGGATGGAGGTGATTCCCGGCAAGGGCCTTGCGGGTTCGTGCGCGAAAAAGAAATCGTCCATTCTGACGCGGCTGATGGGCCGGCAGGAGGCCGTCGTATTTTCGGAAAAGGAAAAGCCCGAGGCGTTCCAGTCTCTCGCCGCGGTGCCCATCATGCATGGCGACAAGGTGCTCGGGGTGCTGGTCTGCGGCTCGAAAAGGCCGGACGGCCTGTCCAATCCCGATCTTGAAAAATTATCGCTGCTGGCTTCGACGGCGGCGGCTTCGCTTGCGGACAAGGCCGCTGCGGAGGAGCGGGGGGAAAAGCTCGACCCAGTCACGGGGCTGCCCAATCGCCGTTTCCTCATCGAACACGAAAAGAGCATCGCGGAAAAAATCCGCGCGGCGCGCGGGCCTGCGTTCTTCCTGTCGGTCCGGGTGACAAACCTCAAGCGGGTGCGCATGACCTTCGGCGAGGATACCACCCGGGCGCTCCTCAGGCAGATGGCGTCGGGCTTCTCCAAGGTGATGCCTTCGCCGAAGTATCTCTTTCAGGCGGGGGAAGATGGCTTCCTCATCATCCTCCTCAACCGCGAGCGCGCGGAGGTTCTTGCCCTCGAAACCAAACTCAGCAACCTGTTCGAAACCAAACCGATCTTCGTTCACGGCAACGCCATCCGCATCAAGGCGGAGTGGGGGATAGCCGCTTTCGGTGAAGACGGGCAAAACCTGCTTGAACTGGCGAACCTCGCCCTTGCCCGGCAAAAGGAGGCGCTGCTTCCGAGCTACTGATGCCCAGCCTATTCAATAAATTTTTTGGCATGTTTTCTTCCGACCTGGCGATGGACCTGGGGACCGCCAACACCCTCGTCTACGTCAAGGGCCAGGGCATCGTTCTCGACGAGCCCTCCATCGTCGCGCTCGACAGCGAGAGCGGCGAGGTGCTCGCGGTGGGTCTGGAGGCCAAGCAGATGTTCGGCCGCACCCATTCGAAGGTCACCACCATCCGCCCGCTCAAGGACGGCGTCATTGCCGATTTCAACGTCACCAACAAGATGATCAACTACTTCATCAAGAAGGTGCTCAAAAAGCAGCGCTTTATGAAGCCGATGATGGTGGTGGGGGTGCCCACCTGCATCACCCAGGTGGAAAAGAAGGCGGTGATCGACGCGTCGCTCATGGCGGGGGTGCGCGAGGTGCATCTCGTGGAAGAGCCGATGGCGGCGGCGGTGGGCGTGGGCATTCCGGTGCACAAGGCGGAGGGCAACATGGTGGTCGACATCGGCGGCGGCACCTCCGATGTGGCGGTCGTCTCGCTTTCGACCGTGGCGTATGGGGAATCGGTGCGCATGGCCGGCGACATGCTCGACGAGGCCATCGTCCGCTACATGCGCATCCAGCACCACCTGAACATCGGCGTCTTCGAGGGGGAAGCGGCGAAAATAGCCGTGGGCAGCGCCATTGCGCTCAAAGAACCGCTCTCCACCGAAATCAAGGGCATCAACGTGAAAACCGGCGTCCCCACGTCGACCCGGGTGAGCGACGGGGAGATCCGCGAGGCGCTTCGCGAGCCGATATCCAATATCATCACCGCTGTGTTCCGGGCGCTGGAAAAAACTCCTCCCGAGCTCTCGGCCGACATTCACTCCAACGGCATCTACCTCACCGGCGGCGGGGCGCTGCTGCGCGGCCTCGACAAGCTGGTGGAGGAAAAAACCACCCTCAAGGTCTTCATTCCCGATGCCCCCCTGCTCAGCATCGTCAAGGGCACCGGGGCCATTCTCGATAATTTCGAGGACATGAAAAAAGTCTGTATTAATTGAAAGCCGCGCCGCTTTTGGGTAAAATAGGCACCCGAATCCAGCACCAGGTCAAAAGGCGGGAGGGGGCAGCCATGCCGGAAAAATCGAAGGATCACCGCTGCAACGAATGCAAGGCCCCGGTGGCCGAGCGGCCCACGGTGATTGAGTTCGACGGTCAGGAAATCTTCCTGTTCCACCCCGTCGTCTGCGCCGGCTGCCTGATGGAGCTGTGCGAGCGATTCGCCACCGTGTGCGCCAATTGCGGCGGCGCCATCCCGCCTTATTCGCAGGTCGGGGTTTTGAAGGATGAGGCCGGCCATCGCCAGTTCGTCCACATGAACACCGCCTGCCAAACGGTGGGCAGCGCGTTTCACGGCTATTGGGGCCGTGGCAACCTCCACAACTTTATCGAAATCGAAGCATGCTAGAAATCAAATTTGAAAAACAAAACCGAACTCTGAAGGCCGAACCGGGAGAAAACCTGCGTGAGCTTGCGATACGCAACAAGCTCAGCCTGTACCCGCACATTTTAAAGATTCTCAACTGCCGGGGGCGCGGGCTGTGCGCTTCCTGCGCTGTGGAGATCGTCTCGGGAAATGTGTCCCCACGGAACGACGTGGAACAGGAAAAGCTGGCCAAGAAAAAAAATCCCGGCCTGCGCCTCGCCTGCCAGATCAACGTCGAGGACAACCTGGTCGTACGCACCCTTTGACCGCACTCCGCCTGAACAGGCGGCGGAGCGGGCACCGGAGCGCCTGAATCATGAGGCCCTTGTGCGCGATTTTTCCGGGCCTCTCCCCTCTTCCTTATTTTCGTTTCAGGGCAGGCCTCGGAGCCGGGATATCGGCCTTTCCAACCGGCACAAACCGGCGTCCATTTAAAAGTCAAAACCCATTGACAATCACCCGCTAAAATTCCAAAATAAATCAATGTTCCCGTTCGTGAAAGACCACCTGGATGAAATCCATCGTCACGCGATCGCGGAATACCCTTATGAATGCTGCGGCATCGTGATCGGCAAACCGGGCCCGGATGGGGAACACATCCTCCACCGCTGCACCAACATCCAGAACCGGCTGCACGAGAAGGACCCCGCCACATTCACGAGGGACGCGAGAACGGCCTTCTATATCGACCCGAAGGAGCTCATGGCCATCCTCAAGGAGGCCGAGCGCCGGGAGATGGGAATCAAGCTGTTTTACCATTCCCATCCGGATCACGACGCTTACTTCTCCGAGGAAGACAAGAGAATGGCCCTTTTCGATGGCGAACCCGTGTACCCCGACGCCTGCTACCTGGTGGTTTCGGTGAGGGGCGGGCGGGTCGCAGACCAGGCGTTGTTCGCCTGGGACGAAACCGAAAAAGTCTTTGCCCCGCGCAAGGACGGTTGAACCCATATTCTGGAAATTTCTTTGTTTGAAGGAGCCCCTCATGGCACTGATCATCACGGAAGACTGTGTTAACTGCGGTGTCTGCGAACCGGAATGCCCCAACGAGGCCATCTCGGAAGGTGACGACATTTTCGTCATCGACTGGGAGCGTTGCACCGAATGCATCGGCTGGTACGAGGAGCCGCAGTGCGTGGAGGTGTGCCCGGTCGACTGCATTCCCAAGGACCCGGAGCACGAGGAAACCCAGGAACAACTCATGGCAAAGAAAGAAGCCCTGGTCGACGGGCATTGATCGGCAGATTCATACACTGAGGAAGCTCCATGAGGGATGAAGTCGAAGCGGTTCTGGACACTCTGCGCCCCGCGCTCATGGCCGATGGCGGTAACGTGGAACTGGTGGACATCGACGATGGCGTGGTGAAGGTGCGCTTGGTCGGGGCATGCAGCTCCTGCTCGAGTTCCACCATGACCCTGAAAATGGGGATCGAGCGGGCTCTGAAAAAAGCCATCCCCATGGTCCGCTGCATCGAAGCGGTGGAATGAACCCGGCCGGCCTCCGGGCCCGCCCTTTCCTTCAGGATAACCCCATGAGAAAATTCACGAAAATTCTTTCGTTCGGCCTAAGCAGCCTGTTCGTCCTGTTTGTCGCCTGGGGAACGGCGCAGGCGGCCGAGCCGGTGACGGCGGCGTCCTTCACCCTGAAATCCCTGAAAGGGGAAAGCGTGAGCCTCGACCACTACCGGGGCAAATACGTGCTCCTCAACTTCTGGGCCACCTGGTGCGGCCCG
The DNA here is from genome assembly GCA_003246675.1 of Nitrospirota bacterium. Taxonomy (GTDB): domain Bacteria; phylum Nitrospinota; class Nitrospinia; order Nitrospinales; family VA-1; genus SZUA-259. The sequence goes on along the minus strand of QJZQ01000026.1, from coordinate 2,333 downwards.
TGCAAAGTCGAGATGCCCTCCCTGGAGGCCCTGTACCAGCGTTTCAAGTCCGATAATTTCGACGTGGTCGCCGTTTCCAACGACATGTTCGGCGAAAAGGTCGTCCGCCCTTATATCGAAGCCAGCAAACTCTCTTTCACCGTCCTGCTCGATCAGCAGCTGAAGGTGAGCCACCAGTACGGCGTGGTCACCCTGCCGACCACCTTCCTGATCGACCCCGAGGGGAACATCATCGGCGCCTTGTACGGCGCGGAAGACTGGACCCGGCCCAACACCCTGTCTTACTTCGAAGACCTGCTCACAAAAAGTTGAGCGGCCCGCAAGCGGCGCCCGCCCGAGAGGCCCGGGCCCGCAAAAACATGAATCGCAAAATACTCCTTCAAATTTTATTGATCGCGGGCGCCCTCTTTCTGCCCTTGCCGCTTATGGCCGAGGAACCGCCCGCACGCGACAACCCGCTGGAAGGAGACATGGTGGAGATCTCCGCCGGGCATTTCATCTTCGGCACCGACCGGAAAGATGAAGCGGCCGAGGCGCTTTCCTTCGGCATCCCCAAACCCTGGTACGCCGACGAAAACCCCGAGCAGAAAATCTTCCTCAAGGGGTTTTACATCGACCGGTTCGAGGTCACCCGCGAGCGCTACAGGATCTACCTCGATGACCTCGGCGCGATTGCTCCGGAAGGCTGGGACGGGCTGAAGTACCCCGAAGGCACCGGCGACCTGCCGGTGGTGGGCGTCACCTGGTTCGATGCCGCCAACTTCTGCCAGTGGGCGGGCAAACAGCTGCCCACGGAGAAACAATGGGAACGCGCCGCGCGCGGCCCCAAAGGCCAGGAATACCCGTGGGGCAACGAATTTATCGAGGGCGCGGCCAACCTGTCGCCCAAAGCCGGCAGCAAGAACAGCGCGAGGCCGGTGGGTTCCTTTCCCCAGGGCGTCTCCCCCGAGGGGGTTCACGACCTGGTGGGCAACGTCTGGGAATGGGTGGAGGACGATTACGCGCCCTACAAGGACAGCACTCACAAGAGCCCGGACTACGGCGCCGGCTTCAAGGTGCTGCGCGGTCACTCCGCGCGCGACATCGGCCACTTCCCCGGCTCTTCCTATCAGTCCGCACTGCGGCAGTTCGCGAGGAGCGGCTACCGCCAGTTTCTGAATCCCGACGAAACGGCGCCCGATGTCGGCTTCCGCTGCGCAAGCTCCGAAAAACCCGCCGCCATGAAAACGGGCCTCGCGTTCAAACCGGCCGCGTCAGGGAACATGGCGTCCCCGCCCTCTTCGGGCGAAGCCAAGAGCCCCCCCGCTCTTAATTTTGGCGACAGTGGCACGGACAACCCCTTCGCCGCGAAACCCAACCTGCCGCAGTCCGGCCTTCTGGTGCTCGTTTTACTGTCGTTCATCGCTGGCGTGTTCAGCTTCCTTTCGCCCTGCACGCTTCCTATCCTGCCCGCGTATTTCGCCATCACCGCGCAGACCGACCGGACGCGCATCGGCCTGATGTCGCTGGCCTTCTTCATCGGCCTGGCGACGCTGTTTGTGATGATGGGCGCTTCGGCAAGCCTCATCGGCCGTGTCTTGCGCGACTACCTGTTTTCGCTGACCACGGGGGCGGGGGTGCTGGTGGCGCTGTTCGGCGTGATGACAGTGTTCGGCAAAGGTTTTTCGGGGGCCACGTTCCAGGGCCGGCCCGCGTCGAGTTTTTTCGGCTTTTTCCTGTTCGGCGCCACCTTCGCTTTAGGCTGGACGCCCTGCGTGGGGCCGATCCTTTCCGGCATCCTGCTCCTCGCCGCATCGGATAAAACCGTATTTCAGGGCATGACGCTGCTGTTCTTCTACGCCATCGGCCTGGGCCTGCCGCTCATGCTCATCTCCACCTTCTGCGGCCACCTGCCGAAAAACGGGCTCTTCTGGAGGGTCCTGCGCGGCAAAGGCTGGATGGTCACCATCGCCGGCCGGCAGGTTCTTCTGCACAGCACCAACCTGGCCAGCGGCCTGCTGCTCATTCTGCTCGGCGTGGCGCTCGCCATGGGCATGCTGACCTACATCAACAGCCTCATCCCCATCGAGCTGCAAATCTGGTTCAGCGAGTTCGAGGAAAAATTCCTGCACCTGTTCATGTGAGCCGTCCCGGGCCGTGGGCGCTCAGCGTTTCCAAAAACGGGGATTGAAGCAAACCAGGATAGCGAAGAATTCCAGCCGTCCCGCGATCATGCCGAAGGCAAGACACAGCTTGGAAAAATCATTCAGCCCCGAGAAGTTGGTCAGAGGGCCAATGCTTTTCCCAAGGCCGGGGCCGACATTGGAAACCGCGGTGGCGGCGCCACTGAACGA